>JAYTPC010000119.1:0-33867 GCA_043747425.1 Bdellovibrionales bacterium
AAGACGGCAGCAAGCCCCAGTTTGTGCACACTCTGAACGGTAGCGGTCTGGCGGTGGGTCGCACAATAGTGGCTGTTCTTGAAAACTATCAGCGTGAAGACGGTACTGTCGCTATTCCGAAAGTTCTACAAAGCTATATGGGAAATAAAACCGAAATTAAGTAATTTTTTGATCTAGATGCAATTTTAAGAGGTCACTATAGAAGCGGCGCGGCGAGCAAAAACTCATTGAAACAGCCTCTCAAATCCAATAGAACTAACAACGGAAAGTTGGTAGAGCGGTTGAATACACCAGTCTTGAAAACTGGCAGCCCTTCGCGGGGCTCGAGGGTTCGAATCCCTCGCTTTCCGCCATTAGGCTTTAACCGCAAGTCATCTCAAAATAAATAGCTACGAAATAAATAGTCGCGGATTCATTTAAGTCACCATTTTTGGAGTTTCTCTTTTGCTAATGCGGCTCCCTAGAGCGTATTTTATAGACTGCATTAAATATTTCGACTTATCCTTAAGATTAATAAAAAAGGGGTTTTTATGAAATTATTTTTCGTTTTGATTTTGTTCAGTGGAGTTGTTTTTGCTCAAAGTGATATTCCAATGCAAGTGCCATTAGCAACACTACCTAGCGGTACTATTCTTGTTGGCAATGCTGCGAATAAACCACAAGCCCGCAAAATATACGGAGATGCCATGCTTACGAATACAGGTGCATTGATTTTAGCAAACAGTGGAACTGTTGCTGGAACATACCGTTGCGCAGATATTACAGTGGATTCAAAAGGTCGAGTTGTGATGGCTTCAAACAGCACAATTGAATCCGATGTTGCTGATTTAAAAAATGAAATTATAAATTTAAAAAAACAGATAAAAAATTTCGCAAAATAGAATTTTCTAATCCTGTCACCATAGACTCTTGATTACCTTCGTGGTTGAACTCTGCGGAGGCCCTAGTTTACGTTGCGCAGCTTATTTAGAAGAAGTACAAGATTTTTATGACTGTGAGTTTAACTGAAATCAAAATCATCGATACTACTGAAGAGTTAGCCCTTTGTTACCCCCTGATGAAACAACTGCGGATCAACTTAACACGAGAAGACTTTTTGAATGTTTATCAGGAAGCTCATGCACGTGAAAACTATGTGTTAGTTGCTGCAAAAAACCTGGGTCAAATTGTTGGACTGATGGGTTATCGATTTTTACACGATTTTGTGCATGGAAAACATTTGTACATCGATGATTTAGTTACCGATGAACAGCACCGTTCTAAAGGCATTGGTGCCGAACTTTTGAAATATGCAGAATCTGTTGCTAGCGCAAATAACTGCAAAGGAATGCGATTGTGCACCGGTATTGAAAACAGCAAGGGCATGAAATTTTACCAGACTCAAGGCTGGGCTCTTCGGGCTCATGCGTACAAGAAAAAATTAGTTAGTAATTGAAACTCGTATTGGCTTCGACTTTCATCTAGTAATTAGGTTTAGTTTAAAAATACAAAAAGATATTGTTTTCACTTTCATCTATCCTTAGACCATGAAGAAAATATTTTTTTTAACGATGTGCTTTTTTGTTTTTCTTAGCTGTACGCCAGTGAAAAAAAATGTGGATCTTTCTGAGCGAGTTCCGGCATCAGAAGTTGATAGTATCAGTTCTGAAATTCCAAGACTGGTTTATTCCTCATATTTAAAAAATGTTATTTCTAATGAAGAAATAAATATAGAACGCTGGTCCGGATTGCAAAATGGTTTTAGCAGTGGTGGCCGAGAAGATTATTTGATTAAAATGTATTATGCCAACACCGTGGGGATTTCTTCGCGCGGATTGCTGCATTCGGCGTGTTTTTTTGGCAATGCTCAGGCGGTAAAGAAACTTTTCTTTGATGCTGAAAATAAATCTGTCGCTGTTCGAAATTTATCTAAACCAGTGCAAACAAAAGCTAGCAGTGATGGCCGAAGACTGGGTATAAAATTAAATCACGCTCGTCGTGGCAATTTATTCTTTCGTCTGGGGCACTGTCTATCTGGAAAATCAACACTGGCTGATTCGGTTGGAAAAACCAAATCGAAGCCAGTAAGAATTCCATCGAATGAGGCTAGTGAGGTTTCAGCCAAAGCTGAAACTGGTTTTCTACAACTGCACAAAGCCAGGATCAATCCAAAACAATATCCAGAATTTAAATTGAAAGCAGATTTTGAGAAAATTCCTGCGGCGATAACAGAAAAACCGTGGCGTGGTCTTAATCTGCGTGATCCCAAAGAAGCCCTTTTGTTTTCGCTATTAGCTCAAAAGTATTTTTATGAAGATATGGCCAATCAAAACGTGAAGAAAAATGATTTTAACTTTATAGCTGCGAATTCAAATCGATATTGGTGTCATATGCCTTGGCTGAATACAGGCGTTTATGGCCGAGAAGCGATTCATGGTCTAACTCAGGAAAGAGATTTAAGAAGTTCAACATCGATTCCCGCATTTAAAAACACCACGCCCGGTACAAATTGGGGCGTCGCTTATTTTAATGCTGAAGGCTGCCGAACAATTCAGGATGTTTTTGGTTCTGAAAGTCAGCCGAAAGCCATTCCTGAATTTGATAAAGGTGTTTTTTGGAACGAAACTTTTATTGCAAAAATTTTATTTACGACGGCGAAATTTCCTGAGATCGAAAATTCTTACACTTGGAATGCACACGTCAGCGAAGTCGGCAGTACAGATCGAACTATCCGCAAGGTGAAACATATTCAAATGGATATCGCCGTTAAAGACTCATCGCTACGTGGTGTCAGCCCAGCATTAAACAATTGGGTCATGACCGGTTTTTATTATGATGAAACCTATGACTACGACAAAGAATACAAAGAACTTTTGGGCGGCTTGGAATTTCCGATAAAATCAGTTCGAGGCTTGCCAAAAGAGCTTTTGAAAATGCGGCCGATTGGTGTCCAAACGGGTTATGATAACCCTAGCACCATGGATACGATTGTATTTCCGGGTTCATTCACAAACGGGGCTGGAAATCGCTTAAACGGCCCTGCAGATAATCCGCGTACAAGTTGCCTGGGATGTCATGGTGCCGCAGGCACTCAAGCTAAGATGGTCCCTGGGTTTCTATCGATGAATATGTATCAGCCGTATAAAGACTCGGTCCATTTAGATTTTAATCAGCAATTGGCTTTGGCGAAGGCTAATTATGAGACTTTTATTCCATAAAAGGCTCAAACCGAAACGTATTGGCTAGATTTTGAATTTTTTAAAGACAAATTTAGGCTTCGCTATATGATTAGAAGCATATATCTCTGAGGGGGGAATATAAATGCTATCATTTTATAAAAAGAAAACAGTTATCTTGTTTTTCATAATGTTACTGACTGCTACAACTTTTTTATTTCAGAATTGTTCCCAATCAAAAATCGCAGTGGATGATATTGCTTCCAAGTTTTCAGCACTCAGTTGCGACAACGGCGGCACGGATGGATGTGCAGTTGAAGCTGCTAAATGTCTATTCGATGGTAAAGAAATCGTTGACGGTCAAAGCGTTCAGACTTTTTTGGCATCTTCAGTTCCATACGGGGAATCATGTTCGTCGGAAGAACGTGCTTGCCAGGCTGGGGTTCTTTCCGGAACCTACTCTTTCGCAACGTGTGATGTTGGTGTTCCATCCGCTTGTTTGTTTAACGGCCAAACAATAAAACACGGTGACACAGTGGCAGCGTTTGCAAATTCGACAGTTGCTTTCGGTAAAGCGTGTGTGCCTGAACTTAGAAAATGTGACAACGGTGTCTTATCTGGGCAGGAAAAATTCGGTTCATGCGAAGTCGGTGCTCCGATGGCTTGTTTGTTCAACGGTCAAACAATAAAGCACAGCGCAACCGTAATTGCCTTCCCATCCTCATCTGTTGCCTTTGATAAGACCTGTGTCAGCGAAAATCGAGTATGCTCAAACGGCGTTCTTAGCGGACAAAATGCCTTTGCAAGTTGCGCCACTGACGTTGCGAAATCTTGTTTGTTCAACGGGCTAAACATCGCCCACGGGCAAAGTGTTGATGCTTACGCCGAAGCTACAAGCACCGCTTGTGCGAAGCAAAGCAGAGTTTGCTCTGATGGAGTTTTGTCAGGAGAATTCACGAATTCTTCGTGTGTCGTCAAAGAAGTAATCCCACCAAAAGTTGAAAATTTGTGTCAACAAATCAGAAACGTCCAAGGTGATATGCGTGTCTATGTTGAGCCCGCAAAGACCGCGACAGAATTCTCGATTTTGGAATTTGGTACGTTTGCAGACAACTACTGGCCTGGCGACGTGAAATTGGGAAAGATTTACGAAAGAGAACTCAGCTTTGACTTACCAACAATCGATGCTGTTTCCGAGATGATTTTAACAAAAGCATCATTCGATGACTGGTTTCTATTAACTATAAATGGAAAAACAGTTTACGTGGGTCCAAAAGGTGGAGACAGATTGATTCTATCCACTGACGGCAAGGTTCAATATTCTGCTACTGGATTCTCGGTACCCGAGTTAAGCACCAGTTGGAGCATGAATTTAAATATAGATGTGAAACCATATTTAATTGCAGGCGTTAACAAAATTAGTACGAAAACAATCGTCGCGGGTAACGGTGAAAGTGCGATAAAAGTGTTGTTCAAATCGAAAGACTGCCGATAGGTTTAATTAAAATAGCGTCTTTTGAAAAAGTGGAGTTTGAGAAATCAAACTCCATTTTCTTTTTTGGCTTTATTGTTTTCGGCAAACACTTTCAAAACATGGCAGTTGCGAGGCAATTTCACATTGCGCCATCGCCTTTTTCATAGCTGATGATTTGCTAGAAGAATGCCCCATGAATCCTTTTTGGATTGCGTTATCTGCATAGCAGTGCCAGACACAGCTAGATTCTTCTTTTTGGTCATTATCTTGGTCTTGGTCACCGTTGCCCCCGCCAAAGTTATCAGCGGATGCGCACAGGCTACCTGTGCAAATAAGAGCAGCTATAAATAATTTTTTCATTTTTTCTCCTTGTTGGTTTAAATAAAGATTTAAAAAATCTCCATTTATTTTGGTGACTAAAACAAATTGCAATAGCTGTGCCCCAGGTCTCAGTTTGATGCGTTTTTTAATCAGAGAATGGACCAAAACTAAATAAAGTCCACTTTATTATTGTCCGAGAGTTAGCTGGATGAGAAAAAATGTTAAAAAAATTCAATAAAGAAAACGGCTGCATTTTCTATTCAGAAAGATTCAATGGACAGGTAGTTTCGATTATCACCGATACGGGAAAAATTCCACAGATAGAAGCCGGGGCCATGGCCGGAATTATTTCAAAACATTTCACGGGTAATCTAGTGCTGGGTTTTTCAATGGCTGTATTGCCAACGCCAGTTAATTACAAAATTTCATTTGTACACAGCTTGTCTTAGCTTGTGTCGTCCATTTATCAGTCGGTAATTTTAAAGTCATTTGTTCAAGGTACTGCATAGCTTTATCTTTGGTTTTGTTGGACAAGGCAGATCTTTCGGCTGCAGAAATTGGAGTGAACATTTCTTTTTGTAGTAAAAGATTAAGCTTATAATCACTTAAAAGATTTTTGTCAGAAATGATCCATGCAAGATGGAAATGATACTGAGTCATTTCATACATGGCTTCTGAAAAAACCGCGACAACAGGTCCCCACTTTAAAATGATATCGTATTTAATGAAAGCAGTTGAAAAATCATCTTTCAATAAAGCTTCTCTGGCGTCTGCTAAAATCTTCTGGCCGTACAGTTGCCTAGATTCATTCATCATTCCCAAAACTTCAGGAATATATTTTGATTGGGGGAACTGATCTAGAAACGATCGGTATTTTAAATTTAATAAAAATGGGGTTGTCTCGTTTTGCTCAGAATCAATTCCTAAGCTGTAAGCTACAAATTCAGTTTTTTGTTTACTGATTGATCTTTGGCGTATTTCACCTTGAACAGCACGAAGCACTAACAGATGAATGTATTCTGAATCGTTCTTACCAGCGTTAGTTTCCAAGTATTCGTTACCTTTGTTCATGGCCATTACATAATCTTGGGCCTTCAAAAAGACTTGGATATAGCCTCTATAAGCTTCTTTGTAATAAGAACTGTTCGGATGAGCTATCAGCAGACTTCTGTAATACTGGGCTGCTTTGCACTTGTTATAAAGGCCTGATGCGCCCTGGGCCTGTAGCCATAAACTTTCCGCCGAAGAATCATAGTCAATTTGTGTGACTTCAGGACAAATTTGCACGTGCGGATCTGGAATCATTCCAAAGCTAAGCATAAGATCTTGCAAGGCCGTCGTTTGCGCTTGGGACACGCAACCGACAAACATTATTACCAGAAGACAGATTTTTTTTAACATAAGGGTCCTCTTTTTTTTCTTTTGTTGGCCTTGCAATCTCATCAAAATTTTTCTGACTATTTTTTCTTACCAGTTAATAAATTGTGCTTCACTTCAAGATGAGCTTTAAGGCGGGCTCTAATTCCTACAACTGTTTCATCTTCTTTTGTTCCAGTTAAATCGTGTCTGCGACGAATTTCAGGACTAAGTACTAACCATGATCCAACAGGCATATTGTAGGCTGCTGCGATTTCTTGAGCTTGATCACGTAAGTATTCATACTCAACAACGATTGTTCCGATTCCCAGTTGCGAAGAGGCGCCAACTTGAAGACCGACGGTCGAATCATACTTAGGGTTGTCATCAATCACGATGCCTTCTGCCCAGATTTTTCTTTTGCCATCTTTTGTTGTAAATATTAGACCAACACTTCCGCGTTTTTCTGCATCTGCACCATCTTTATTTTCTTTTATCAAAGCTGACATTTGTGAAGTTAACTGATCAGAAATCTTTTTCGTTACACGAAAGCTTGCTCCTTTTTCTCCAGAAATACGTAAATCGCCAGCACCAGCTTCAAAAACGGAAATAGCCGCTGAATCTACAATTTTGAAAAAATCTGCAGGAAGTTGCACTGTTAAACCAATGACGTCTGTTTGCTTTGTCAATCCATCCATCAAGGCATCTTTGTACATTGGTAATTCATGATAATTTTGTCCGTAAGCCATGCCATGACGTCCAAACGTAACAACAGCTTTTGGCAAATTAGAAACCTTATCTGTTTCGATACGGATATAAGCTTCATCGATGGCTCGTTCTAAATCGAACTTATTATTTCGTAAAGTTGGATCTAATCGCTGTTGTAATTCCGTTTTGATGACCATCTTAATACCTTCATGAACTAAAAATTCAAAGCGTATATCAGCGTCTTGCACACGTAAATTATTTTCATAATCCTGTGTCGAAGAATTTCTGATATCGAAATTGGCTTGGCCGTCGATAGTTAACCATGGTGCAGACTCAGCGCCATGAACCACAGATGCTGATATTAAAGATATCAAAATGGCATGGGTTAAAAAACGAGACTTCATCGGGGACTCCTCGGGGGGGGTTAGTGTTTTGTGTTTTCGTTCCACGATGGATGATGAGCAATTAAAGTTCCGAGTTTTAAATCATTTTGATGATTTTGAGCCTAAAATGAGTGTCTAATAAATGAATACCCGCAGGTTAATTGTCACCGCTCTAGAAGCTTCGGCATTTACAAATTCATTATGGGATGGATGCAATTTACGAAGGGCAGGGCGGAAGGCTACTGCTACTGGACGAGATTTCAGCCACACACAATGATGCTGAATTTTTAAAATATCTAGTTGAGAATTACCTTCACGCAGCTTGCGCTTTACTAGCTTTTAAATTTACGGTACTGGTTTTCCATAGTTCATTGGCAGAAACTGAAGCTTATCCCAAGGAATACCGTTCAACAGGGCATAGCTAGCCGTTCCATTGAACAACTGGGTGTAAGGGTTCGCTAATCCTAACGAAGTGTAGGAAACAACATTTTGAAATCGGACTGAGACTGCTCCGGCCGTATCCCAAATAACGAAACCATATTTTTGTCCTGCTTTAGCAACCATTTTGGCAATCGGGTGAATGTTAAGAGCATCCACATTAATTGTTGGATCTAACCGAAAGCGTAAACCCTCGGGAATAATTCCGCGACCATTTCCATCGGACCGGTATGCAGGCCAAGAAACAACATTCCAAGCAGCTAACTCAACCATCGCGACACCAATAGCATGACGAATTTCTCCGCGTGAAAGCTCTTCGGCTGTAATCTGTCCGCCAACGAATGGCAGACTGGTTGCTGTCGTTCCATAGTAACTTGGAAATCGACCCTGAGCTTTAGAAACGTTTTGCAATCTTCCACCCCAACAGCCTTCCCAGTTGCCAGTCGTGCTGTTTTTTCGCATCTTCCAAAATTCCCAAAGTGTGTCTGTAGAGGCCTGATAGATGCTCATTTCCATATCTGTGCCGTTAGAGGCTGAAGCATTTGCAGGAACCGGGACTTGCGCCCACATAACGGCTAAAGTTTTATCTAGGTAACCTTTGTTCTGACAGTCCCACTGCGTGACTTTGATTACGGGCGTGCCAGCAGGAACATAAAAAACCGGGCTTGTATAGTTGGTCGTGTTCGCAGCAACGGAATTATAAAAAGTATTTCTTTGGCGAACAAAATCTAAAGCCATGTTGGCGGAATTTGCGTGTAGCGGTGCATTTTCTGGAATAGCTGTGTACCAAAAACTGGCTGGTGCAAAGATGCTATCGGTTATTAGTTTCGTCGGATCAGCAGACGGTTGCTGGCCGGTGATTGGTAATGCTGGAACTGGTTGGTTTATTTCTCCAGATGCACTGGAAAGATCAGTCTGACCCACCTGCTTCATGACAAAAGGTTTTGTTTCGCAATTCTGAAAAAACACTATACACACGCACATACTTAATAAAGATATGCTGACACCAACGGATTTAGATAAATTCATATCTCCCCCGAACCAGCTTCAGTATAACTGGACGATAAAGAACTGAGGAAATGAATTATCTTTTTCCCGATTTGAGACGAAAAAAACCCTCGACCAGTCGGTGAGGGTTTTTTAAAACTAAATTTAATAAAAAATTAGTTAGGCATTACAACTGAATCAACAACGTGGATTACGCCATTTTTTTGGTAAACGTTTGCGATTGTTACTGTAGAAGTTCCGCCTTTTTCATCAGTCAAAGTCAAAGCAGTACCTTTCATTGTAGCAGTTAACGTTCCACCAGCTACAGTTTTGAAAGTCGCAGTGCCTTTGCCTTTTTTGATCATAGCAGCGATTTCTTTTGAATCCATTTTACCAGCAACTACGTGGTAAGTTAAAATTTTAGTTAAAGTTGGTTTTGCTTCAGGCTTTAAAAGACCTTCAACAGTTCCAGCTGGTAATTTTGCAAACGCCTCATTTGTTGGAGCAAATACTGTGAAAGGACCAGCACTTTTCAAAGTGTCTACAAGGCTAGCTGCTTTTACTGCTGCAACTAATGTTGTGTGATCTTTAGAGTTTACTGCGTTATCAACGATATCTTTTGAAGGAAGCATTGCTGCTCCGCCAACCATAACTGTTTTTTCAGTTGCTGCGAAAGCTGATAATCCCATAACCATTACTAGTGTTGCTAAAATTGTTTTCATATAGACCTTTTCCTTAGTGTGTTTTTTTTGTGCCAGAAAATCTGACGACTTAGAAAGCCTACCGTAAAATTTATTTTAGTCAACCCAGGGTCGGGTTAGAAAATTATTTCGTGTCATATTTTCTGACACGAAATAATTTCGGTTCAAACTTTGGTCTAGATCACAGAATTGTTAAGATTACTTTCATGTTGTCACGGGTCGCGTTGGAATAAGGACAAACGATATGAGCCTTGTCGACCAGGGTTTTCGCTTCTTCTTTATTCATTCCTGGAATTGATATTTGCAGTTCAGTCTCAATACCAAAACCAGTCGGAATCGGACCAATTCCAACGTGTCCCATAATCTTAACATCATCCGGCAACTTGATTTTTTGCTGCGAAGCCACGAATTTTAACGCACCAAGAAAACACGCCGAATAGCCCGCTGCGAAAAGTTGCTCTGGATTCGTTCCTGAACCGCCAGCTCCGCCAAGTTCTTTCGGAGTTGAAAGTCTAATTTCTAAAAGTCCATCGGTAGATTTTGCAAGACCTTCTCTTCCACCAGTTGCTGAAGCAGCTGCTGTGTAAAGTAGTTTTTCAATATGAGTCATTTTGATTCCTTTTGTGTGGGTAGGTTGTTCGTAAATGATGTCACACAATTAAATTGTATACAATCTAATTTTATTTTCTTAATAGGGGTGTTGCAGTATTAAACAAAAGTGAGTACGATCAGTTGCATGAAGAAATATCTTAATACTAAATCAAATGCGCTGCATTTGGATCAACAGCTTTGTTTTGCGCTTTATTCTTCCTCCAGGATGATTGTTCAGTCCTATGACGTTTATCTTAAACATCTCGATATTACATATCCACAATTTTTAGTTTTATCAGCACTTTGGCAGTCTGATGATCAGTCGGTAAAGCAACTCGGCGCAATTCTGCATCTAGATTCTGGGACGTTGTCTCCGCTTTTGAAAAAGCTGCAGGCAAAGGGTCTGGTCAAAAAAAATCGCACTTCTGCAGATCAACGTAGCGTTTGCGTTCAGCTTTCAGTGGCAGGTAAAAACATGCAGAAAGCGGCAGCAAAAATTCCACAACAAATTTTTTGTAAACTGCATATGAAAGAAAAAGAAGTCTTTGATCTTAAAAGACAACTTCAGACATTGACCGAAGTTCTAAAAAAAGACTAGCAAAGAAGTTATAAATGCAAATGATGAAAATGAATGAAACAGAGTTCAAAAAATTTTACGATCGAAGCCTTTTGGAATTCGCGAAACAGCATGCTGAGGATACAGGAACTGCAATTGATGAATGGTTAATAATGGCCAAAGCAGCTATTGGTAAACACCTTCCTGATGGAATAAATACAAAAGATCACTACGTGTATCACTTAAAAAATAAAATGCATGAGCCTGTTGGATATTTATGGTTCGGCATTCGTGATGAACTAAACCAGAAAAAAGTATTTATATATGACATTTTAGTCGAGGAAAGTTTTCGCGGAAAAGGTTACAGTAAAATAATTCTGACGTGGCTTGAGTCCGAAACCAAAAGATTAGGTTTAAACGAAATCAGTTTGCATGTGCTGGGGTACAATTACACAGCAAGAGCTCTTTATGATTCTTTTGGTTTCGAGATTACGAACCTTTTTATGTCAAAAAAAGTGAATGTAAACAACTAAATCTGATTTTCTTTCAGTGCGGCTTCAAGGGCAAGTATGCATTTTCTAACTTCTCCCAAAGGAATCATGATCGATGAATCCGCTTTGAGTGCTGAAAGCATTTCATCTTTTTGTGTTAAGCCATCCAAGCTTACTAATTTTTTTACTGCCGTAACAATGGAAGCAGCATCAAAGGGAGTATTCTTTTTATCATCAACAATGGTATCAATCTGTACAATGATTTCAGAAAATTTTCGAAGCCAAGAAAAGCGTGCATCATTCAATGATAAATTTAACAAATCATATGGCAAATATTTTCGCTCATCTATTTTTTCCACTAGATCTGTTTGGTAAACGAGTAACCCTCTGTGGAATTTCAAAAGGGCTGAGCTTAAGTTACTTAAAAGTAATTTCATGGAATAAGAATAAAACAGCTTTTAATGAAAGCCTAGTGTTTTGATATTGCAAAATTCATTAAACCCATAAAGACCAAGTTCGCGGCCAAAACCGGAATCTTTAACACCTCCGAATGGTAAGTTCGGTGCTGATTTAACAAAGTCATTAATAGCTATGAAGCCTGCCTCCATTTTTCTGGCAAAATTTTCAGCACGTACTATATCACTTGAAAAAACAGCGCCGCCCAGACCAAAAACAGATCTATTGGCTAAGCTGAGTGCTTCGGATTCAGTTTCAAAAGTTGTCAGCAATGCCACAGGTCCAAAAAACTCTTCATTGAAAAGTTTTGGTTCTGTTTTTTCAACGTGATAAGTCCTGGTTGGGAAAAACGCATCGGCAGAAGCGAAGTCATAATTTAAGGAATCAGCTAAATCAAATATTTTTTTAGCTGATCCGGTATGCTCTAAAGATTTACACTGTTCCAGTAACTTCTGTTGGAATTTTTTAGCAGCTAAGGTTCCAACCCGGGTTTCAATTTTTTTTGGATCATCAAAAACATACTTTTTTAATTCTAAATTAAACTGATCACTGAATTCTGCAAATATCGATTTTTCAACGACAAATCGTTTTCCAGCAATGCAACTTTGACCGTTATTTACCATTCGAGCCTCGGCGCAGATGAAGGCAGCATTTTTAATATCTGCATCTTTGAAAACGACGTAGGCATCACTGCCACCCAGTTCAAGCACACTTTTCTTTAAATATTTACCTGCAGTTTCTGCAACAGCACGTCCAGCGGTAGTGCTTCCGGTTAAAGTTAAGCCACGAACCCTTGGGTCTGCAATTAATTTGCTCGCTTGATCGTGATCGATACACATATTCAAAATTAAACCAGGTTCGACTTCATTAAAAATATCCGTTATTAATTTGGCAGTACCAGCGGTTATTTCAGCGTGCTTCAGCAAAATCGGATTACCGATTCCAACCGAAGGCGCTGCAAAGCGCGTTAACTGCCAAAGTGGAAAATTCCAAGGCATTATGGCTAAGATTGGGCCCACAGAATCTTTAACGACGACCGTTTTAGAATAGTTTGAAACAATAGATTCTGCACCCAGCAGTGTTTCTAAATTTTCAGAAAAATAATCATATGTCTTTGCAGATTTTTCGATTTCATCGAATGAACTTTTAATTGGTTTTCCAGTTTCCTCAGTCATTATTTTAGCAAGTGGCGCGGCATGACTTCGAAAAGCAGCAGCTAGTTTTTGCAATTGTAATGCTTTTATCGAAACGGATTTAAATTTATTATCGTTATATGCTCTAAACGCGCAGGTCACTTGCGATTCAATTTCATCTGAATTTAAATACGGATAGGTTTGTAAAAAATTATTAGTGAATGGATCATAAGTATTAAATTTCGTTTTTTTCATAACCTGAGAATAGATTTCATTTTGAATTAGTCTATATAAATTAAAAAAAAGATGAAATTTTAATATTTTTTCTGTTACTGTAATTTAGATTTTAATATAAAGGAGTTTTTATGGGAATTATCAGCACTATTTTCATAGGTTTTTTAGTTGGTTTGGTTGCACGCTTTTTTAAACCCGGTGATGACCGTATGGGTTTTATAGTAACCACATTGGTGGGGATCGCCGGAGCATTTGTGGGATCGTACTTGGGACAAGCTTTAGGAATATACCAAGTCGGAGAGCCTGCAGGGTTTATCGGCGCTGTCCTAGGTGCTATCGTGGTATTGGTTTTGTTAAATTTACTTTTCGGACGTCGACGATAATTGTTTTGCTGATATGAAAAATGAATTGCATGATGAAATCACTTTGTCTCATATTGAGTCGAAGTGACGGTCCGGCGTTTGCTGTAGATATAGCAATGAGAAAAAAAATAATTTTTAGCCTGATAATGTTCCTAAGCGTGTTCAACTCGGCGACAACGTTTGCTAATGTTTCAGCATGTCGATATTTGTTTCCGAGTGCAAAAATAAGCACGTCCGCACAAATTACTGTGAATCGCTATTTAGAAACGACGTTAAATAGTTTAAATCTGATGCGTGGTCAGAACGGACTTCTTCGTGATGCTGTTTGGATAAAAAATAATATTGATAAATCGTTTGAAATCGTAACATTGAACCCGGACACATCGCCGACAAATATAGCTGCAGATCTTTTGATTCACACCGAGCTTTTAAATCAATTGAAATACAAGCAGTTAGCTTTTGAAAATTTAAACCGAACTTTAGATACTTTGAAAAAAGTTGATTTTCACGCACCTACCGGATTATTTTTCAGTCGCTACTCATCCGATACCAAAAAGCCATTAATCAAAGATTCAAGTGTGTCTTCGATTGATAATCTTCATTTAGCCATAGCGCTATGGACGATAAGTGAAACGAACTCAGGAAATGCACTGGGAAAAAAGGCATTAAATCTTTTTAAACGTATGGACTTTAGCATTTATTACGACCGCCAGAGTGGACTTATCGGTGGAAATTTAAGAAAAGAAAACGACCAATGGATTCGAGAAACATACAATTTCGCAAATTTAGGATCTGAAGCAAGATTGCTTTACAGTGCAGGCTATGCACTTGGACTTTTTAAAAGCATCACCAATGATGCAGAATTTTTAAATAAAGCTTTCAGCCAGCTGAAATTAGAGATTTTTCGAAGTCCTGAAGGTCCGCTTCTAAAACTTTGGGATGGATCTGCATTTCAGTTATTTTTTCCACGTATTTTTGCGAACGAAAATTTATACTCACGCAGTCTTGAAAAATTATTCAAAAATAAAGCCCACTTTATGATTGCCGATGGGCGCAGAAGAAACTTAACAACTCCAGCTTCGCATTCGGCAATTCGAGTCGGTACCCATGAAAGCATCTATCAAGGCGAAGGCTCGATTTACCGCGATAAGGGCGGCAATCTGTCCTTGGTAAGTTCTGATAATGCAGACGTGAATGATCCTGTTTTACGTAAACTTTGGGACGGAGCATTTGCTCCGTATGCATTAGTTATGGCTGCTGTGGCTGCGCCGGAAATGATTTTGCCAGAACTAAATCGTCTGGAAAAACAGCACTCCGGAGCCGACTATCTTTACAGTCAGAAATTGGGTTGGATGGAAGGCATGCATGTAACTGGTCGGCTAACGGGTCAAGTCGTTGCATCACAGCTGTCGCTAAATCAGGGTATGTTGGCTTTGTCATTACTGCAGATGGATTCGTCCGATGGTCTTAGCGCAAGTGCTCGGGCTATGAATGCAAATCCTGTCATTAAAAGTAAGTTGCAAAAGTTTTATCAACATTTTGATAACAAAGTTTCAGAAAGTCTTAATTAGAACTTTCTTAAAATGTACAAACCCATCCTGGCGGTTCGAAATTTCTTTTCAATATATAATCCATGGATTGGGTTTCCTCTTCAGTTCGTGGATCGTCAGCTTTAATTCGAAGTGCAATCAGTGATTTATTTGGGCTTACAATGCCAGAAAAAACGGCGGGATAATTTTCGTTCTCGCCAGTTTCGTTACTAAAATACTGAATGATTCCGCGACGACTGAATTGACCATTTCTATCGGGCCTAATTTTTCCGTTTATTTTACCCAATGAGCACGGATACTGTATTTCTACAGAACTGGTGCGTACGATCATTCTTAATCCATCGGTTCCCCATCTTCCGTTTGGCAGTGGCATATCTGGCTGAGGATTTGGTGCTGGGGTTGGAGCCGGCGCGGGGGTTGGTGGATCTTCAGATCCTGCAGCTGTTGGTGGAGCCGGATCTGGGGAATCATCAGAATTGTTCTGACAGCTGGTTAATATTAAAAATGAAGTTAAACACGTCGTGATAAATAATTTGGTATTCAAAATTTCCTCCTTGAAAACGGATTGTACGAACTTCAAAGGTGCAAGCTCGATACCTAAAAAATTTCGTAATCGATTGGTTTGCACGTGCCATTATTGGTTCCTTCATCAGAACATGCAGTAATGCCTACGACTAAGTCGCGACACGCTTTCAGAACTATAAAATCTAAAGCCTTTGACAGCGGCGATTTTACTTCGATACGACCTGATTTAGAAAGCTCGATATTCATAAAAATATTAAACGTCGATGTGATTTGCTTTTCTGTAATACCAAATTGCTGAAGTGATTCAGTCAGATGACTTAAGCAACTTGGATGATAAGCAGAATTTTTATTCATCATTTGAAACATCTGCAGACTGCACGGGGTCACTAGCATGTCATGACAGCCCGGTGATTGGTCTTCTATTATTTCTAGTAATGTTTTGCCAGATTGGGCGTACAAAAAATGTCCGGGCTTTAAATAAATACTATCATTGTAATCGATCGTTCTGCCACTTGAAAAAGTATCTGAAACATCTGCGGCATCAGCACAAAATAAATCGGCGACTTGTTGTCCCAAAGGATCAATAATTTTTAAACTTTCACCAGACTTCATACGAAACGCAACGCCAGTCTGTGCAGGAATGTTTTGCTTTTGCATAAATTAAGCAGGGGTTTCTGGTTTTCGAAATTGGAATGGACACTTCCAATTTTCATCATTGTTTTTTCCAGAAAACTGAATGCTTTCCCAAATATCATTGTGCTGCAAAACCATGGGATTGACATCCCCTTGAAATTCAATTTCGCGGCGACGAATTGTTTCAATCATGGGTTCATATTTTTCTTGGGCTATAAGCTGATCGAATTGTTCGTAAGCATTAAAAATAAGTGCAGGCCACGGAAATCGGCGTGCCATCCGCGAACTGTTTGGATGAAGTCCAACGACAAAAACTGCTTTGCCGCCAAGCGAGAAACAAAAATCTTTACTGACTGGATCTTTGTCAAAGCGTGGATCCTGATCTGCTTCTGCCGTTTCATCAGAAGTTAGTGCAGATAGTTCGTTCCATAAAAGTTTTTCAAATTCATCTTCAGTAAAGCTTTCATTATCTTCAAAAACAGCCCACAGGGAAAAATACTGCGAATTCGTTTCTTGGTATTTTTTTAAGAATTGCAAAAGTTCATTTCGTAAAGTAGCACGGTGATGAATTTTTCCAAAATTTGCGTAGGTTTTTATGCAGTAATCTTTTCGGTGCAGTGACTGAATCGCGGCAACACACGGATAGCTTTTTTGATTCAGCAAAAGTTTTATTTGTGTATCAACTTGGCTTTTAAAATCAGTCATAATTTCCTTCAGTTTAGAGCAGAAAATCCGCACATACTGAAATGCAATTATGAAGCCGCACGGAGCCTTCAAAATAGCAAGACCTAGACTTGCTGGACTAAAATCTTATTTATTAACGAGTCATTTTTTTCTAAATGTTGAGGCAAAAAAGAACTGTGTGTTTTAACAATTAAAATTTGTATCAAAAATAGAAAACATTCTTGAACCAACTTTAGGTTGGGTACTCAAGTTAAATGCTTTTTTAAACAGTTTTTTATGTTAATATTAAGTCAAGATGCATCTTGAAACGCACTTTAATGTTTGGCATATGGTCCTACGATATTTCAAATATTATATCGTTGTTTCGTTCATTTCAGATTTTGCAGAAACACAAGTTTTAATACCTTTCGCATTTTGGCGCGATACCGGTATTTGCCCGTCAGCAACAGTTACCTATACAACCAGTGGCACTTTCACTTTACCGAAATACTGCACCACCATAACCGTTAAAGTGTGGGGCGCCGGTGGCGGTGGCGGTGGATCAAATGCATCTAAATCCAGCCCGGGTGGTGGCGGTGGTTACGCCGTCAAAATGATAAATCAACTTTCCTATTTCGAAACTTTCGCTGTCACAGTTGGAACTGGCGGTGGTGCTGGCGGAGCGGCTGCCGGCAGTGGCGGAGCAGGATGCTCTGCAGGCGGAGTTGGCGGTACTATTCTTAACGGTGCGCCAGGGAACGGAGCAGCAACTGGTGGTACTGGTGGTGCTCCTATTGAAACGGGTACCTCTGGTGGCTCTGGAAAAAATGGCGGTGGTGGTGGCGGCGGTGCCGGACCAGTCGAACGTGGTGGAGGCGGCGGAGGTTCTTCATGCGTCGTCAGAAACTCAGGTTCTATCAACATTGTAGAAGCCGGGGGTGGTGGTGGCGGTGGTGGCAGTGAGAATGCTGGTGGCGGCCAAGCGGGCTCTGGTGGTGGCGGATGCAGTGTCGCTGGCGGAAATGCCACACCTGCAGGAATTCGCGGTGGGGGCGGCGGTGGTGGAGCATGTGTATGTACGGGCGGATGCGCTTCTACAGCCACAGGATTGGGTACAGTCCCTGGGAATGCGGCTGAGGCCGGAGCCACTTCAACCGGTGGATTGCAATTAACACCCGGAACAAATGGCCAAGTTATTATTACTTATCAGTAAATTTTTTTACAAGAATCGAAAAGCCTACCGAATTGAATTCAAGTGCCGCTGCAATTTATCAAGATGCTTTTGTAACGAATTAAGATCGCAAGTTGTACTTAACGTTTCCAATACTGAATTCGATGTTTCATTTAAAATTTCATTGGCTGTAATTTGTTTCATGTCTGGAATATTCGCGCCGAATTTATGCTTATCCAAAATTTTTTTTCCAACCAGATATTCAATCGGGATCCAACTGAGATCAGTAACCTTGGATCGTTCGGAATTTAAACCGTCCTGCACCAACTGATTTGCGAACATCGTATTTGAAGGTGCATCGATAATTTCTTTAAGTGCAATATAATCAGGTATCGGAGTTGTCATCCAGATATCTTGAGCCGCCAAAAGATCTGAAGGTGTTTTAACTTCAGAAAATAATGCGACCGTAAAGTCTTTCACATAGGAATTAAAGTACTGACTTCTGTAAGCTTGTTTCAAAAGATATTCCGCCTGGGATTTATTACCACGCTTGTTTTCAATAATAGCTGCGTATAAAAAAGGTGCCGAATTCAGCGGATCTATCTCTGCAGCTTTTTCAAGAAGCGAAAGAGCCTCTTTAAAATCAACGTTTTTTTTTGTTCCGTTTAAAAGATCAGCTTTTGCTAGCGCCAGAAAAAACATCCCTTGAGCTGAAGATTCAATTGTATTATTTCCGGGCTCAATAGCATTTTTGTCATAATACCATTCACCAACGACTCTGGATAATCCAGCGCGACTGTTTATCGAAAAATCGGGACTTTCCTGATACTGTTCACGAATTTTTTCCCAGCATGGTTTATCTGTATTTACGACGTTAGAAACTGTAACTGGCTGCTGAGTATTTTTTTTCTGAATTTTTTCTTCAATGATTTTTAAACTTTTTGTAGGACGAGCTATTTTTGCTGGTTCTTTGAGCTCTGAGTTAGATTCTTTGCTTAAGAAATAAAAAACAGCAAGCAGCCCAAAAATGAAAAACAGAAAGTAGACTTTGTTTCGCTTCACTTATGGTCGTCTCGGGGGTCCCAGCCTGTGTCAGATCGCCAGCGGTAAAGCGCTTCGACCTCTAATTTAGCCCACGGTGTTTTTCGTAAAAAAGTAAGGCTTGATTTGATGCTTGGATCGTGGGTGAAACAACGAATACTTATTTTTTCGCCAAGCCGTTCCCAGCCGTAAACATTCACCAGATCGGTGACCATCATTTCTAAAGTAATACCCTCGGCAGGGTATTTATTTTTTCTGGGCTTTTTCGTTTCATCCATTATATTGATCTGTTTCGTAAATGTTTAAAAAACTACTTCACCACTAAGTAATCCGAAGGCCTTAACAGTGGAAGTACAGGAACTCTACTAAAAACCGGATCAAAAGAAAATGAAAAACTAGATAATCCCATCAATGCTGTTTCTGCGATAATGACACCGGTGAATTGGCCCGTGTAGCGGGAATCAACTCTTGGAGCATTTAACAGCAACCGTTCGAAATGCTCTTCGCGAGGGAATTCGCCTGAGATACTTTTTCTGCACGAAGCATCTTGAAATGTAGCGATTGAGCTTTGAATCGTTCTTAGTGAATTCACATCTTGTTGGTTTAAGCGACTTTTAGCAGCGTAAACTTTCAAACGATGAGTCATTGGATCCTGTATCGCCGTCGAATTGGTTCTGTACCAAGCTTTTGCGGCAGCTGGATAGCTTGAATCATTTTCGCAATTTGTTAATCCAACTCCTAAATTTATCCAAGTGCTACTGACCAATTGCAAATTCGTGTTGTTTGTTGAGCTTGGAACGTGCTGCACATAAGTTATTTTGCCGTTAATAAAAATAGGACCGGTCACCATAATTCGGCAACCTTCATTCGTTGTTAAGCTTAAATCTTTCAAAAATAAAGTTCCATTGATGACCAAATCACCATCACAAATTAAATTGCTGGCTGTGAAGTATGTCCCCAATTTTGAAAGACCAGAAAGCGCCGGAGATGAGTCCTGATTTTTGAAATAAGCAGTCTCTGCTGTACCCAGTGCTGTTCGTGCTTTGATGACATCTGCGCTTGGTGCTCCGATAAAAATTTCATTTTTGGTAGATACGGTTGCAGTGGCAGGCACAACAGCTTTTACATATTGTGACACAGTTATTGCTTCACGTTGTGCAACGGGGGCTGTCGCTGCCAAATAAGTCCCTGGTTTGAACGGAAGATTCTGGTTTGGTACTATTATTTCTTTCAAGTTAGCTGTTTTAAAAGAAGCCCCAGCGTGATCGTTATAATAGGAATATGAAGGAACAAACGGACTTGCAGAGGCTACGTTTAAGGCGTCTTTTCCGAAAAAATAATCATTTCCGAAACCAAAATCAGTGATGAGTTTTGAACTTGATTGCAAATGGCAAGTGGCGCATCCGATACCGCGCACAGCAAGCGACGGTTCCAGATTTTGAAATGGATTTCCTACGATTAGGGTAACCATTTTTTTGCTAACTTCTCCAAATGAATTTCTTGCGATAAATTCAAATTTATCGTTTCCGCGAAAATTAAAATTCGGTGTGTATTTAAAACGATTATTTCCAACAGAAGTTAGCAGACCGTTTACTGATTTAATTTCGATAATGCTTGTATTTAACGATAAAAATGATTTTGGTGTTGGATCATGATAGTCACTAAGGATTAACTCAAATTGCGTGCCCGTCGTGTTCATTTCAAAACCAATTGTGTCTGTCAATATGGATGGAGCGCGTGCTATTTTTAAAACGTTAATAAAAATCGGAACTTGATGTGGTTCTTTAACGTCTGCTTCACGTTCGGCATATTCAAATTCATCGTCACCGAAATATTTTAAAGCCGGCTGGTAAGTGAATTTGCCGGTTTCCACATCAAAAGCAGTAATTGCGCCATGCGTAGGTTGCCTAGTGATAGTAAAAACGGATTTACGACCACTGATACTAGAAAATGTTTTTGGTTGAGCTTCAAGTGCTGTTTCCTCTTCTGTAGTGTAACTTTGAGCAGATGAAGACGAAGCCAATTCGGCGTAAGTTAAACTTGAAAATCCAGTCTTAGAACAGTTCTGAAAACTGAGCATTACCAGCAGAACAGATACTAGGGCCGCCAGTGATTTGATGTAGCTTTTAATAAAAGCAATGTCTGATTTCATATTCCACCCCTGGATATAAGTCTGGTCGGTTTAAACCAAGAATTACTTAAATGATTTTGTATTTATTCTTTACAAGATCAGAGGCATCTCATTTTGAAGCGCTTTATTTTACTTTGATTAAAACTCTTCATTAGCAGAACTACTATTTGGCTTCGTAAATCTGTCTTCAAAAACTATTTTGAAGACAGATTGCAGCCTTGAAGCTGAGAAATATGAAGAATTTCAGAGCGTCTGAAAATGGAAACTCTTTGACCGAAGAAATCTCCGAAGTGAACTTCCGCAATGCCATTAGGATAGAGGTGTTGGATCTCAACATCCGTTCCCGCACGTCCGCCGGAAGTATTTACTTTTAAACAAACCACGTCTTTACGTTGAAATCCACCATAATTAGAAACCTCTTTAAGAGCCGAAGATTCTGGAATAAAATAAAAATCCGTTTGAAAAGTACTTTCGTAATAGGTTGTAACATGAACTCGAATTGATCCATCGGCGCTGACTTCATGCGCGGGGGAGGAAACAGGTCGTGGTTTTAAATTAACATCTCTTCTGATATAAAATAAGACGTGCTCAGCAGATGCGATGCTAGTGGAAAATAAAGTTATTAACCCAATTTTAAAACGACAGAACATTTTCATAAAAACCTCATTGCGAATAAATTTCATGGTACAATGGTTTGGACTACGAATACTATGCCGTTGTTAAATGCGACTGAGTGCGAACTATTTCGTTCGGAGCGTTTAACCATGAGTCAATACGTGGAACTTAGGGACATATATGGACCCGCCCTGGTTGCAAGCACTTGTTTGTTGAGGTTAGTTTACTACAAAAAACATTATAGAAAAGATATCTTATAGCGAAACTGAGTTAAAATATGAAATCTATTGCCAGCAGGACCGACGGTTCTGTAGGTGCAACAGATGTGATGGCCCAATCGATACTGTGCATGAATGGAAAGATCGAATTATATATGGCCCGCCAGTTGGTTCATTTAGTAAAACGATTGTTCATCTGAAACAACTACGCGGACGTTGTCATTTGTGTGATGACGGCATTAGGTCTGCAAAAATAGATTTTGTACATCCGCATTTTCAAAACTACACGATGGCATTATGTGAGTATGCAGGTCGTTTAATGGAAGAAATGACATGTGAAGCAGTTGCAAGGTTACTTCGTTTAAATCCAAAAACGATGTGGGATAGACTTAAGTCACAAAGATCGAAGGATAGGACTACAGAACATAAAATGTTAAAAATAAATTTAACGGAGGTAGACGATGAGCTTTGATAAATTAACAGATTTTGCGATTTCGGTTGTATTGGCTGCAGCACTAGCTGGTCAGATTGACTGTCGCAGTTGGTGGCGCTATTTTTCTTGTAATTGAGAGTACGCTGATTATTTTTTGGAAACCTATTACGATTGTTTAGATTGTAAAATGAAGATATTTATAATGTTTATTTTATTCAGTTCGCGACCTGCCATATTTAGCACCACAAGTCATTTTATCCAGACTTTTTACGCTTGATTTTTGGCTTTACGGGTTGTGGTTTGACCTGAAGTGATAGACCTAGGTGGGTCATTATTTGCGTAACCAGCTCAAAACTTGGGTTCGAGTCCTTATCAAAAACTTTATACAATGTACGGCGATTGATCCCAGTGCCTTCGGCAAGCCGTGACATACCGTGGGCCTTGGCGACATCACCCAAGGCTGTGGGTAAGAAATCAAGATCGTTTTCTACGATGGCCGCCATGATGTAATTCGAGGCAAATTCGGGGTCACGCAGCTTCTGCATAAAATCGTCGTTAAAACTTGTTAGCTTATTCATTGGTGCTTTCATTTACAGTTTCCTTCCATAAGATCCAGTAGGCTTTTGCTTTTTCAATATCGCTTTGTTGAGCGCGTTTCGAGCCACCCATCAGCAGCAGTATGATTTCATCATCAACGATGCCGTAATAAATGCGAAAACCAGGTCCGTAATCAATTTTCATTTCAAAAACACCAGTGCCGACCGACTTGTGATCGCCAAAGTTTCCCAGCGAGGCTTGCCTGATACGTTTATACAAAATGGCTTGTGTCAGCTTATCTTTAACTGAGTTCAGCCAGTCTTTCGCTGGAGCTTTACCAGAGGGTGTATAAAAGTATTCAACAAGGCGTTCTTTAATCTTCACTTGACATAATGCGCCCTATAAGGCACATTATGTCAATATATGGTTGAAAATAAAATGAAATTCCCATCTCAATTAAAATTAGCTGAAATACGTGGCGGTAGTTGGGCCAGCGGTGCGCTGTGCTTGCGTTCCGGTAATCGCACCTACAACTCGCCTGGTAATCGTGACTACTATGTGGGATTCCGCCTCGTGAGGAATAGCCGGTAACTCCGAAATGGGGACGGCTTGTGTGGAACTTAAAACTCTTCGTCTAAATTAAATTTTATGACCTTGTTGTTGAATACGAAATTGATCTCACACGATCTAAGTGCAATTGCATTTTTAGCGAAAGTTTGGGTAGATCCATACATGGTATCGCCTAGTATCGGCGTCTTCAGATATGAAAGCTGCGCTCTGATCTGATGAGTTCTTCCAGTTAAAAGATTTATTTTTAACCATGTTAAGTTCGGCTTCAGTAAAAGTTTCTTTTGCGCAACAATTTCTAATTCACAAACGGACCAACCTTCGATGGTAATATCCGATAGTTTCTTCGGTGTACCTGGTGAGGGGTCCATGTAATGTGTAATTCTATTTGGAAATTCGTTTTGGCCTTCGACCAAGGCAACGTATTGTTTTTTGATGAAGCGATTCTGCAACTGGGTATTAAAATTTGTCACAAATGACTGTTTTTTTCCATAAACTATTAACCCGGAAGTTAAAGTATCAAGTCGGTGGGTCACAAAAAGCGGATATCCGCGCGCAAGACTTGTTTGTGTCAGCGCGTTCTCGATGATGTTGTCACTCAGCGGGTGGCTTGGTATGCCGGATGGTTTATTTAAGACTAAGAAAAAATCATTTTCAAAAATGATTAGAGATTTCCAGTCAAAACTGCAAAGAAAACGGCGTGGGCTTGTATGCACTCGAAACAAACTATTCTGGGGTATGAATTTGTCTTTTACTTGGCGTTCGTTGTTAACATAGATCGCACCCAGTTTTAGTAGCACATTAAAGTTTTCTGAATTCACTGCAAGGGTGTCGTACAGAATCTCGCTGAGAAGATGAGTTTCTGGATTTGTGAAATGCTTGACGCCGTTGTCAGATTTAATCATTTAGATGAAGCCAAATTATGGAAATTTTTCTTCATGAAGTTCACTAACGGATAATCCGCTCGTGGGCCCAAATCCTTCCAACTGTCAGACTCCCAAATATGCACAACAGAATTCGGATCTTTCTCGATTTTCTGCTGAAGGTATCGAAGATAGCCTTCGCCTTTTGCACTATGATCTTTAAAAAACTTTTCAGTTGAACCAAAACTTTCTACAAATGTATCGATTGCAAATTCCACACACAAATCTTCAGAGCCATCTAACTGTGCCGGAAAAAACTGAAGTGGGCCGAAAGTCGTCTGCATTTCTATCTATTCAAATCTTTCGGAGAATTTCTTTTTGTCACAGTTTACATTTTAACGGTTAAAAGTAACAAGTCAAAATAATATCAAGAAATCAGTGTTCCCTAAAAGTGAAAAAATAAACGCCGACACGTTCCAACTGCTGGTAAATAATTCTGTTTTATGATTTGGTTATATTCTTTTTCTAAGTACTTGGCATAAAATTTTAGTGTCTTGTCTTGGATGTACTGATGAGCTGGTAACAATTTTCGACCAAATTCTTGCTCTGCGACGGGGTCTTGGCTGCGATCGACCAGATCGGCCACTTTTTCAATTGTCTTAAAATCATTTCTTTCTGCTAAGCTTAGGCAAACTACACCGTCTATAAAATTGTTGATAATGGAAAATTTGTACGAAGTGCCGCCTTGCTCGGGTTTCCGCATACTTATAACAAAATTGATTATGATTGCTCAGAGTCCAGTATGCTTAAATCTCTGGATAAAATGATCTCATGCTTTGAAGGAAATGATTGTAGCCTTGATAAAAATATTCAAGAGGGCCAGGTCAACTTCAATTGGAAAGTCTCTGTGCTTCAGCCGAAGCTACCGGTCGTGACGGGAATATTAGACGGTAATTGCAAATCAATAACTGACGACCTCAGTAAAATTGCTGAGGTCGTCAGTTCGGTCGAAGTTCGGCAATTAGAAGAAGGCAAACAAGTAGAAAAAGTGCATTCGATAAATGATTTAGAAAAAACCAAGGCCTTGTTTGGTTTTATCAAAGACAATACCGAACGCTTATGTAAATCTGCGTTTATAACAGCTCCAAGTGGTGACACTAGTATAAGTTTTTATAACAGAAAAAACAGGCTTATATCTTTTCGAGTCGGTTCAAATTTTATCGGGTTGGGTTGGTACCATAAAAGCCTTAATGAAGAAAAAATAAAAGTGCTTAGGACTCTAATTCAGGAATAAGCAATTAGGACCAAGCATTACTTAGCTTTCAACAAAGAAATAATGGTCGAGTGATCCCGCTGAACTAATCCCAATTAACTGCAAACAATACCGTAGTTGCGCAGAAGCACCGCACGCTTAACTTCGTGACATCACCTTTAGTTTCTTCGCCAAAAAACTCAAGTGAACCACTACTTACGTATTGAAATTTGAATCTCAAGTGGAATTATATGACAACATATTTTTATTTACCCAAACTAAAGCATGAAAGAAGCGAAGGGGTTATGATGAATTTTTCAAAATTTTTTGCCGGGATATTTTTAACTGTGATCGTGCAGGCGGTAAATGCCGAAGATAAAGGTTTAGGCTGCGGACTTGGCAGTGAAATTGCCCCTGATAAAACCTGGGTGTCCGCAACGACTCAAGGCGCAGTCGACTATATTTTCCCAGTTTCTTCTTCTATTACATCGGGAACGTCGGGGTGTGCAGATCACTCTATTGTTAGAAAAAATAAAGAAGCAATTCATTATGCCGAAGCCAATTACAAACAATTAGAGCTGGAAATTTCCCAAGGAAATGGTGAATACTTAGTTGGATTCGCCCAAGTGCTTGGTTGTAACAACGAGGCGAACATAAAGGTAAATAAGACTTTGCAAGCTCATTATGAACAGCTTTTCCCCGATCAAGGTAATGCAGGTCAGATGTTACGAGATACACAGACGCTGATAAAGTCAGATCCCGCACTGAGTTCGTTGTGCTCAGTCCATTTTGTTATATAAAAAACCAGGAGTAAATCATGTTTGAAAAAATATTTTCGTTCATTGCAATTTTAGGATTCGTAACAACTTCGTTTGCGGCAAAAGGCGATAAAAGCACTGGGTGTGGATTGGGTTGGAAAGTAAATAGTCGTCAAAGTCTTTCCGGAACTTCGACCCGTGGAACAACGAATTCTACTTCTGGGGGCGTTTTTGGTACCACATCGGGAACATCAGGATGTGATCGATACAATATTGTAAAAAAAGACAGTGAAGTCATTCATTACACAGAGGCGAATTATGAATTTTTACTGCGTGAAAGTGCTGTTGGAAAAGGTGAAGCCTTGGATGGTCTGGCGATCACATTAAATTGTGAGCCCGAAGCTTTAGGTGCTACGCTCAAGTCAAATTATGGATCATTGATTACTCAGCCTAATGCTATGATGTTTTTGCAAAGGGTAAAATCTTTGTCGCAAAGTTCGCCAGCTTTGCGTCATTGCGTGAGTCTGAACAATATTTAATATTAAATAAGCTTTAAATGAAAAAAATAATTTATTTAGGGCTTTTGATTTCCTGTGTACATATCGCGGCTTTTTCGCAAGTGCCTATTCAAAAATTTAACCAGAGCCAAATCGAAGAAGTGGCAAGTTCTTTGTACTGGCATCGGCTGCTACACTATAGACCTGCACTTATCCATCAGTACAAGAGCCAAATTTCAGATTCTTTATTTTTTCTAGCTGCAGATGGCAGAACAAATCCGTTAGCAGAATTAAAGGCAACTCTTCATTTTTTTAATACCAATCAAAAAATCGGACGCTTTCAGCAAACACCCCAGTGCGCTTTCCCGGAAAGATTTCGATTTCTACGTCAACAGTTTAACTTACAAACAAAATTGGAAGAGTGCGCAGAATTAAAAGATTGGCTTGAAGGCTTTTCTGGAGATTCTGCGGCCATTGTCTATTCGTCTGCATTTCCTAATAGCCCGGCTTCTATTTTCGGCCATACACTCTTGCGAATTAATTCTAAGAAAAAGCAGATGACTTCGACCAGACGGGATCTTTTAGATTACAGCGTTAGTTACGCTGCAGCCATGAGCGACGAATCACCACTTGAATATGCTTGGAAAGGTCTATTCGGTGGTTTTCCTGGAGCAACAACAGTCAGTCCCTATTACATCAAGGTTAACGAGTATGTAAAGTCTGAGAATCGTGATTTATGGGAGTACAATATTAACCTCAAGCCAGAACAAATCGAAAATATGCTTCGCCATATTTGGGAAATCCAAAATTCAGCAGATATCAGTTACTATTTTATCGATGAAAACTGTGCTTATTTCTTGTTAGTGCTATTAGAAATTGCGAATCCAAAGTGGGATTTTATTGGCAAAACCACTTGGTATGTTTCTCCAGCACAATCGATAAAAATTTTAGCTGACACACCCGGCGTTGTGACAAAAGTTCAATTCAGACCTTCGGCGTTTAAAGTGATGCAGTTTCGCATGGATAAATTAAATCAGGACCAACTCAAAATATTATCAACTCTTTTAGAATCACGATCCGTCGAAATAAAAACTCAGATCGAATCACCTGCAATTATTGATGCAGCTTTAGATTACATGCAATACATTAGGGCTGAAAAAAATGGTCAACAATCGGATGAAGAAAAAGTTTTCTATCGAAGCCTTCTTATTGCTCGTTCAAAAATGACAGAAATAAATGATCAGAATTTTTTAATGGATGAATCAAAAATGAGTCAAGATTCCAGGCCTGATCAAAGTCACGATACAATGCAGGTTGGGACAAGTGCTGGAACAGTGAACGACCGCTATGCGCAAGATTTTCGTCTGCGCATGGGGCTGTCAGATTTCGTCAACGACGATACAGGTTTGACTCCGCATGCATCGTTACAGTGGTTGGAAGCGCGCGTCCGTTATCTTGAATCATCAAAAAAATGGGCCTTCGAAAATTTACGCTTTCTTCAAGTTAAATCTCTATTTCCGCGGGATACGGTACAAAAAGATATGTCATGGGGCTTCGATTTTAATTATTTTACTCCACATGATTTGGAGTGTGAAAGTTGTAATGTCATGCACGTCGAAGGTTCGGCCGGTCAAGCTTGGAGCTGGGATTCTGGCTTAGTCTTTGGATTTTTTATTTCAGGTTACACTGAAGCCGGTCAAATTTTGAATAAGGGTTATCGTTTAGGACCAAGTTTAGATTTTGAAGCAGTTTATGAATTCACGAAGCGTTTCAAAACTCATTTTCTGGTCCGCGAAGTTTTTGATGCAGACCTTGCTGGTCGTACAGAACGAAGAGCGAATTTTACAGATATAACTTTAGAACAAGGATGGACACTTTCAAAAAAGTGGGACGTTCGGTTCAAAGCACATTATATTCCGGGTAACGGGAAGATGTCGGCGTACTCTGAGATTATGGCGGGTGGGAATTTTTATTTTTGAATCGCGGGAGGCAATTTTCTCTTGAGTTTTTATCTGAAAATCAGAAAAAAAATTTTGCGCTGACTTAAGGTCAGCACAAAATTCATAAGTTGTTCGTGTTAAAAATTGTAAACAATATTCTTTTCTACAGCGGACTTACTTCGTACATTTAAAGATTTGCGTGTAAGTGATCGTTAAGCGTCCACTTGCATCTTTAAACTCACCGTTTCTTACAGGCAACGTTGCTGGGACAAGAACTCCGTTTGGAATGGCCGCTTTACATTGTAATGAAACTCTGCTGATAAAAGAGAGCATATTGTTTTTGGCCATCGAATCATTCAATGATTCTGTGATTGAGCCTGTTCCGGTGCGTGATGATGCACCAAACGCTGTCATCAAATAGGATCCGTCAGCCGCCGCGTTTCCAAGCGGGGGATAAACTGACATTCTACTAGTTTTAGAGAGTTGGTTCAAAGTTGCGGTAACTGACGCAGATGATGCAATTTCTGGTGTAGCATAGTTAAGACTTGGCTTCGATATGACCACCATCGAAAGAACTGCTTGAGTGCTACCTTCTGGAATTATAAATGTTTTAGGTAACTGCAGGTGTTTTCCGTAGTCGCTGCCAAAAAGACCAACGACGCAGCCACCAACAAGGCATGGTTCTGTGACAGTGAAGGTCATTTTAAAAAGTTCGCCGACGTAGATATACTGATGAGTAGTGTCAACACCGGCAGTGTTTTTATAAATGAAACTACTGACATTAGTAGTTATTGAACTCAATACTGGCGCCGAAAGTGTTTTTTCTGAAAAAGCTAAAATACCCGCCACTAAAAACAAGACTGCTTTATATTTGTTGTTACCCACCGTACATCCCATATTTTTCCCCTTTGTTGGTTAAGATCAATAAATAATTAAGAGTCGCGCTTTCCACCGCTCAAGTTAACAAACTGTTGGTATTCATTATCTCCAAGAAAAGAACTCATCCATTGATCGTGTCTTTGAATGGCAGTTTCTTTCAGAAGAGTTGCATTGGGGTGATTGGTTTGAAACATTTTCTGAGCGTAGCGCAGTTCTTTTTTATGGTCTTCTTGTTCTTGAGTTAGCAAAGTAATTTCAGTTTCACTAAGCCCTAAGTTATAAATAAGAAACTCTTTTTCGATACGTTCGTGGTGTTCTTTTTCAACCTGAACTCTGTTTTTTTCAACTTCATAGGCCGCGGTGTGATCTTCTAAACTTGGTAGGGCTTCGACGCTTAGCTGTGTATTTTTAATTTCTGGCCGTGCAGCAGTGGGCCTTTTGTTGGCGCTAATTTTAAAGGACTGTGTCTTATTGTGAGATGCACTAGGGTTTGCAACTATTGATACGGACCGAGTTTTAAAGAAGGTGCGCTTAATAACTGGTAGGGCTAGTAAAAAAATTCCAACAACCAGGGTGATAACAAGTAAATCTTCAAAATGAGTCGTTACAGTTTTTTTTTCTTTTCTGGAGTGAAGTTTTATCCCCATTGTTGGCATATACATATTCAGTTCAAAATTTAGACCATATTCCTAAGTCCGGCAGATACATGAATTTGTACAGAATCGAACGTCAATGTTTTGATCAAGATCAGCGCCTCGATCAGAGAATAACGATGTAACTACAATAGAGTACTAAGATATTTGGTACTGTCTGTGAAAATAACAATCCTATTTATTTAGACGTATCAATTCGCTCTTTCTGGAAACTGTGGCGATGACGGCCACAAAAGTGCTGTTTGGAGCGCAAATAAATTTATTTTCAGAAACCGTTTTGCGCTTCCGCACAATCACGAAATTTTTTCGAAGGTTTCAGCGCAAAATCACACAAAATCACTACAAAGTACGACAGGTTAAGAACGCATCCGATACCTCATGCCGCGCCCGACACCTTCTTTTTCAAGATGTCCATCAACCACCAAGTTTTTTAAATGAAGTTTGACAGTGTTGCGGTTTGCTCCTGTGGTGGCCACGGCCTCACCAATCGAGGTCGCCCCACGGCTTTTAATAAGCTCTATGATCTGAAGTGAAAGGTGCGGCATTTTTGTCGCCACCAATTCGTCTTTCATTTTCGCTTCGAGTGCGACCTTTTGTTTCTGCATGGACTTCAGAAAGAACTCCAGCCATTCGTTCACACCGCCGGGTTTGATCTTGATTTTACTTTTAGTTTTGGTGTTGATCACATCGAGCTCAGCCTGCCCACGGCGTAGAGCCAGGTAATAGGAGTCTTTGTTCTCCTCGATGACTCTTTCGAAAGAACTATAGGGCACGTAGCTATATCCCAACTGCAAGAGTAGTAAAGTTGTGAGCCCACGCGATAGACGACCATTACCGTCTTGAAACGGATGGATTTGCAGAAACACGACCACGAATATGGCTACCACAAGAAGTGGATGCAATTCTTTGCGAGAGATCTGTGTGTTCGTCCAATCAATAAGTTCTGCCACAAGGGACGGAGTATTAAATGGTGTTGCTGTATGGAAAATAACACCCTTGCTTTTACCGTCAGGCGCGAAAGCCTCTACGCTGTTAGTAAATTTCTTGTAATCACCACGGTGCCGATCGTCCTTGGTGCTGTACTTGAGTAAAACGCTGTGCAGTTGCTTGATGTGGTTTTCAGTAAATGGAATGTCTTTGAAAGATGCAAAGATCATCTCCATCAGTTCCGCGTAGCCGGCCACCTCTTGTTCATCGCGTGATTTGAACGAGTATGTTTTCACTCCACGTAGCAGAGCTTCGACTTCAGAATTTGTGAGTTTTACACCTTCAATACGGGTGCTGGAACCGACAGATTCTATCGTGGCCACCTGGCGAAGTGCCGCTAGCCTGTCGGGTGCTAGTACTTGGGTGGTTGCCCATCGGCCCTTGAACTCATCAAGCTCGCCGATAAGGCTTACGATCTCTTTAGTGAGTAGGTCTATTTTGGGTGCTCTCATATACCCAATAAGATACCCATAGATACCCATAAAGTCGATAAATTTTTCAATTTATGGGTATCTATGGGTATCTTATTGGGTGTTAACTAGATTTAGGGCCTTGGGCGTAGGTTCGGCTAGGAGGTCCACATAGGAACTTAGGGACATCGCCGGATAATTTCTTGAACTCATTTCAATAAATAACGACGACCTTTTTTCTCGCCGGTGATAATAAGTTTTTTGTTTTTAACAAGAGACTACAGATCTCGTTCAAGGCCATTAAAAGAAAAGATCGTTCGGAATGGCTGTCATATTATCAGATACAAAATTCATGTTTTGTCTTTTTGAAAGACGGTGAATAGCTTTAGCCACCTCTTCCTTGCCGACACCTGATTCACCTGTGATTAAGACAGGGCTATCAACGCCCGCAGATTTTTTGATTAGAAAAGCAACTTTTGCCATTTCAGCAGACGTGCCCGACAAACCAACTGATTCGATCAAATCTCTGTTTTCAGACTGAGTTGAATCTTGAAACACTTCAGAGGATTCAATATATTTTTTTAAGCACAAGTTGATTTTATTCTTTGTTTCTTCAGCTGAAGATCTTTTTTCTATAAAATCGACAGCGCCCGAACGCCATGACTCAATAGCTGCTTCTTGAGACTCGTCACCAGAATACATAGCTACGATCTGGTGAGGATTTATTTTTAATATTAACTTGGTCACATCAGCACCAGACTGATCAGGCAAACGGTAGTCCATTAAAACCAACGCAAATTGCTGACTATTTTTTTCGAATAGCTGTAAAGCTTGCGATGTAGTCGTGCAGCCAACAACTTCAATTTCGGCTTGCCTAGATAAAATATCTTTGACCGATGAAATGATTTTTTCTTCGTCATCGACTACAAGTATTTTATATTTAGTTGAATGGCGCTTCATCAATCCCCCCGAATCGAACGAGGTTTACTAGCAGACAAAGGCTTTACTGGACCTTGTGAAATGTTGGTATCAGTCGGCACAAGGTAGCTTGAAATCCCTTCTTAAAAATCACTTCGTCCATCAGCAAGGTTCAGTCTAAAAAACTGAACCTTTATTTTTTCATCGGCTGACTCGAAGTCAGCCTCCGGTTGTACTTCGAATATGACATGATCCCTTCTGCGATTTCTCAGAAGCCTTTCCCATCATAACTAAAGTACAATATTTAAGTTGGCCAATCAGCGCCAACCCAAATCCTAACCGAACAACAAACGAAACAAATTTTATCGCACCCACAATAGCCTCCTAATCCAGTAAAGTCGGTTTAAACCGCTTAACCGCATCTGAAACCGTGGCTCGCCGTATTTTACAACGACGAGCGATCTCAGTTTGCGTTAAGCCTTGATCCCAATAAAGTTTTGCCAGCTTATTTGGATCAACTATTTGTTTTTTCCACAGAACCAAGTATTCTCGTTTTACGGTTAACTCGGCTTGTTCGACTAACTTAGACTGGCCCCTACCATTTATCAGACAAGTTTTTCCTAAATTCGCCGAATGTAGAAGTACCAAATAAAAACAATAAGTTAGAAAATGCTTATATCGAATCGTTCTTTAAAACGATGAAGCGGAAGAGGTTCATGTAAAGAGTTAAAAGACTTTGGATGATGTAATAAAAAACTTGCCAATGTTTATCGATGAGATCTACAACGAGGAACGACTTCACTCAGCGCTGAATTACTTACCGCCGAGTGAGTTCGAAGCTGAGATTTTAAAAATGAAACCCGCCAACCTAACAACAAACGATACAAATTTTACGATTCCCATAGAACATCCTTTTCGGTTATTAAAAACCGAGGTAACGGATGCAGATTTCTTTAACTTTTTGATTTGATCGTTTTAAATTTCAATTTTTATGAGGCGTTGATCATTAATGTTCAGACAGTTTTTGCGTCCTACCAAAATCCTACCATAATTTGAAATATGCTGAAATATCTTGAAATACCTGTGTGTTTGTTGTGAGCGTTTCTCACTCTGCATCTGATTAATTTGACTTGAGGTTTTTTATTTTCCATTTTCTTTAAAAAGAAAATGGATGGGGTAGAAGGACTCGAACCTTCGAATGATAGAATCAAAATCTATTGCCTTACCAACTTGGCGATACCCCAACATAGACTATGGAATAGAAAAATTAATGAATTTTG
>JAYTPC010000120.1:0-5574 GCA_043747425.1 Bdellovibrionales bacterium
ATAACCTTAAAACGATGTCGATTAAGCAATCATTAATTGAAATGGCTATGCACGAGCATTTTTCAAAAACCAGAGCAGCGCGATAATGAAAACGGAAAAAGGTAAGGTTTTAATATGAAAATTCGTAAAGACCAAAAAGCAGTCGAAGTAAATTTAAAATCTAGACGCATGTTTTTAAAGTCTGCTTCAGGTTTAACGCTTTCAATACCCCTGTTGCCATCTATGCTAACGCTGGCTGCCGAAAAAGCCGTGGCCCAGGTGGCAAACCCGCCGCAACGATACGTGGGAATAGTTAACCCATTCGGCGGCTTACAAGATAGAAATTGGTTTGGCACAAATTTACCCACGACCAATCTGCCACTCTACCCAGGACACGATGGTAAAATAGGTCAGATCTCATCACTTGTCGGGGCAAATGGATTGTCACCTGTGCTGGATGCTAGTTTTCAAAACCTGTGGTCATATTCAAATGTTATTATTGGCGCAGATCAACCACATTACTTTGGCCATAATAAATCCGCAGCATTCGGGGCTTTCGCTCCAGCAACACCAGGCTATGAATCATTATCTGACCAATTCAGTTTTTCAGGCAAAGGTGGTTTGGCGGGAAATATACCAAGCATTGATCATGTCTTCGCTCACGCTGGTGGAAACGGAATTTATGGAAATAATATTGCCAGCCGAAAACGAATCGTAAATATTGGCGCAGGACCCATTTCTTTCGGACGCAACGATTATTTTGACCTTACAAATCCAGTAGTAAACCAGGACAGAATTAATAGCACCGCCGGAGTTTTTACCTATCTGTTTGGATCTGTTAACCCGAACCCCACAGATCAAAACACGAATCCGCTAATCGCTTTAATCAATGAGTTTTGGCCAAGTGGTAAATCGATATATCGCTATTTGTCACCAAATGATAGGCGATCCTTGGATCAACTGTTCGATTTAGCACAGCAAACTTCGACACAGTATTCGTATCCAATGCCTGCTTGCAGTAAAACAGTCTCAGGCACTTTAAATACTAATGGTTGGGACACTTCAAAAGCCTCTGAGCTAAATCTGATGGCAGAAATTATAGCTTTAGCATTTAAATGCGACATCACAAGAATCGTAAATGTAGCCATGTCGGGAGCCACACCACAAGGGAAAGACTGGCATGCAATTTCTCACGCATCAAGCCCTGCAGATCCAAATGCGGGTCAAGATGATTCAGTTATTATTCATAAAATGTTTTCACAAAATTTTGTATCAAAACTGGGTCAAAATTTATTAGCGTCAGATCCATTTGATTCAAGTTCGGCCATTCTGAAAAACTCAATGATTGTGTGGTCTCATGAAAACAAAGTACAGCACCACAATTATAACCAACCTTATTTTATGATGGGTTCTGCTGGTGGCCGCTTAAAAACAGGATTAATGGTTGATCTGCGCAACAAAGCGACTGCACCTGTCTTCACGGATTACGTCGGAGATATACAATACAAGGGTGACATAATTAATCGCATGTGGGCTACGATGCTGCATGGAATGAGAATTCCAAAGTTGCAATATGAAATTCAACGCGGCGGAACTGATCTTACTATTTCTCTGAATAAAGGTTACGGGCACGTCATCAGACAAGATCAAAACTATTACACAAAAATAAATCACAACTTATCAAAAATTGGTGATGCTTGGGAATTTATGATCAATACTTAAATTCAGATCTAGCTAGCTTTTGCGACCGACAACGAATGACCTAAAAGTGGGATCTCGATAATAAATTTGGATCCCTTGCCGACTTGGGATTCAACCCAGACTTGGCCACCCAGCTTAATGACTTCAGTGCTGATCGCATCTAAACCAACTCCCCTTCCGGAAATGGAAGTCACAGAATTAAGACTTGAAAATTGCGGCAGAAAAATCATCTGGATTATATCGTGATCATGAAGGCCACTTAATTCTGATTCGCTTTTTAAACCCTTAGATACAAGTTTACTGCGAATGACATCTGGATTAACTCCACGCCCATCACCTTCCAAACAAATACGAATTTTTTTGCTAGATCCGTTCACGATCTCGTCGAACTTAAGCCAAACTTGGGCGGTTTCTGGCTTATTAGCTTCGAAGCGTTGGTCAGCAGTTTCGATACCGTGATCAACCACGTTTCGAAACAAATGCACACATGAACTGATTAATGGTTTAAACTCATCAATGGACAAATGCACTTTGTCTTTTTCAATGTGGAACTGAATACTTTTGTTTTGCTGAAGCGCTAAATCAAGAGAAACTTTTTTGTACTTATCGAACGAATTTGCAATGTCTTCAACCAAAAGTGTTTCCACGAAAAATCGATACTCGCTGGATTCTTCTCCTAAAATCGCTTTCAGTTTCTGATCTAATTTTTGCAAGCTCTCTGTGTTGATCGTTTTTGATTGAAATCCGTTTTCAACGGCTGAACCAATCACTTCTGCATTTTCAGTAACAAACTGTTTCAAACTCGTCTGCATCGCAAGACAGGCCTTATCTAGTTCCAGTTTGAATTCTTCGATCTGCAGATTGTTTCCGTTTAACTGAGCCAGCACATTTTCAGCCACGTGCGCATTTTCTTTTAGTCCCAAAACATGAAAGCATGCTGCTTCGCCCTTGGCCGTATGAAAAAATCTAAATAAACCATCAACGTCCACACTTTTTGTCGTTGTGTAAGCAGCAATTTCTTTTCTTAGTTTTTCCAAACCGCTAAATGTCGTTGCTACGAAGTCATGAAACTGCGCACGATCTTTGATTAAATTTAAAATAAATAAAGAGTATTCTTTTTCCTCATAGGCCTTACGCTCTAAATTTCTTTCTTTTGTCTTGTCTTCGGCAATACAGATAATTTCAACGATCTTTTCATCATCTGAGTAAATGGGTCTGTAAGAAAGTTCCACATACCTGCCGTCAATCTTTTCAAAGGCCTTAGGACCAAGTTCTTTTAACGAATCAAATGCAACGACTTCGCTAAAACAAAGATCTATCCAATCCTTTATCGATTCTGTTTCTTCAATATTTAGCTGCAACAATACACTGAAGTCTTTTTCGGAAGGCTCTGTACCAAAAAAAGCAGATGCTGCCTTAGTAGATCCTGGCGCAATGGATCCATCTTTTTTGATGATCATAAAACCCTGACCTAGGTTATTCAACAACGTTGTATTGGCATTCATAGCGACTGCTAACTTTTGCGTCCGCTCTTCGACTTTTAATTCCAAGTTTCGAGCATAATCTTCTAATTTAATTTTTGATGATTTCAAATCTTCGACCATCAGATTAAACACACGCGACAGCACACCGATTTCATCTTCCGATTTATTTTCGACAAGCACATCTAAATTTCCCGCAGAAACTTGAGTTGCTGCTTGATTCAGTTTTAGTATCGGTCGTGATAAAATTTTTCCAATGATATTTCCAAAAATCAATGACAGGAAAATGGCCACTACGGCTGGAACTCCGATCGATTGTAGCAACTGTTTCCGGGCAGCGGCGATTTCACGCTCTGCATGGTAATCAACTTCGAAAGCTGCAATAGCTTTGCCTTCGCTATTTAAAATGGGTGCAAACGCAGAAACCCAAACGCCTTCTGAATCCGAATAAATTTTGCTGTACTTAGGTTTACCTGTAGCTAAAGCCTCTGCGACTCCGGCTTGTAATTTAATAGAATTACCGACGTATGTTTTTTCATTGCTCATGGACATGAAGATCATATTTCCTTCAGCCCAATCTGGAGCAATAACAGTGTAGATCTCTTCAGTCAGTTCATTGCTCTTTTTAATATTTTGTAAAGTTTTTTGAATTCGTTTAAAATAATCCTGATCCGTCACGTTTTCTTCTTGGGCCATCAAAGCGTCTTCAATTTTTTGATGATCTGCAGGATCTATCAAAAGAACAGCAGTTCTTGCAATATGATCTAACTTTTGACCGAGCATCGTTTCCACATTTGAAAAAATAGACTGATAAGTGTAAGCACCTGCTGCGGTCAGACAAAACGTAACAAGACTTAACAGCATTAAAGTGATCTTTTTCGATATTGATAAATTGGATAAAAAGCTTTTCATTAAACGCCGTCCCCGCCCTGATTAAAAATGATCTTCATTAAGCAATCGGCTTAAATTTGTTTAATATGTAGTCTGTATCTAAAAGATTAGGCTAGACTTTAGTCATTTTTCTAAAATATTCGACAAGACTTTTGAATTAAAAAAATTAAATAATTTTGTTTTTTTTCTGGCCTTTGCAGGGGGCATGGAATTGGCTTCAGTTCAACTGACACCATAATATTCGTTGCATGAGAGTTCTATTATAGATAACCTTTACACGTCCTAATTATTAGTACAAAAACAAAAAAATAACTCGGAAAGAGTTACATAAAAAAAGGAGATTTTGTGAGACTGAAACTTGTAGTCATCGTTGCATTGTTTCCACTGCTAGGTCTAGCAAGTGGTAATGTGAACTCATTGATGAAGTTCCCAACGAAAATGAAAACCAATGATGCTGATGGTGAAAAATGCCAAGCCGATGAAACATTGAAGGCTTGCATGGAGCGTATTAAATCTAGCAATAAAAGAACTGGCGGCGGAAAATGAGATTACTATTTATCACTACAATATTAACAGTTGCGGCACTTCAATCAGCTCAAGCTGGCGTTATGGGTGTTGGACAAAAGTCTTTCCGCGCTGAATATTCTGAAGGCAAATCTTCTGAAGTTTTCACTGGTGACGGCACTAAAGTTGACTACAAAGCTATTGGTGCTTTGGGCGGAATTGACAAACGAGACAGCAAAAACTTAACACTAGGTCAAAGTTTTGGTATCGGAAGCAATTCGCAAATAGACTTAGGTCTTATTTACAGTGATGTTGATGCAACTAAAGCGACTCGTGGTGGTATTGCTGAGGTTTCAGCTCGTTATGTTTACAATGCATACGCTAACGAAAATTTTGATATCAACGTAGGTTTCGGATTCAGAGCCGCTGGTGATAACAAAGGTGGATCTAATTTCCAATCTTTGTCTGATGGCTTAACAAAATATGACTACAGTTTAGAGCTTGGTTATAGTTTAGGTTCGTTCAAGTTGGGCTTAAACGGTCGTTACACGGATAGAAATTCTGATGTATCTAAATCTCAAACATTATTCGAGATTTATGGCGCTTACTTCCCAACTTCAGACGTATTTGTAAGTTTATCTTACTTAACTCTTGATACTTCTGGCGGTACAGATGTTTTAGCTGCAGGTTTTGATTTTTCAACTTTAAAAGAAAAATACGATGCTGTTGCTTTAGCTGCTGGATATAACATTGATGAAACATATGCTGTTGACGCACGTTACGGTCAAAAGTTGACTAGCAATGCTAAAAATACAGATGCTAATACAACAATCGGTCTTGGTTTAACAGTAAATTACTAATTAAATCACTTTGCAAAAGGGTGTCTGGCAACAGACACCCTTTTACTTTTTTTAACCTCGATATTTAAAATTCTAATCTTGTAATTTCATATACAAAAATATCTCTTACTGTTTAGAATAAATAAAAAACTGTGGAGATCATTTGAATAAGCAACTTC
>JAYTPC010000121.1:0-48570 GCA_043747425.1 Bdellovibrionales bacterium
TGAAGCAGTTGCAAAACAAGGTCGTCCACTTTTAATCATCGCTGAAGATGTTGACGGTGAAGCATTAGCTACACTTGTTGTTAATAAATTACGTGGCACTTTGCAAGTGTGCGCAGTAAAAGCTCCGGGTTTTGGCGATCGTCGTAAATCTATGTTAGAAGACGTTGCTATTTTAACAAATGCTCAAGTTATCTCTGAAGACTTAGGTAAAAAGTTAGAACAAACAACTGCTGCTGACTTAGGAACTGCTAAGCGCGTCGTTATTGACAAAGACAACACAACGATCATTGATGGCGCTGGTAAAAAATCAGACATCACGGCTCGTGTTGCTCAGATCAAAGCGCAAGTTGAAGAAACAACTTCTGACTACGACAAAGAAAAACTAAAAGAGCGTTTAGCTAAGCTTTCTGGCGGTGTTGCAGTAATTCACGTCGGTGCTCCATCTGAAGTTGAAATGAAAGAAAAGAAAGCTCGTGTTGAAGATGCATTAAATGCAACTCGCGCGGCGGTTGAAGAAGGTATCGTTGCCGGTGGTGGAACAGCTTTACTTCGCGCTTCTCAAAAAATTGACAAAACAAAATTTTCTGAAGAAGAATCTTTTGGCGCAAAAATTATCAAACGCGCTTGTGAAGAGCCTGTTCGTCAAATCGCGATCAATGCTGGTCTTGATGGTGCAATCGTTGTTGATCGGATTCTTCAAGAAAAATCAGTGAACTGGGGATTCAATGCGTACAGCGATGAATACACAGACTTATTAAAAGATGGCGTTATTGATCCAGTTAAAGTTGTTCGTTGTGCATTAACGAATGCCGCGTCGGTTTCATCATTGATGTTAACAACTGAAACTATGATCGCTGAAGCACCGAAAAAAGAATCTGCTGGCGGCGGCGCTGGTGGTGGACACGGTGGCATGGGCGGAATGGGTGGCATGGAAGGCATGATGTAAGCCAAAAGCTTACAAAATCTTTTCAGTTCTCAAAATCAAAACACAAAAAAGCCCTTGAAGAAATTCAAGGGCTTTTTTTATCTGAAAAGGCACCAGCTCACTTTCCGGATTTCCGGAAAGTGAGCTGGTGCCTTTTCAGAAAAGATATTCGATTCCTAGAAGTTGGGTGTTTAGGCGCAGAGTTGAGGATTGTGCGGGGTTGGTTCGGCTGCCGACCCCGCTGAAATCGGTTTGTATTTGATCGAAGTTTAAATCCAGCCGGTATCTCAGTGATGGAGAATTTAAGTAAGTTAGGTTTAGGCCAAATGAATTGATTCGGCTGCTTGCAGATCCTGAATTAACCGGTGATTCGGAATAAACTGGATTTAGTAATAAATTGAATGATGCCCCTAGCTCTAGCGGCAAATCTGGCTGCAGCGGAATTGATCCCGTAACTTTGAACAACATTCCTCCGCTGGAGGCGCTAGTGAACGCCGTTGGATTTGTATCGGTTACATCGGATTTGTAAGAAGCAAAACCAAACTGAGTGCTAAATTTTGGTCCCCAAAAATCGTCTTGCAGTAAAAAGTAATAGCCGATCGCGCCAGCATAGCGTGAAAACGTGTAACTTAAAGCAGTTGGAGTTGACCCCGAAAGACCGTTTTCTGTTTTGAAAAAAGATTGCATCACATTAAAATCGACAAACCAATTGGGCGTTAGCCAAAATTCGCCGCCCATAAAAAATGTTGGCGAAATACTTTGAGACGCCTCGATCGTTGTTCCTGATATTAAAGTCGTCGATTCATTGTACTGTCCGACTCCTGCTTGCAAAATAACTTTTCCGTACTGTGGTGGTTCTTTTGGGACCCATTCGCCAGCAGTTCCATCTGTGGCAGAACTTGGAAGAGGAACAACCAATTTGTCATCGATGACTTCTCCCGCAGAATTTATAATTGGAAGCGGGTAGGACACATAGTCCGTCGGAACTAGCTTTGCGCCAACATCGACGACACCAGTTTCTTTTTCAAAAATAATTTGAGCAAAACTTAAGTAAGGTTCTATTTTTTTAATTTGAATTCGGCCAATGATTTCTTTTTCTGTGCCGACTAAATATCTTAATTTTGGATGACGGTTTATTTTTAAAATTTGAGCCAGACTTAATTCTTGTCCAACTTGAAGCCCGTTTTTTCCGCCGGCGTTAATAGTTACTTCAAGCCCTCGGCGACTTAGAATAAATCCACGGTACGGAAGCTTGTTTTTTAAATTTTGATAAAGTCGGATGAATTCATCACGTAGTTTTGGAATTTCAAAAGCGTTACGATCTTCAAATGATTCTTCCAAAAGCAATAAACCTTGGTCGGCAGTGTACAGACGCAATTTTGCGCTGAGTCCGTTTGGTCCTTTGGTAATTAAAGCAGTCAACATACCTTGTGAATTTGTTTTACTTAGAACATCTAAGACATCATTTTGATTTGTTTCATATGTTTCAACAAAAATTTTCTTATTGATATCTGGATTTGCAGAGTAACCCCAAACTTTATCATTCTGCAGCAACTCGATCAGCAGTTTTTGAATGGGTTCAGAGTAGACTTTTTTTACATTATCATAAACTGGTGCTAGCGTGATTGTCCGGATATTTAATTTTTGATCTTCAAGGCTTACGTATTTTACTGGGAATGGATTTTTATTTTTGGTTTGCTTTGATTCCTCGGCCCGCGCTGATATTGTTTGTGCGATAATCAAGCCCAAGATCAATGATGGATAAATTACTTTTTTAAGTTGTCTATACAAGTTGAATTTCATAAGTTATTTTCACTGGTTTTTTGGGAAACGTCCATCAGACTAGACTTTAGATAGACAGTTTTTTCCTTTATCTTGGGCTAGCTTTTTTTATATCAGTACGCGTGCGGTAAAAAGATCATATAAAATGTAAGTATGAAACTAAGATGTTTAGTTATCGAAGACGTGTCTTTCATTCGTGAGATATACAGGTTTTCTTTGGCAAACCAAAACTATGAAATAGTTGATGAAGCAGCTGACGGTGTTGAAGCAGTTGCTAAAATCAAACTGCATCAACCGGATATCGTTATCTTGGACTTGGTGTTACCTTTAAAAAACGGCTTAGACGTTTTGAAAGAATCACATCAGTTGTCTCCGAACAGTCGGTTTCTGGTTGTGTCTTCGATGGATGATCAAGCAACCAAAGAACATGCAAAATCTTTGGGGGCGATGGAATACCTTGTAAAACCGTTTACTAAAAAACAGCTTTTAGATTCATTAAGTCGTATTTCCCAACAGTATAATGAGGTTCAAAATGGATGAATTTAAGTTTGTCATAAGGTGTTTTGTTTTTGCTGGTGTTTTAATGATGTTTTCGCAGATGAAAACGGAAGGTATTACGTACGAAGCTAAAATTGAAAGTTTTTTAACCCAGTCTGAAGTTGCGCATTTTATGCAAGAGGCAGCTGCGGGTGGAGTGAAAGCAATTGAAAAAGCTCTACTGGTTAGTAAGGCTTTTGTTTCAAAAAAGATGAATCAAGAAGCAAAACCTGAAAAGAATTATTCTCAGGAAGCTGCTTATTAATTACTGACGTTTTCCAACTGAAGACGCCGTCGCTTCGCTGCCACTGCCATTAGAATTCTTTCCGGACTGAGCATAAGCATTAGTTGCTGGATTTGGTTCAAGCGTCATGCTAGCCAAAAATTTCTTCATACAGAATTTTCCGCTGGCGTGACTGATTGAAGTCATCCCCGTTAAACCTATAAATAAGGCCAAAGTTAAAAATGATTTCATAATTTCTCCTTTATGCACGGTTAGCATTTAAGCCGTGCTTTGTCTTCGTTGTAATTATGTATTGCTAGGGTGATGCCAAGTTTGAAGGATAGAATAGCTTAAAAAAGCTGAATGATTTTAAGGTGTTAAGTATATATACAACCGATTTGCTGACGAAATTTTTGACAGCTGTAAGGCCAAAAATTTTATAAAAAAAGGAATCTCAAATTGAGATTCCTTTTTTGAAGGCTTGCGAAAATGTGGATTCGACTTGGTTTCTAGTTGTCCACGTCGACGGGTGTGCCTGGTGACGAGTTGCTATTCTGCGAACTTCCTCTAAAAATTGTATCTGTTGTACCCCGCAAAGTTTTTGCTTTCTCAAAGGCTGTACAAGCTGAGCAACCAATTCCTTGAGCCATTGTACCTGAGCCGCCTGCTTTCATTTCTGTACAATTTCGATCACCCTCCGGACATTCAGCAAATGCCGTTGAAGAAAAGATCAGAGACATAACCATAGTCATTAATAAACATAGTACTTTCATTCTTCAGCCCCTTATAAATAAAGTTCTTGAGTAGCAGGTGATATAACGTCTAGCAAATTATTAAAGGTGCTGGCAACTTGAGAAGCGACTGTTGGGCCTTCTGCACTGTCAACCTTAGCTATGTCACCATTGGGTTTGTAACTGACCTTAATTGTTCCCAAGCCGGGTCTTGTCACAATCGAAGGCTTTCCAAATCTGTCTTCGTAATCAATTTTTACAATTTTTTTAGCTTGATCGGTGATGCTAGAAATTCTTCCTTTTAAGTCATAAGTGATTATAACTTTTTGACCATCCGAATTTTCGGCAAATGACAGATTGCCTTTAGAGTCATATTTAAACGAAGTCTGCCGTGCGGAAACAACTTTACCTTTTTCATTCGATATTGTTGATTTAACAGCAGATACTTTTTTCGTCTGCGCATCATGAGTAAAATCTAATTTAGCATATCCAGCCTGTTTTGTTTTAATTAAGCCATCAGGGAAATATTCAAAGCTCATGCGGTCGTTATTCTTTTTTATAACCACTGGCTTACCGAAAGTATCATGATAGGTAATGTCCGTTGTGCTGCCACTGATACTAGTTAACACGCGCGATAAAACAACTTGGCCACTTTCAACTTGTTTGTGCCAAAATTCAAAACGGTTATTAGCAACGACTTCTTTTCCACACGTTTTTGTAACACTTGACCAGTAATGAAATTTTGGATTCGTTGCAGAAAATTCATATTTGTAATTCTCATTGCACTTGTCACGATCAGTAAATCCAAGAACCCAGTCTTTCACATTATCATAACGAACAGAAATAGAAGTGTTATCTGGCCAGTTAGCTTTTGTCAGATTATGAAATTCATTGTATTCGTAAATATAGACTTGCTTATCCGTTTTGGCCCAGGCATTTTTGTTCCAAGTTAAATCTTCTTGTGAATTGTACTTGTACTCGGTCACAAGACCGTTCGGGCCAGAAATAGATTTTACTTTTTTGTTTGGGAAGTACCTAAAAGTTAATTTTCTGGAATTGTTGTCTTCGACTTCTTTTAAAAGGTCTTTGTCATATTCAAATTTTAAAAAATTTGTATTTTTATCATACATGTATGACAGACGACCTAGCAGATCAAAACGTTGGTAACTGCCGTCCGGAAGATTTCGGGTGTAGTGAGTTTTATTAAAAACAACATTTTCAACTTCTTTACCATTCGCTGAAAATTTTGTGCCCTCTTTTATTGGAACAGCAATGGAGTATGTTTTAGCCATTCGTGCACGATAATCATCATCAATTGCCATTTGATCAGAGATCTTTTTGAAATAATCTGCAGATGCAGATTTTCCTTTGGTGTCAGTTTTCATTTTTGTTAGAATTGAGGATATTGTTGCATCAATATCTTTTTTGGTAATTTCTTTTGCAGAGAAAACTATTTCTTGTCCATCGCCACATTCAGAAATTTTTATATTTCCTTCAGATGTTGTTTCTAATTTGGTTTCAAATTCAGAACACCAGCCAAAGCCAAAGATGCCGTTAAAAAGTGTTCTGCTTTTGTAGGCGCGCAAAACCTTCATGTCATAACCATTTCCTGGCACTTCTAGATCCACCCAGGTATTTGAATAGCTCGCATTATTCATATCCACTAAACAGTAGGCTTTGTTAATAAATAATAGGAATACCGACAGTATCGCCACAGACAATCTGATCATAAAGTGTTTCTCCATCTACACTTTAATTGTAACAATTTTTTTGATCATCATTCCACCGATAACTTGTAAAGTAAGCATGACGGCTAGTAGGACTAGACCTAGGGTTGTGTCAAACATTGGCTGAATGAAATTAGGATCAATTGCAAAAAAAACGGCACCCAAAATAAAGGGTATACTGGTGACGATAATTCCTTGCATGACTCCTTGGGCAGTCATCGCCGAAATTTTCTTTTCTAGCTTCTGGCGTTCGCGAATTGTACTGACGATGGTCTGGAATGTTTCAGCCATATTGCCGCCAGTTTCTTTTAAAATGTTGACGGAGGTCACAAACATTTGCACGTCTGGTTTTGGTATGCGTTCTGCTAGATCTGAAAGGGCTTCTTCATAGCTTTGACCAAATTGCGTTTGCGTAAGAACTTGGCCGAACTCGCTGCTTACCGGGTTTCCCATGATTTCAACAACTCGCTGCATAGACTGCTGCGGGTTCGATCCAGATTTAATTCCGTTAGCCATAATGGTTAAAGCGTCCACCATTTGGTCCACGAACTGAACACATCTTTTTTCGTACAAGCTTTTGAAAATAATTGGTGGCAACTGAAAACCAGCTATAGCTGCAGAAATTCCGATAACAACACCAACAGAAAAGTTTGGCCATGCTAAAAAGAAAAAAAGAAGACCTGATCCGCAGCTTGATAATAATAACATTTGCGTAACTTTTTTCTCGTCGACAGACATTCCTAATAATTTCATATATCGTAAAACGTCTGTGCGCTTACTTGTGCTTTTTGAATAAAGTTGAATCAAAACCTTGTCAGCCCAGAAATAGACAATGAAAAATATTGTTATGCCGAACAAAGGTAACGTCAGCCAGTCAAATTTAAAAATTTTTGTTAAAAATGAAATATTCAAGTTAGCCCACCTTTTTTATGGGTGGATTAGCCGGCGTTGTAGCATTTGCTGCAGGCGTGGGTTTCGGTGCTTCATTGGAAAAAATTTCCATCGGAATGTGTCCACCCTTGTCTTTTATTTCCTGAGCAAAAGAGGGGACAGTTCCAGTTGCTTGGAACTGTCCTAAAATTTTTCTGTTCTTATCAAAACCAGTTTCTTTGTATCTAAATACTTCAGCTAAAGTAATAATATCACCCTGCATACCAACGACTTCGGTAATGCTGATGATTTTACGACTTCCATCAGACATACGAACAATTTGCACAATCAAATCCACTGCTCCTGCAATTTGTTCCCTGATTGCTCGGGCCGGCAAATCCAGTCCCGACATCATGACTAAAGTTTCTAAACGCGCGATACATTCTCTTGGAGAATTTGCATGTGTCGTTGTCATCGATCCATCATGGCCTGTATTCATGGCTTGAAGCATATCAAGCGCAGCTCCATCACGGGTTTCTCCGACGACAATTCGGTCTGGCCGCATACGTAATGCATTTTTAATCAAATCACGAATTGAAACAGCGTTTGTGCCTTCCATAGAAGATGGCCGTGTTTCAAGTCTAACAACGTGCTCTTGCATCATTTGTAATTCGGCAGCATCTTCGACTGTGATTATACGTTCATGAGAAGGGATAAACTGAGAAATCATATTTAACAAAGAAGTTTTACCAGATCCGGTACCGCCGCTAATAACAATATTATAACCATACTCGACCGAAATTTTTAAAAATTCTAACATGTTCTTAGTAGCACTGCCGTAATCAATATACTTTTCAGAGCTAATGCCACCTTTTTTGAATTTACGTATTGTTAATGCTGGCCCATCAATCGACAAAGGCTCGATGATGGCGTTTACGCGACTGCCATCTTTTAATCTGGCATCAACATACGGTGTGGCATTATTTATTTGTCGGCCAAGGGGCGTGACAATGCGCTCGATAATACGACGTAGGTGATCGTTAGATGTAAATTTAATTCCGCTCAGTTGGACTTTTCCATTTTTCTCGACGAAAATTCTGTTCGCACCATTGACCATAATTTCTGAAACTGCAGGATCAGCCAACATGTCTTCTAGTGGGCCGAGGCCCAAGGCTTCTTCTAAAACTTCTTTTACTATTTTTTGGCGCTCTTCTCTTGAAAGATCGGGCGCTTCTTTATCAACTATGGTTCCGATATCTCGCTGAGTTTTAGCGCGAAGTTCTTTTTCTTTACTTTCGCTATCACCAACGTCAGCTAGAATCTTTTTTAAATCAATAGTTCGAATAAGTTCTGAATGTATGCGCAGCTTTGTTAACGTCCTAGCATCATAGCTGTTCGGATTCTTCGCAGTGGCAACGGGTGCTTCCACAGAAGCCACCGGTTTCGATTTTTGCACCGACTTCAATTTCTGCAAAATACCACCACTTAATTTTCGAACAATATCAAAGTATGCAGCTGATAAGCCAGATTTTGGATTAGCAACAACGAAGGGCTTAGATAAAGTAATAGATTGCATCACAGAGGCTTCATCCGCAGGAACAATTCCAATCGGATTTAAGCCAAGATGCTGTGAAATAACTTGTGGTTGCAAACCAGAATTGGAAAATTTATTTAGTACCAATTGAAATAATTCTTTTGGATATGTTTGCGTCAGTAACTCATTAATTAAACGCTGAGTTTGCTGCACGACTAAAATTTCTGGACTAGATATGATCGTAATAGCAGTGGCTTCTTGCAACACGGCGTTTTGCATCGAGCCCAGTTCGTTGCCAATATCTACAATAATAAATTTAAAACTACGTGAGAAGTATTCTAAAAGTTTTGTCAAATTATCACTTGGAACTGATAAAATTTCTTCAGGTCCTCGAACTGCACCAACGAATGAAAATCCACCTGGATGCTGAGTCACTATTTGTTGGATCGGAGTTGAATTCAAAGACTGTGTCGAATTAGCCAGTTCCCGTAAAGTCTTTATTGGTTTCAAACCAGTAATCACATTTTGGTCACCTACACTTTTTGAATCACAATCAATCAGCAAAGTAGGCTGGCGAAGTTCCGCAGCAAAAGCTGCAGTTAAGTTTGCTGCAAAAACGGATTTACCAACTCCGCCTTTACCGCCAACAACTGCAATCAAGTGACAATTCGGATTTAAAGCCATTTAGGTCTCCTAAAAAAGATACTAGTATCTAACTTCTTTTCGGCAAAAATGGCGTTTTTCTTTATGATTTCTAGGGCGGGGAATGACTAAATAGGGATAAGCTAGACCTTAGGACTACGGTTAATCTTTAAGTCTAAATTTCTTCTTAACTTGATCAACACCCGAGCTGGCTGAAGCTTTAATAATGGGAGTCACAAAAACCACAAAGTTACTTGAATTCTTGGAATAGTTTTTAGCTTGTTCTAAGCTGATTATGGCACCAGCTTTAAGCGGGACGCCAAAGCTTGCGTCTTTCTTCTTTTTTATAGTTCCGGCAAAAGCAGCACTTTGGCGATCTCTAACACTGATCGTGGTTTTTACATCTGTCGTTGCAGTTCCAGCCTCATTGGGATCACTTAGATTCACATTCAGATTTTTTAACTCGACCAAACCAGAGCGCTCCGATTTTATGGTTGGTGTCGTGTTGATCGACAAGACAGCAATTGAAATTTCTGGCGTTTGAGCACCATTTTGCCCAGCTACATAGCCTTTAATAATTGAAATGGTTCTGCTTAATGAAGCAGGCTGTTTATCCTGAACTAAAATAGAACCGGTATCTAACACACGTGCATAGCCATGTTTTTTAGCCCAGTTTAATTTTGGTAAAAGTCGATCTACCAACGAAAGAAGCTCAGTCACTGTACTTCCGGTGGGCTGTCTTGTTGCACCATCGACAGCACTAAAGCTTGGCGCAAAACTGAAATTAAAACTTTTTAAATAAGATTCATTGTACTCCACAAAATGGGCTACCACTTGAATCATCTTTGGTGGTGGTTCAACTTTATCTTCATCTTTTTTAATTGTGATTAAATCAATTATTAATTCTTCGACTTTTCCACCACTTTTTTTCCCAACAATTTTGATGTGTTCGGTATCCGGTGCATTGTCGATGACCAAATCGGGCATATATAAACCGACTAATTGGTTAATTCTAATTTTCTCGGCCATTGAATTAACTTCACCTTCTAGCTTAATAAAATCACCAACAGCCGTAATGCTCACTTCTGGATTATTCACGTCTCGAGAAATATACTCTGCAATCTTTTTTCGAGCGATCGGACTTAGTGTAACTAAGGAACGAATTTTTTCTGGTCCGAATGTTTTAATAACCTGAGCAATACGGATTAAATCTCTGGGAATAATCGCGTAGCCATCCAACAGTATAATATTATTTACGATTTTAAATTCAATACCTTCGATATCGCCAAGTAAAGACTTTGCTTCTCGCAAAGTTTTCTCAATGTCATCGTTACGAATGTCGAACCGCAGTTCTACAATGATCTGTCCGGTGTTTTTATTATGAATGGTGACAATTCCATTACCCACTTTTTTCGGATAAATTCTGAAAAAATCTGTGCCTTTGATACGTTTCATATCAAAGTAATCAACCTTACCTTTATAAATCAATTCTTTATCCGGAATTAAAAGTTCTTCGTCGTGCTCAACACTAACGATCAAATCTAAATGCCTTCGGATACGTCTTGCATTTGGTTTTTCGGCATCAACGTCGGTGCTAGCAGCGGTCGTGCTTAATGAAGCGGGATCGGGCAATGCAGGATTCAAAGATCCTTGTGCAAGAACCTGCAAAGAAGAAATAAAAAATAATAAAAATACATTAATAATGTTCAGACGCACCCTACTTTTTGAAGGCCTGGATTATCTGCCAGGTCCGTTCATTAAGTTTGGCTGAACTGCTGGATAAAATCCACTAGACGGGACCAAGGCCCGGCTTTGAATCGTGTCTGCAGAAGATGCCGGTAAGCGTGGAGCAATTTTTCGATCGTTCGGATTACGTAAAAGAAAAAATAAGCTGCTAGAATTTGAAGAAACCAAATAAATAAGATCTTGCGCTTGTTGCAGATCTGCTTCGATTGTCAGTGTGCCATATTTTGTATCACCGGTTAAAGTTGTTTGAATTAATGTTTTACCTGATGGATCTTTTTCAATTGTTCTTGGTAAATTATTATGAACATTTACGCCAGTCGCTAAGATAACTACATCTTGCATCAACACAGTAACTTCACGTTTTTGATTTACGCCTTTTCCAGAATCAATGATGGCCATGATATCAACACGGTCGCCCGGACGAATTAAGCGGGCATTCGCGCGTTCATCAGTAATCGGAATCGTAACAGCACGTTTGTTTGGTGATACTTGAATGGCAATGCCTGTTTCAGGGCCGGGTTCTAAAACTTTATTTTTTGTGATCGTTTGACCTTTTTTAATAGGAATTGCTGCAACTCCGCCTACGATGTCAGGAATACTTGAATAGGCATCGGGCTCGACATCGGATTTGTTTTTTTCGACATACTCAACAACGTTGTCATAAATGCTATCCATTTCACGAATGTCTTCTTTTGCAATTACAACACGAATTTTATCACCAACAGTTTTTTCTAGTTCTGCTTTTTTTTCTTGAGAATACGAATACAGCATGAACGTTGCAAAAACGCCTGCACCTAAAGATATCCATAAATTTCTTGATTCGTTAGGTCCCATTTTTCACCCCTACGGTTTGCAATCGGCATTTAAGCAGATTCCATAAACGGTCTTGATCCAAACTCTGGCCGTTTGTACAGCCTCTTCTCCGTCCTTCGGAACAGATTTAGATTTAACCGACCAAATGTTGCCGTCACTGGGGCTAGTTTTAAATTCGCGCTCTGGTTCGGTCACAGCAATTTTTCCTTTTTTAGAATCTTGCACGCTAGATAAGTCCCTGCCTGGAGTCGCAGATTTATAATTAAAAGTAATTCCGCGTAAAGTTGCTGGCCACTTGCCGTCCACTTCTTGACCTACATCTTCTGTTCCATCTTGTGTAATTCCATGCACTCGATTTTGTGATTTTGAATAATTCGTGACACCAGCTCCGGGTCTAAAGTACATCAGGTTTGACTTAAATCTGAATGTTTCTAAAGAATAATTATAAGAAGCGATCGAATTTAATATGCCTGAATGAATGGCTCCAAAAAAACCCAAGCTAAAATTAAAAATTAACACCACCATAAATAACACAGGAATTGCTTCAATGACCGCCATTCCTTTTTCAGATTTTTTATTTCGTCTTGTTTTTTTTATTGGGTTTAGCATCCGTTGTCCTCGATAGCGACATAGCTTTCTCGTCGGGCGTTGGGTGCAAAGTTACTGGTTTCTGCGTCTGAGGAATTCAGCTTCTGAATTCCTAAGTCATAGCGTTTTTCTTTTGAAAAAAAACTGTAACACTCGTCCTGCGAAGGATGACGTAAAACAAAAGCACGTATTGGAAAAGTGAAGCCATCTTTGTTGCCAGTTACTTTTCCTAAAAATGGAATTCGAATACCTGACAAAAGTTTTAGTTCTAGATCAGATTTTACACCAATCCACGGAAGACGAATTTGTTGAGCTGAATCTTTGTTCTGTTTATCTTTTTTAAGAACTTCAGCCAGATTAGAATCAATTTTAGCTAAGTCACCAATCACTGCAGCACTTAAAGAAAACCAGGGGGTGCCTGAGGCACCACGACCACTGATTAGTGGAAACTTATCAGCTAAATTATCGAACTTTTTTTGTGCTTGAATTCGCGCAGCTTGTTCGTTGGTATTGGCTGCAGAAAAGTTTCGAGCCGTTGACCAGACGATGTACTGTGTTATTTCGACTGTCGCTAGTGAAAATGTTAAAGCAAAAATTAAGATGCCACATGAAATAACCATAACGAAAGCAAATAAAAAATCAGCTACGATGAAGCCAGATTGGTTGGAAATATTAAATTTTGTAGTGTTCTTCATTTCGGATCCGAACTTAGTGCACGGCCAATAGCATTTGGGTGACACTTACCGAGTGATACTGGTTTGTTTTTTCCTTGAGCAACACACTCAGAATTCCAAGTTCCATAACCCGCCATACGACCGACGCGTTCTATGGGTTTTTGAACTAACTTATTTATAAACTCTTTTTCTTTTGCATAATTTGTAAGAGCCAGGAACGCACCACCAAGCACGAACATCAATAGTACGGCTTCAATGGCAAACTGACCTTTTTTCTCATTTAAGAATTTGGGGTAGGCTTTATTCTTTTTCTGCCCAAGGGATTCGTCCCTCATTGTTGCCCCCAGTGGGATACGGTTTGAAACCTGAACCCGTAGCGATTTGTGTTTCGACTCTAGCAGCAAGACGTACTCCGCCTTTTTCAAAACCGGCTTTCGGGGCTTTGATTAGTGCGGACATAAAGACAACTCCGCCCATTACAAGAAGAAGTACGTACTCGATTGTCATAACTTAGTTAACGACTTCATCCATTTGCGTGCCCAGCTTGCCAACAGAGGCATCAAATTTTGCCATGATTGGTTTTTTAAATGCCAACACGAGTCCAACAACAACAACAAGTAACAAAATGTACTCGGTTGCTCCTTGGCCTGCATTATTTTTCAAAAGATTTTTTCTAAGACGAGTCCGCAAGTTTGATAAGAATTTCATTATGAATTCCCCTTTCATTGATTGTTATATCGTCACAATTTAAGAATTACTTAAGTTCAAGTCCAAGTATCACATTCATACACTCATTAGTCTGGTCCAGCGTCTCATTATAAGAATCAATCGCAAAAAATTAGAATACTGCACGCATTATCCGATATTATAAAAGCGGGGGATTACCATGAACTTACGACTGTCGGCTAAGGCTGTACTGCTACTATCTTTGTTTTCTATTCTTATTATTCCATTTCAAAACTGCGGAAAAGTTCAGTTCAAGCAAACGGAAACTGTTGCAGAGAAAGCATCTTTAGCGAGTGAAGCCGGTGATATTCCTGTGGATCGTCTGCCGACCAGCGTAAGTATTATACCTGAATGTAAATTTAATGGAGTTGTCGTTCCAGAAGGCCAATCACAAACTGCCTTTCAAAATTCAAGTGTGGCCTTTCAAAAACAGTGTGTGTCTGAACAGCGCACGTGCATGAATGGAACTCTTTCCGGATCCTATAATTTTTCATCGTGTGCAGAAAATCTTCCTGCCAGTTGTCTTTTTAATGGCACTACTTACAAGCATGATGAAGTCGTGCTTGCGTACAAAGTTTCAAGTGTCGCTTTCGGTTCGTCTTGTTTAGCCGTATCTGAACAGCGTGTTTGTAAAAACGGTCAGCTTTCTGGATCCTACAATTTTGGCTCTTGCCAAGTGGGTGCGCCGGCGGCCTGCTTGTTTGATGGTAAAACATTAAACCATGGTGAAACAGTCAGTAGTTTTCAAAATTCAGCAGTCGCTTTTGGTGAAACGTGTGTCAATGAAACCAGAGCCTGCACGAACGGTATGTTAAGTGGATCGTTTAATTTCGGCATGTGTGAAATTGATAAACCGCTTTCCTGTTCTTTTAATGGTGCTACGCTTGCACACGGTGAATCAGCGAAAGCTTATGTTAGTTCAACGACAGCTTTTGGCAATTCATGTGTTAGCGAAGATAGAATTTGTTCAAACGGCGCCTTAAGTGGTTCGAATGAATTTGCATCTTGCGAAGTCGCTAAGCCTGCGATGTGTTTATTCAACGGAGTCACCATAGCGCATGGTCAACCGGTAAATGCATTCGTTAGCTCGACGGTAGCATTCGGTGGAAGTTGCAAAAGTGAATCACGAATTTGTTCTAACGGAATTTTATCAGGTGCCGCGCAATTCGCTTCGTGTGAAGTAAACAAGCCGGCTATGTGTTTATTTAACGGAAAAACATTAGCTCACGGTGAAACGGTCATCGGTTACGCAGCTTCTTCGGTTCCATTCGGTTCAGTTTGCTCTCAACAAAACAGAAGTTGTAACAACGGAGTCCTTTCTGGTCAAAATCAATTCAGCAGTTGTGTCGTGAACGCGCCAGTTCAAAAAAGCGCGTCAGCAAATACAGCGATGTGCACGGATCACTATATAGAATATCAATTTAAAGCTGTCGGTGACCAATTGGAATTGTGGTCGTGGGGACGCGGACGCGATACAGGTGGTATCGGTTGGAATTGCGGCGGGCAAGGGCCAGTGAAAATTTGGTCGGTCAGAAGAACTAACACTTTTATTCCGGCAGTTAGCATCTCAGGAACAGCATCAGGAGCTGGATGTTACTCGGGACCATTAAATTTTAGTGGTTACGGAGTTTTTCGAACACCTGCTTATTGTCCTGTAAGTGGTCCGCAAACAATCAACAGTGCTTTCACGGTGGTATACGAAGATTAAACTTCCTTTATCACTTCAAAGCCCTTTAGGCTGCCGACGATAGCGTAACCAATCGTTTTTATTTTGGGGTTCATTTTTTTAAGTTTACCAGCCATCGCTTGAAGAGTTGCACCAGATCCGACGGCGTCGTCAAAAATAAGCACGTTCTTGAAAGCAGACTTATTTTCCTTTGGGTAAATCGTATTCTCGGCGTTATCAATTCGTTCTTCCAATTTGCTTAAAGATTTTTGTGCAATTGGTACTTTCCCAGAATAGGCTTTCAAAAAGATAATCTCCGGCAAACCAAGTTTTAGATTTTTTTTAATCTGATTTAAGAATGGCACTTTTCTAGGTAAAGAATGTGGTGCCCAAGCAATAGATTCAATTTTGTGACTTTTTACCAGTCGTAAAATGGATTCCGAAACCTGATCAGCCACTTCATTAATTAATTTTACATTCTGCGCTTGCTTTGCATATAAGACTAAATTTCCTAGCTTAGTTTTACCAAACTTAGGCAAACTGTAAAAATCAGAATAATAAACGTGATCAAGCTGACAATGACTAAAGGTGTCCTGAAACTTCTTCGAGGCTTCAATCATTTTTATTTTGGTATCAAAATGCTGATCGTATTGCTGTCTAATTTGTAAATATTCATCTGCAAGTTTTCGTATAAGATGTACTTGCTTATTTGTTTCTACCCAAGACTTGAAACCCTCAATACCATATAAAAGATTGCCTTGCGGAGTGATATAAAGGTAATTTTTTTCAAAAAAAATATCTTCTTGCTTAGTTAGCTCTAACTCAATTTTATATTTTTTGTTTTCAGAAATTTTATAGTAAACATGTGGTGCTGAACCAATCCTCACTATTTTGTTATCTTCCATCAGCTTCTTAAGATGTCTATGCACTGATTGAGAAGATATTTCAAAAAATTCAGTCACTTGCCGCGGGCTAGCCTGCTGATTTTTCTTAATGAAATCAAGTATTTGTGATGCTGTGGCTGTTTTCATAGTTTATAGTTTACAGTAAACTATAAACTATCGCAATAAGGATCAGTTTAAGTCTTATCATGAAACATATATCTCACTAACCAAGCAAAGTTTTTTCTTTATTTTTTTTGTATCTAGAAAGTACGCATTCCCGACCTTGGGCGTGTTTTAATGCGAAAATTTGAGTTTCACGCAGCCAGTCTTTAAACTGACTAAATGATACCAAAACAATTTATACTTTTATATGTCGCTTGTGTAATTACTCTGTTCGTTGTTAACGCTTTAATGGGTTAATTTTTTAAAACGTAAATGTCGCTGTAGTTTCGACCTTTCTCTTCGCTGTCCATGCCGTATCCCACGACATAACGGTCATCGATGGTTTTACCAATATAGTCTGCGCGAATAGGCAGCTCACGGCGTGCAGGCTTATCTAACAAAGTAACTATTTTTACTGAATTCGGATTTGCAGAAAGTAATCGGTTTTTCAAAAAACTTAATGTACGGCCAGTATCAATAATTTCTTCCACAATAAGTACATCTTTACCGGTGATGTTGACAGTAATATCCATTGCAATGCGAATAGCGCCACCTTTTTCAGTGGCTTGTAGATAAACAAAATCAATTTGCTGCGGTAAATTTACTTTTCGCGCAAGATCAGCGGTTGTGTGAATAGATCCACGCAAAGGACAGATAAAAACAATTTCACGCCCTTCGTAATCACTTTCAATCTGGGCTGCAAGTTTCGAAATAAGCTTGGCAATTTCTTCCTGAGATAAAAATTTTAACATGTCGTCTTTAATTTGTGCCATTTAAAAATCTCTTTCTTTTTAATTCGTTAAAATTGTAACGCCGGCAGTTTGTGCCATTTTTAAATATCGAAGGGCCTCTGTGTTCTTTTGATCATAACGAAGTACATTTTCCCATTGATCTACAGCTTCTGCGATATGGTGAAAATTATATAAAATTAATCCCAACTTCAATCTTGGTGCGATAAGTTTGGGGTCAGCCTGAAGTAAAACTTTAAGCTCTTTGACTGCTTTATCTTTTTGTCCTGCTTGAACATAAGTTTCAGCTAAGCGGATTGCAAAATCTGATTTTTTTGACGAAATGATAAATGCTTTTGTATATTGCTCGATGGCTTCAGCAAAATATTTATGTTGAAGGTATAGATCAGCAAGCTCTGCATGCTTCGTCGCAAACTTTTCATTTAAATTTTGATCTGGAGCTTGCTTCTTACTTTCTAACAAAACTTTAGCATCGTTAAATATTTTTTTGGCTTCGTCGTAGCGACCCATATCGTTTAAAATAATAGATAAGCCTACTGCTGCGTCTGTGTATCCCGGATCTATTTCTAAAGCTTTTTTGAACGTCGAAATCGCTTTGTTGAATTTACCTTGATCGTAATAAATGGTCGCAAGCATCTGAAAAACTTCTGGATTTTTAGAATGAATAAGAGTTGGTTGGTTCAGTAAGGGTTCGGCGGTTTTGTAATCACCGTCAATAAAGGCCTCACGAGCTTCATCGATAAGCTGAAAAGAAAAAGATTTCATCAGTAACCCTCGGCCTTGATCAGCTTTGCTTCATCCGAATTATTGTATTTCGATTGCAAGGTCTCAGAATATTTTTTGAGTTTAGTCGTGTTATTGGCTTTAGCAGCAGCTCGAATGGCTCCGGCCAGTGCTTTTGGGTCTAGGCCGTAACCAGAATATTTAGATAAAACATTTTCATATCTGGCCAAAGCTGGTTCAAATTTTTCTTGGCGCAAATAGAAATCAGCTATGTAAATTTCTTTTTCTGCTAACATAATGAAAGATTTTTCGCGATTTTCAGTGGCCTCTTTTAGGTATGCTGAACCTGGATACTTTTTCACAACTTCATCAAAATGATAAATGGCATCACTGGCGACGGTTAAATCACGGTCTGTCGAATCCGGTAACTGCATAAAAAAACTCATGCCTGTTTTAAAAATCACGTAATCAATTTTTGGGTACTTTGGATGAAGATCTCGAAAATTTTGATACGAAATCTGAGCCTCAGAAAAAGATTCTCGTTTGTAATGCAAATCAGCGATGGCCAGTTCTGCGGCTGTAGCCACCGAGCTGTAAGGAAATTTATTTTTTAGATCCGCATATTTTTGAATGGCGACATCATAGCGCTCAGCTTCATCGTATTCTTGAGCTATTTTGAACAGTCCTTCAGGCGTAGTAGCATTTTTTTCTTCGCTAGCACACGACAGAAACCAAGGCATAAGAATTAAAATGAATAGTGATTTCAAGATCTTAGTTACCATAGACTTTCGATCAAACCTGATCCTGAAACTGATGTCAAAAATTTTCGCCGCCGACTGATTTTAAGTGCTGCCATCATGCACAAAAGTTGTGCTCACCGATTTAAGGCCAAGCTAAGCGGTACAAAATTTCTAAATTTTTCTTATCAACCCATCCTGAGAATGCGCCAGGGTAGCGAATCTGTACGAAATTTGCTTCTATTTTAAGAATATCAACTTCTAAACCTGCCGTCGCATCGTAAATAGTGGCTTGATCTCCACCACTGGCAGTTTGCACTGCAGCTTTTTCTGCAGAGACGATCGCTTTGGGCGTTTGATTATCTTTCCATTTTAAAAAAACAGTTCCGGCCATCAAAAAAGTAAAAACGAATGTAAATCCAAAAGCCAACATCAAACCAAGAGGGTTTTTTTGCTGCACAGACGTGGATTCGCCCTCAAGCTGTGCCTGCTTTTTATTTAACCAAGTTTTGCAGCCAAGAAAAAAACTGAATGCAAACAGCAACAGGAAAGTGACCAGAACGAAATCAAATGTCGTGTTTTTAAGAAACGCCTTCTGAGCACTTTGAAAAGCAGATATTTGATGTGCAACCTGTTGCGGCTGAAACTTTTTTGTTACCTCTGATAACAAATCTTTAGCGAAATCATTTCCTGAATCTAGAGAAAGAGATTTTTTAGTCCATACATAAGATTTCAAAAAATCGGCTTTCTCGAACGAACTTGCGGCCATGTTGTGATAAATCACAGACGCTTGTTCAGATGTTAAGGAGTTTTGACCTTGGTCTAGCAAATTTTGATACTTACTGATGGCGTCATCCCACTTTTTGTCCTTTTGATCCGCTAGACCTTGTTGAAAAAGTTGTGGGAACTGTTGTTGAAAAGTCATTTGATCTTGCGGCATAGAGCCAAAGTCTACAAACATCCGCCTGTAATTGTCATGAGCTATTGCACCAAGTAAACTATTTACTTAGGAATTATCAAGAAAGGCCTAGTTATGTTGTCTGTTTTAAAAAATGCAATCTCTCAAGTAAAAAATTCTGATGAAATACTGATCGGTCGACAAATCGAAAATGATCCCGCTGTTGAAGGTTTAATTTCTGATTTGGTCGATGAAGTCAGCGTTCATAACGGCGGAATACTAGGAATTCGCCCACCACAACCAGAACTTGTTCAAAGTCTTCAATCAAAAATGGATAAAATCGCGGTGGCCAGAGGTCGTCCTTTGTATCATCCCTACATTGGCAGTGGGGCCGGTCAAGGCGTGTACGTCGAATTGGAAGATGGCAGCGTAAAGATGGATTTAATCAACGGAATCGGTATTCATATCATGGGACATTCACATCCACGTGTTTTGAAAGCAGCTGTGCGCGGCGCTATTTCTGATATTGTTATGCAAGGAAATTTACAGCCAAACAAAGATTATGCAAAATTATTAGAAAAATTAGTCCAGATCGCTTCACGAAAAAGTAAATTACGCCATGCTTGGTTTGCAACGTGCGGAACAATGGCTAACGAAAATGCATTGAAGATTGCAAGACAAAAAAATTCTCCGGCTCGGTTCGTGTTTGCGATGCAAAATGCTTTTGCTGGGCGATCTACAATGATGGCTGAAGTCACAGACAATGCGGCCTACAAACAAGGTCTTCCTGAATACAATGAAATTTTAAGAGTACCGGGTTACGAAAAACGTGATCCGCAAAGTATAGAAAAGGCCCTTCGTGCTATGCAAGAGCAATACGCAAAACATGAAAAAGATATTTCCTGTTTCGTGTTTGAACCAATGCTTGGTGAAGGCGGATTTCAGCCGATACCGCGCGAATTTTTTGTTCCACTTCTAGAATTTTGTAAGAAAAATAAAATCGCCGTTTGGGCTGATGAAGTGCAAACATTTGCGCGAACAGGTGAATACTTCGCCTATGAGACCTTAGATCTTGGTGATTACATTGATATTGCGACGATTGCTAAGACAGTTCAACTGGGTGCAACGTTGTACACAGAAGAATACAATCCGAAACCAGGTCTTATAGCAGGAACCTTTTCTGGCAGCAGTTCTTCGATGACTACGGGTTTAGAAATATTAAATATTTTAGATGAAGGTTATCTGGGACCGAAGGGTAGAATTCAGCAGATTCATCAGCAATTCATAAACGGACTTAATCGTTTGAATGAAACAACCTGCAAGAGTTTAGTTCAAGATGCCGGCGGACTTGGTTTGATGATTGCATTTACTCCATTTCAAGGAAAAAAAGATCAAGTCGAATTATTTATTAAAAAATTATTTCAAAACGGTTTAATTGCTTTTAGCTGCGGTAAAGATCCGGTGCGCATTCGGTTTTTAGTTCCTGCTATTATTCAAGATCAAGACATTGAGTTGGCATTACAAATCGTTGAAAAAACAATTTTGCACGGCCTATAGAAGGATAAAATTTGAACTGGATAGAAACCTGTCGAAAATTAATTTCAATAGATAGTTCGACTGCCAGTTCAACCGTGGACAGCGTCAACTATCTTGCAGAATTAGCTAACCAAGCCGGTTTTTCGACCGAAATCATGTCCGAAATGCAAAATGGTGTCTTGCAAGCAAATATCATTGTGCGCGCTGAAGATTTTACGCCAGGGGATCAAGAGTTTCTATTACAAACTCATCTGGACACCGTCGAGCCCGGCCATTTTGCGCTTTGGAAAAAAAACGGCTTCAACCCATTCGACGCAGTTATTATCGACGGTTGCATCTATGGATTGGGTTCTGCAGATGTAAAACTCGATTTTTTATGCAAACTAGAAGCATTGAAAAAACTAAAAGACAGAAAATTTTCAACACTTAAGCCAGTGCTTGTCGGAACCTTCGGTGAAGAAACCGGAATGCAAGGTGCACTTAAATTGATTCGCAAAAACAAGGTCAATGCAAAGTATGCATTGGTTGGCGAACCTAGCAATCTGAACATCATCCACGCAGCGAAGGGTTTTGCCACAGTAGAAATTCGAATCCCATTAAGTCAATCTGAGATCGATTATAAAATAAAACGCGAGCAATTAGAATCAACATCGACTCAGTCCAAAATTTTTGCGGGAAAATCTGCGCATTCTTCAACTCCACATCTTGGTGAAAATGCGATCGTAAAAATGTTAGAGTATTTGGAAAAAATGCCAGAAAATATGGTCGTCATTGAAGCTGATGGCGGCACGCGATACAATTCAGTTCCGAATCAGGCCATGGTCGAACTTGATTTCACTTCACATGTACAGAATTTATCATTACAAAAAATAAACGCTATTTATCAGGTGATTAAAAGTGTTCAGTCAGAAATGGAAAGCGTTCAAGATTTAGAATTTGAACCTTCTTTTTCCACGTTGAGCATCGGAATAATAAGAACGCTTCCGGATGCCATCTTGATCGGTGGCTCATGCCGCATACTTCCGAATGTAACCCAAGAGCATTATGAGAAGTGGATGCAAAAGATCAGAGCGGTGTGTGACATTAACCAGTCGATTTTCACCGTCCTAGATTATAAAAAACCTTTTCGCACATCGACAAATTCACAATTGGTCAAAGCAGCTCAATCCATTTTAACGAAAATGGGTTTAGAATCTGATTGCAAAGCCTTACCTTCGACCAATGAAGCTAGTTTATTTACTCGCTTAAATATAGATTGCTTGTGCTTCGGTGCCGGCGTCAGGCAAGGTAATGTTCACACCCCCGAAGAGCATGTAAAAATTGAAGATCTGGAAAAATCCATTTTGTTTTATGTACAAATGGTCGAAAGGTTTTGTTTATGAGTTTTGTCGTGCGTTCTGTCCAAGGAGCTGATCTGCAGCAATTAACTGATCTTGCAAAACAATTTAATTTGCTGAATTTACCCGGAGACAAAAAAATATTATCAGAAAAAATTGCCCGCAGCGAAGCTTCGTTCAAAGGAGAGCTTTCAAAAGATCAATCAGAATACATTTTTGTTGTCGAAGATGATGAAGAACAAGTCGTCGTTGGCAGTTCATTAATTATCGCTAAACATGGCAATGAAGAAGTACCTCACAGTTATTTTAAAATTTTAAAACGAGATCACTTTTCAAAAGACCTTGGAATCGGTTTTATACATCAGGTTCTTCGCTTTCAACAAGATACCGAAGGGCCAACCGAAATTGGCGGATTGTTGGTCGATAAATCTTATCGCCGCCGGCCCGAGCGACTTGGAAAGCAAATCTCATTAAGCCGTTTTCTTTATATGGCATTAAACCCCGAGCGTTTTGAAAGTCGTGTTTTGTGCGAACTAACGCCGCCCTTGACCGAGGAGGGGCGCAGTGAATTTTGGGAAGCATTGGGGCGAAGATTTACCGGACTTCCATATCAAGAAGCTGATTTGCTATCGCAAACAAACAAAGAATTTATCGAATCTTTATTTCCGGAAGATGATATTTATTTAACATTGCTGGATGCGAAAGCTCGTTTGGTTCTTGGGCGAGTCGGTGAAGCAACGAAACCAGCTCAACATTTACTTGAAAGCATTGGCTTTCAATACCTGGATGAAGTGGACCCCTTCGATGGTGGGCCCCATTACGGTGCTAAAATGAAAGATATTTTACCTATAAAAAAAGGTAAACGTTACCGCATCGCCGAAATTAGCGATGCAACTTTTAAAGAAAAGGGGCTAATTGGCATTGGCACAACTGATTTTCGCTGTGTCGTTTCGGGTTTTGATGTGCGTGATGATTTAATTTGTATACCTGCAAAATCTAGACAATTGCTGAAGGTAGAATTAGATCAAACTGTTTTTGTATCTCCGTTCGAATATGGAAGAAGGTAGTTATGAGTTTAAAAGACATGAAATTTACAGGTGATTTTATCAATGGTAAGTTTGCATTACCAGATAAGGTTAATGGTCAGTTCGTTGACATCAGCCCAGCAGATGGAAAAGATTTAATTTTAAATGTTTCTTACAAATTAGACCATGTTGATCGTGCGGTTCAGGCTGCCAAAGCGGCTTACATGCCCTGGGCTCGCCTGACACTAGACGAGCGTAAAAAATATATTCTAAAATTAAAAGAAGTTTTCATTGCTCATGAAAGTGAAATGGCAGAACTGATTGCGCGTGATACGGGTAAAGCCCTTTGGGATGCCACCACTGAGGCCAAAGCATTGGCTGGAAAAATTGATATTACATTAAGTGCATCATTAAATTTAATTGCTGAAGAACGTATTACGAACGCGCTTCCACAAGTTGACGGAGTCATTCGATATCGCTCTCGTGGAGTCATGGCCGTTATCGGACCTTTTAATTTTCCAGCACACTTACCCAACGGCCATATTATTCCGGCTTTAATTTCTGGAAACACAATTGTCTATAAACCGTCCGAGCAAACTCCAGCAGTGGCACAGCTGTATGCGCAGATGATTGAAAAAGCCGAGTTTCCAGTCGGCGTTTTCAACATGGTTCACGGCGAAGCAGAAACCGGCAGACGCGTTGTTGCTCACGAACTGGTGGATGGCGTTTTATTTACGGGATCTTATGAAGTCGGTTTAAAAATTAAACAAGAAACATTAAATCACTACTGGAAAATTTTAGCGTTAGAAATGGGTGGAAAAAACACCACGGTCGTTTGGGATGATGCAGACATGGAAAAAGCAGTTTATGAAACCTTAGTAGGTGCATTCATGTCAGCTGGTCAGCGTTGTTCAGGAACTTCACGTATTGTACTTCATGACAAAATTGCCGATCAATTTACAGATCGCTTTTATCAAGCAGCCAAAAAATTAACAATCGGACACTGGTCTAAAAATTGTTTTATGGGGCCGCTCATCAATCAGTCTGCCGTTGAAAAATATATTCGCTTTCAAGAAATGGCCAACCGAGAAGGTGCCGAAAACTTAATGCGTGGAAAAAGCTTGGACTTAGAACACAAAGGGCATTACGTGACCCCAAGTATTCATCTAGTAAAAAAGTTTGATGCTCATTCGTTGTATCAAAAGACAGAAATTTTTGGTCCAAACGTAGCTATTTATAGATCTAGTGATTTTAACCAGACGATTGAAAATATCAATTCAACTGGATATGGCTTAGTCATGGCACTGTTCACTAAAAATAAAGAATTGTACAATGAGGCTCTATTGAAAACTCGAGTCGGATTATTAAATTGGAACCGCACTACAAACGGCGCCAGCTCACGTCTGCCGTTTGGCGGCATGGGAAAATCAGGTAATGACAGGCCATCAGGTCATTTTGCTATTCAGTACTGCACGGTACCTGTCGCAAGCCTTGAAGACTTAAACCCATTAGATAAATCAAAACTGCTTCCCGGGGTCGATCTTGACTAAAAAAATGAAAATATTGTCGATTGGAATTTTCAGTTTTATTGCGGCTATCGCTTTAGCTGTTTCATTTTTTACTTTGCAATTTGTTAATTCAGGGGTCAGTGAAGATCGCACAGAAATACTTTTCGATGTGGCGCCGGGCTCGAATATGACCCAAATCGCAATGGATTTAGAAGGTAAAAGTTTAGTCAGAAATGCAAAATTATTTCTATTTTATTCTCGAATTAAAAAAATGAATTCAAAATTAAAAGTTGGTGAATATTCCCTGCACCAATCGATGACGCCCAATCAGATTCTAGAAGTTTTATCATCCGGTAAAAGTGTTACGCGCAATTTAACGATCGCTGAGGGTCTTTCCATTTTTGATATCGCTGAAATTCTAGAAAAATCAGGTGTTGGGGAAAAGAAAGATTTTTTTGCTTTAGTCTACGACAAAGAGTTCATCAAATCATTGTTGCAAGAAGATCTATCAAGTTTAGAGGGATATTTGTTTCCAGAAACCTACAAAATAACAAAGTTTGAATCCATGAAATCAATAGTGACACAGATGGTGAAACGTTTTCTTACTGTATGGTCGCGTTTTGAAGCCCAAGCAAAACAAAAGGGCTGGAGCCGTAATCAGGTAATGACCTTTGCCAGTATTGTTGAAAAAGAAACAGGAGCCTCTTTTGAGCGCCCGTTAGTTTCATCTGTGTTTCATAACCGACTGACTAAAAAAATGAGATTACAAACAGACCCAACTGTTCTGTACGGCGTTGCTTTAAAAAACGGAGCCATGCCAATAAATATTACCAAGGTCGATTTGTTGACGCCAACGAAGCACAATACATATACCAACTACGGATTACCACCAACCCCGATTTCTAACCCAGGTGAAGATGCAATTAAGGCAACTTTTGCGCCAGCAAATTCGAAGTACCTTTATTTTGTCAGCAAAAACGACGGAACTCACATTTTTTCAGAAAATTATGGCAGCCATAATACCGCAGTCCGAAGTTTTCAAATGAACTCAAAAGCAAGAGACGGCAAATCTTGGCGCGACTTAGAAAAGAAGAAAGCTACAAATTAAATTAATTTTGTTTTAGATAAGGTTCGAAAAACTGAGTCTCTGAGTTAAAACGAAAAGTATTTAGTCTTAAATTTCCGTTTCGATCCACGGACGGCGCGATAATATCAAGGTTTCCGTCCTGGTCCACATCTTGAAGTGCCAAATTGGTCGAATTTTTATCTAGCGTTACATACGAATCAGCATCTTCAGTCAGTTCAAATTTTTGTTTAAATGTTTGTGATTTGGAATTTTGTAAAGTTTCATATATTTCAATTTGTAATCCGGATTGGTCTTTCACTTTTAGAATTAACAACTGTTTTTGATCTGCAGAAAAATATCCGGATGTTTTTGCCAGCACCACTCGCTGCTGGGTCTGTAACAAATTTTGCAATTGCGATCGAACATTAGGAATTAATGTTAAGCCAGCAAAAACAAGGGCTGCAAAAATGAAAAGTAACATTGATTTTTTTTGACTCAACCAGGTAGATGAATGATTTGTTGTTTCCATTTGCTATCAGTTTGTTACACTTCCACAGATGGGTCAAATACAGCGTGAACAATTTTATCAACTCATTGAATCTAGACAATCTATTCGTCAATTCAAAAAAGCTGAAGTTCCTGAAGATGTCCTGCAGCGAATACTGAATGCGGCAATGCACGCACCGTCCGGAAAAAATCGACAAAACTGGCGTTTTTACGTGGTTCAAGGCGAAAAACGAAACCAGTATTTAAAATACTCGCAAAAATCTTGGCTGGGTATAAAAGATATTTTGCAAAAAACATTGAAGCCATCTTTGTACGATTTTACAGAAAGATTTTTTTTCACTCTAGGTGATGCACCGGTAATTGTTTTTGCATACGCTCTGAATTCGCCCGAAGAGCGCTACCACACAAGTATTGGCAGTGTGTACATGGCTGTGGAAAATATAAATCTAGCTTGTTTAGTTGAGGGCTTAGGGTGTTGCACCATGGGTGCGCCGCTAGAAATTAAACGCGAAGTAGATGAATTTTTACAAATTACCCAGCTGAATGAATATAAAAGCGGCCAGCTTGAACTTTTATGTGCGGTCGTGATTGGTTATCCTGACCATAAACCACCGAAAGCTCCAAGACAAACTGACAGCCGAATCACTTGGTTACGATAGCCAAGTTTTAGGACTGTAAGTTCGGTCAGTTAGGCGTATGTGATTGACCTTTTTTAGAGGGTTTGCCATACACATACGATGCGAATTCACCCACTTGAAGCTATTAAAAAAAATCCGTTTGTCCTAGCGCCCATGGCAGGCATAACAGATCACGCTTTTCGCAGTTTCATGAAAAAATTAGATGCCAGTGTTGTTGTCACAGAACTTGTTAGCGCAACAGGAATTGAATATAAATCTGAACGAACTTTGTCCTTGATGAGCTTTGATGAAACTCAAAGGCCAATTGGCATTCAGCTTTTTGGTGAAGACCCAGAAATCATTGCAAAAGCTGCGCAAGTTGTGGAACAGCAGGGTGCAGATTTTGTGGATTTAAATTTTGGCTGTCCGGTTCCAAAAGTCGTAAAAAAAGGTGCGGGCTCGGCGATGTTAAAAGATTTGCCAGCGATGAAAAAAGTTTTGCACGCTTGCGTGAACGCCGTAAAAATTCCAGTGACCATCAAAATTCGTACGGGTTGGGATGCGACTTCAAGAAATGCAGTTGATGTTTGCAATTTAGCATTTGATGAAGGAATTACTTGGGTGGCAATTCATGGCCGTACTCGAGCGGCTGGTTACTCTGGTCTGGCAGACTGGGATTTTATTACTGACGTAAAATCAAAAGTAAAAATTCCGGTACTTGGTAACGGTGATATTTTGACCGCTGAATCTGCTGTAAGACAATTAAGAAACTCAGGTTGTGACGGCGTTTTGATAGGGCGTGGAGCTTTAAAAAACCCGCTCATATTTGCTGATGCTTTAAGCCTTTATAAAAATGAACCGGTTCGGGATGACCTGAAGCGAAACTACAGCGGCATTTTCCAGGACCTAGATAAGGCTATCCGCGCCCATAGTTCTGAGCATATTACCAATATTCAGCTTAAAAAATTTGCTTCTTGGTTTTCAACAGGTTACCCAGGGGCAGCAGCCTTCAGAAAAACCATTTTTCAGATCAAGGATAATGACGAAGTGTTGGCTCATGCGCTACACTTCTTCGGATCAATAAAAAATATCGAACAGCAAGACACCAGCCACGAAGATTTTTTAATGGGTGGTCATGGTTAGTTTATTTTATTTATTAATTTTTTGCTTTTAAGACAAAGGAAACAAAATGCAAGATCCAAAAAAAATTCGCAATATCGCCATCATTGCCCACGTCGATCATGGTAAAACCACATTAGTTGATCACTTGATCCGACAAGCCGGCACGTTCCGCGATAATCAGGCGGTTGAAGAACGTTTGATGGATTCTATGGATCTTGAAAAAGAACGCGGAATTACAATTGCAGCGAAGAATGCTTCTTTCACTTACAACGATATTAAAATTAACATCGTGGATACTCCGGGACATAGTGACTTCGGCGGAGAAGTTGAGCGCGTATTGAATATGGTTGATGGCGCAATTTTACTTTGTGATGCTTCGGAAGGCCCACTTCCACAAACTCGTTTCGTTTTGAAAAAAGCTTTAGAACAAAATATCAAAGTTATTGTTGTTATCAATAAAATCGATCGTTCGGATGCGCGTATTCAAGATGTGCATAATGAGCTTTTTGATTTGTTCATCGATTTAGAAGCAACCGAAGAGCAATGTAGTTTCCACACGATTTACGCTATTGCACGTGAAGGTATGGCAACTCTTGATCCAGACGTAAAAACAGACAATTTAAAAGTTCTTTATGACGCTATCGTTGAATTGGTTCCACCTCCAACAATCAAAGAAAACGAACCCTTACAATTGATGGTTTCAAACGTGGGTTACAATGACTACGTTGGACGATTAGCAATGGGGCGTATGCGTGCCGGTACCGTAAAAGTAGGCGATGATATTCTTTGTATTCAAGAAAACTCTCAGAAAAAAGTAAAAGTTTCTGCTTTATTTCAGTATCACGTGAATTCGCAAATTCCAGTTCAAGAAATTGGAGCCGGCGACATGGCCATCATTGCAGGTATCGAAGATTTCACAATTGGTGATACGATCACATCAGCTATTGATCCAAGACCTCTGCCGCGTATCAAAGTTGATGAGCCTACAGTAGGAATGATTTTCTCTGTGAACAACGGTCCTTTTGCTGGTCAAGAAGGTAAGCAAGTTACATCCAGAAAAATTTTAGAGCGTCTTGATAAGGAATTACTTTATAACGTTTCAATCCGCGTCGAAAAAACAGAAGCAACAGATGCTTTCAAAGTCATTGGCCGCGGCGAATTGCAATTGGGCGTTTTGATTGAGCAAATGCGTCGCGAGGGTTTCGAATTATTAGTGTCGAAGCCTCAGGTTGTCATGAAACAAAAAGATGGAAAAAAATTGGAACCGTTCGAGCACGCCGTGATCGACATTGAAGATCCATATGTTGGCGCTGTGACTGAAAAATTAGGTCAACGTAAGGGTGTGATGACGAATATGGTTCAAAAAGGAACGGGTCGCACACGTTTGGAATTTAGAATTCCGTCACGTGGCTTGATTGGTTATCGTTCTGAGTTCTTAACAGATACTCGTGGTACTGGATTATTAAATACTAACTTTGATGGTTACGATGAATACCGTGGCGATATCAATTCTCGTATCAATGGTGCAATGATTTCAGATCGTACTGGCGAAGCGAATGCTTATTCTATCTGGACGAAGCAAGAGCGCGGAAGAATGTTCGTGAACGACGGTGACCTTGTTTATGAAGGTATGATCGTGGGCGAGCACGCAAAGGACAACGACCTTGTTGTTAATATTCAAGAAGCAAAAAGAATGTCGAACGTTCGTGCGTCTGGATCTGACGAAGCAATTCGCGTGACTCCGGTTCGTCCAATGACACTTGAGATGGCTATGGAATGGATTAAAGAAACAGAATTAATCGAAATTACTCCAAAGACTATTCGTCTGCGAGTAAAAGAATTAGATCCACACAAACGTCCAAAACAAAATAAAAAGGACTAATCCAAAGAATGAATACAGCTGTTACTGCCAAGAATTTATTTAAAGAATTCAAATCCGTACCAGCTGTGAATGACATTTCCTTTGAAATAAAAAAAGGTGAATGTTTTGGTATTCTTGGTCCCAATGGTGCCGGCAAATCTACATTAATGAAAATGCTTTACGGCCATGTGATTCCAACACAAGGCGAACTTTTCGTTTTGGGTTTGAATTCAAAAACAGACATGTCGCAAATTCGCTCCAAAATTGGAGTTGTGCCTCAGGAAGACGGCCTTGATGTTGATTTCAACCCCGTTGAAAATTTAAAAATATTTGCAAGCTACCACGGAATTCCGTCTGATATTGCAGAGGCCAGAGCAGTTCATTTTATTTCTGAAATGAAGTTAACAGAACACCGTTACAAACATGTTGAAAATTTAAGTGGGGGAATGAAAAGACGCCTGGCTTTAGCCCGTGGTTTAATGAATCATCCCGAGCTGTTGGTTTTAGACGAACCGACGACAGGTCTTGATCCTCAGGCAAGATTATGGATTTGGAATTATTTTGAAAATCTTAAACAGCAAAAAAAGACCATGATTTTGACGACTCATTATATGGAAGAGGCCGAAGTTCTTTGTGACCGAGTCGCGATCATCGATCAAGGTCGGATTTTGGAATGTGACAGTCCCAAAAGTTTAATTCAAAAACACATCGGTCTTGAAGTTGTCGAAATTAGCGTTGGTGCAGATTCTCAGTATTGGAAGTCACAGTTAAACGCTATGAAAATTGATTTTCAAGATTTTGAAAAAAAGATATTTGCGTTTTTTCCTTCGGCTATTTTAAGGCAACAGTTTATTTCTCAGATTCAGAATGTTTATTATTTAACTCGGACCGCAAATCTAAATGATGTGTTCTTAAAGCTAGCGGGATTTCAGATTCGAGATAACGCATGATAAAAGTTTGGCTTAGAAACTTCTTATTTTTCAAAAAGACTTATCTGGTTTCGTTATTCTGGACAGTACTTGAACCTTTAATGTACTTGGCCGCCATAGGTTTTGGCTTAGGCCAATTCGTTGATCAAATTGAAGGTTTAACGTTTATCGATTTTTATTATCCCGGATTACTTGCTTCCACTGCCATGATGATTTCGTATTTCGAAGCTACTTATCCGAATTATACCAAGTTAACGCATCAAAAGACCTACGCAATCATGTTAATGACCCCCTTGACTGAAAAAGATATTTTAACTGGTGAAATACTTTGGGCTGCAACAAAAGGGTTTTTGGCAGTTTGTGGAGTCGTCGTCGTTTCTTTACTGTTTGGATTGTTCAAGTTTCAGATAATTCTAGCATTGCCTGTACTGTTTATTTTGTGTTTGGTTTTCTCGGCATTCGGTATGGTAATGATTTCCTTGGCTAAAAATTATGATTCTTTTATTTTCTCGACGTCAGGAATTATTATTCCCATGTCATTGATCAGCGGAACTTATTTCTCAGTGCAAGATTTACCAGTCTTTTTAAAGGGTCTTGCCTACTTGTTGCCTTTAACCCATGCCGTAAATTTAACCAGAGATTTAATTTACAAAAGTCTGACTTTGCAAAGTGCAATTAGTTTTTTGATATTACTTTTTTATACGTGGATCTTAAGCGTACTTGCATACAGACTTTTTAAAACCAAGCTGGTTAGATAAATATTACTTAGTTGTTTTCTAGTTCCCCGGCGAGTTCTTCATCCAAAGCTTCTAAATCTGATTCAGTTAATATTTCTGTATCGGTTGCTGCGGTTGTTGTCGCTTGGCCTGATTTTAAAAATAAGTCTAGATTGTCTAATGCGATAACATACTCTTCTGAATTGATTCGTTTGTACTTGTACATATTTTCAATAATTTGTGTAAGTCTGCGTCTAGCGAATTTAGTTAAATCTTTACGGTAGTAGGACTGCGCATATTTTTCTGGATTAGGTAGTACCATAGCTAAAAATGCTGATTCATGAACATTCAAATTACTAGGGCTTTTTTTGAAATAAAATTGAGATGCTTGTTTGACACCGAAAACATTTTTACCAAATTGCACAACATTTAAATAACGCTCTAAAATTTCTTTCTTTTTTAGGGTCTTTTCGATTTTATAAGTTACAAAAGCTTCAAGACCCTTACGTAATAAATTCTTTTCTTTCCATAAGAAAACATTTTTGGCTAATTGCTGCGTGATCGTTGAGCCACCGCAAACGATGCGACGTTTTTCTTTTATTTTCTCTAAACAACGTTGTATTCCACCGGAATCAAAACCTGCGTGCTGATAGAAGCCAGAATCCTCGGTGATTAAAATAGAATTCTGAACATACTTCGAGATCTGAGAAAGTGGTACATAGCTTTTCGATCCTGGGCAAAGATCAACGTTAAACATTGTTGTTTTGTTACAGCCTTTAATCTTTTCGGCTGATGGCATCCATAGTATCAATGCACCTATCAGGATTAAAAATGAAAATAAAAAATAAAGCACAATTTTTTTCATGAAATATAATGGTTATCTTTCATCCAGCGAACACTGTTCTCAATCGCATAATCAGCAGGTTTAGGATTAAAATTTAATTCTGTTTTGGCTTTCTGGCAGTTAAACCAGTGAAATAAAGTTGCAGTAAATGCGTTTTCCCGACTAAGTCCAAACGGCACGCCGATCGAGTTTAAAGCGTCACCTATAATGCCTAATCCGTGCAGTACTGTATCCGGTAATTTCAGTGTTGGTGCTTTGACTCCTGCAAAATGCGAAATTTTTTCAAACAGTTCTTTTATATAAATATTCTCTGAAGACAAAATATAACGCTGACCATTTTTTCCATTTTTCAACGCTAAAAGTATTCCTTCAACGACATCTTCGACGGCTACAACATTAACCCCACCAGAGGTATAAAACGGAAACTTACCCTGGGCCACTTTCACCTGAGTTTTGCGACTGCCTTTTTTAGCATCTCCAGGTCCGTAGATTGTGCTTGGGTTTACGCAAATGGCCTGAATTTTTTTTTCTTTCACAGCAGTCATTACTAAATCTTCAGCCATTTTTTTGGTTTCGAAATAACCCAGATTGAGCGACTGCAAATTGTAAGTAAAGGACTCGGTCAAAGCCTGTGCTTTATCTGGGTTTCTTGATAGCGCACCAACTGCAACGACACTGGATACGTATAAAAGTTGTGGTATTTTCAATTCGGTGCAAGCTTCAATAACATTAGCAGTCCCCTGCACATTCACTTGATCCATTCGGGGTCGATCTTTTTTGGCATAAGCCACTAAACCTGCCAAATGAAACACAACATCCTGGTTCTTAAAACAGGTTTTTATTGATTCCTTATCAGTAACATCACCGTAAACATAATTAGGCTTCACATCAGACAATTCAGAAAGATCGCTGTTTTTTCGGATAAGTGCCGACACGTTGTGACCCTCTTGCAAAAGTCGCTTCGTTAACCACGAACCTAAAAAGCCATTTGCACCAGTAACAAGGACTTTCATAAATCTGCTTTTCCCAGTTTCCTTTGAATTCGCTTAGCAAGCGAAGAAAAAAATAATCCCCAAAGAATTCCCATAAAAGCACCAGCCAAAACATCTGTGGGGTAATGAACACCATTATAAATACGACTGTACCCTACGACTGAAGCTAAAGAATACAGTGGAACTGCAGCTGCCGGAAAAAAAGCTGTGGTGTACGTGGCAAATGTGAACATATTGGATGTATGATTAGAATAAAAACTTTTGCTATCGGCAGGACTTTTTTGAACAGCGGTAATTTCAGAATTTTCAAAAGGGCGTAAACGAAGATAATGATTTTTTACTTTAGCGCCCATAAAATCGTTTAAGCCAACTGCTAAAAGCAAAATTAAAAAAAGTGTTAACCCTAATCGCTGAAATTTTCTTAGAAATAAAATAGCAACGAATAGCAGTGCACCCCATTTGAAATACAAATTTTTATGTAAATCTGTGATGAACGGAAAAAACTGATCTTGTAGCTGTGTAGCCGAACTTTGATTGATAAAATTAAATAACTTGTAATCGATATCTAAAATAAAACTAAAAACAGGATTCATATAAACTAAAGTCTAGACTGGAATAGATCAACGTGAAAGCATTCTTTAATTATGCCAGACTGAGATCCATGGATAGATCTACAGTACTGGGACTTCTTTTAGGTATCGGCGGAGTTTTATTAGGTAATTTTCTTGAGGGTGGACACATTGCTTCATTAATGCAAGGAACTGCCTTTGTGATTGTGATGACCGGCACTTTGGGTGCTGTGTTGGTTTCAAACAAAACCAGTGATTTAAAACTAGGCTTTTATTTATTTAAACAAACTTTTAAAGAATCTAATTTGAATTATGAAAAGCCAATAGCAGAAATTCTAGACTGCGCCCGTTTAGCAAAAAAAGAATCGACCTTGGCGATTGAACCAAAACTGTCTCAAATTCAAACTCCGCTTTTAAAAGAAATATTAAAAAACGTTATTGATGGTGTTGATGTAGGCTTAACTCGTAAAATTTTTGAATATCGCATTGATAAAGAAGAAAAAAAATTACTAACTGCTGGAAGAATTTGGCTAGACGCTGGTGGCTTCTCGCCCACAATTGGAATCATCGGTGCTGTTCTTGGGTTGATTCATGTAATGGGTAACTTAACAGACACCTCTAAGCTTGGAAGCGGTATTGCTGTAGCCTTCGTGGCAACGGTTTACGGTGTGGGTTTTGCCAACTTGTTATTTTTGCCAATCGGAAACAAGATCAAGAAAAATATTTTTGAAATTACCAGACACAAAGAAATGATTCTAGAAGGCGCTTTGCTTATTGGAACTGGTTTAAACGCACAGCTGATCGAACAAAAATTAGTTTCTTATGTGGGTGAAAATGTCAGAAAACAATAACCGCAGAAAAGACGAAAACGAAGAGCCCGAAAACCACGAACGTTGGTTAGTATCTTACGCTGATTTTATTACCTTACTTTTCGCTTTCTTTGTGGTCATGTACGCAACATCCAGCAATAACCAAGAAAAACAAAAATCATTTCAGGATTCAGTCCGAGTAAACCTTAAGCTTTCTGGTGCCGGCGCAGATTCCAGCGAAAAAGGTGACAGCGGCAATATTGGCGGTGATAAAGCGACCGATGTTATAATTCCATTAGAGGGTTTTCCGCCAAATCGCGGTCCGGGTGAAACAAAAGATTATCTCAGCAGATTTATAGAAAAAAAATTTGATGATGAAGAAAAGTCAAAAATTCAAGAGCTAAGACATGATGCTCTTGGGGTTCGAATTGCATTGGCATCAGCCCAATTTTTTAATCCGGGTGGAATTAAAATAAAAGTTGGTGCATTGAAAGCGTTAGATAAAATTGCACAGCTGTTAAAAGAAACCGATCGTAAAGTCGTCATCGAAGGCCACACAGACAACACGGCAGTTTCAAAAGATGCGCCGTATGAATCGAATTGGGAACTGGCTTCTTTGCGCGCGACCAGTATCGTTCGTTATTTCCAGAAATATCACGCGATAGATCCTGCGCGGATGTCTGCTATTTCATATGCAGAGACAAGACCCTTAAAAAGCAACGATTCTGAAGAGGGGCGCTCTCAGAATCGTCGTATTGAAATCTATATTATTTTAGATGAAAAATCTCAGTGATAGAAAAGCTTAGCCTTTGTTGCAATTTTTAACTTGTTCTTCAGTGATATCTTCGCGATTTTTGCCTTTGCCTTTACCAGCTATAGCAATCGCTTCAGATGCTGATTTTCCTTTTTCCATTTCAATCGCAAAGTCAGCCACAAATTTTTCAGCGCCTTTGATATTCACAAAAGAAGCCACTTTCTCTGACCATTCAATGTTCGATTTAAGCTTCAATTGGTTAGCTGTGGCTTCTTCTCTATTTTTAGCCGTACTTTTCACGCTCTCGCCAGCGATAAGAAGTAATTCCAAAGCTTTCGTTGCTTCTGCTATTTCAGCCGCATTTGCAGTTGGATCTTTAACAACCGAAGATAATTCAAGAATTTTAGCTAAAGTTAATTTTGCATCGATATTGATAAGGGACATCAGTTTGAGGTTATCAACGGTAACGATACCAGACAGGCGAGCTTCGACAGTATCTGCCACATGCTTTGCAATCTTAGGATCGTCAGTGATGGACTTGCCAGATTCTAGTAGATTTTTTACATTTTCAGTTCTTAGATATCGCTCAACGGTTTCTGTGGCTTTTACTGCACTTAGCCGCGGCACTGACTTTTTTACCTGAGCCATAGTTATCTGTGAAAAAAGGATTAAAGCCGTTATCAACATTGTTTTCATTCTTTACCTCGTCGTTAGTTCGTTCGTTATTTAATGTTTCAATCTTTGTACCTAATTAAGCCGTTCTAAATCGTTTATATCTGTTTTAAATTTTAAAATCGTTTCAGTTGCCAATTATCGTTATTGGCCGTCAAAGTCTTTGGCATTAGCTACCACGTGGGTTTGCACTGCGCTGTTTAGGCGATTGGCTTCGTAGTTGATCGCTGACATCATTATTCAATTGTTCTTTATCAATCTCTAAACCTTTAGAAAGCATGACCTTCATACGAATGAATCTGCGAGTTTCTGATTCCACTTGTCGTAATCCCTTTACGGCAGCAACGATCACGCGTTGGCGTAAGGATAAACTTTTTAATTCAACGTCTTTATAAATCGTGTCGCTAGTTTCTGTTCCGGTAGCAGCAGGGTCAGCTAAAATGTCGATTTCCTCGGTTTTTTCTTTTGTTTTAAGGCCTGCACCCACTAAGATTTCGTTAATAGCTGTATCTATTTTCTTTGAGTGTCTGATATACGCTTTGAAATCTACGTTTTCTTGCAACATGATCGGATAAAATGAATTCATCAAATTAGATACTTTTTTAACTTCTGTATACGTCGGGCCATAGACAGCTTTGAACTGATCGCTATCGGCAGCAGCAACAGTTTCTTTTAAATAAGTAGATGTTTTTTTATTCAATTTATTATTAGCTGGTACCAGGGCCCGTTGAATAAGTTGTAAATACAATTCCGTTTCGATCTTTAGCTGACTAACCAAACTGTTTTTCAAGTAGTTGCTTTGATTTAAATGATCCACTGTCCATTTGTAAAACGAGCGCTGGTCAAACATATTTCTTTCAGCTTTAACTACTAATTCTTTAAATTTATTGTCATAAGTTTGAAATTCAGCTGATACAACTTTTTCAACTTTTGATTTCCACCAAACTTCTAAGTTTTCAGAACTAGCTTTGTTTCGATAATCACCGATGATATCAAAGTTTAAATTCTCTGAAATATACTGACTAAGGCTTTTTCCGTCGATGGGTGTTGTGAATAAAGAATTTGTGGTGTGAAATTTTTTGCAAAAGTTTTTCGTGGTCGCATTTGCATTTAGTAATGCTGGCGGATCAAACTGTGGTGACAAGGCATCGATATCTGTAAAAAGCACTTTTGTTTTATCAAAAGAAGCCTGTTTGTTCCCACAAATCAACTTGTACAGCATCAGATCACTTTCCTTAGAAAATTTATAAGTCTTTGAGGCTGACCACAGACTGAAATCAGCATGATCAGCAACCATCTTCATTGGACCGTTCGCTGCAAAAGCTTGAGTAAATCCAGCTAGCGGATAAACGACAGGCAATGGTTTTCCCAAAGCATTTCGTAATTTAGTCAGGGCCTCGAAAAGTGGTGTTGATTCAATTTGATATTTATTCCCTTGGTTTGGAATCGGTGTCATGGCCAAATGCTGATTCATATCGTTTATTCCAGTTGCGATCACGTTAACATCATCAGAGGCCATTTTTTTAAGTATATCTTTAAAAATTTTTAAAGAATTGCTATCTAGTGAAAGCAACAGCTTACTGCTTTTTAATGAGACTTCTACAGAAGCTAGAATAGTTTTGATATGTTCTTTTTGTCTTTGTTCAATTTCAACGGGCTTGTTCAGATAAAGGTCCTCTGCAGTGCCGCCCATTGGTTTTGCATCACCCATAGAGACTCCGTACAATGGCAAAGTTCTAAACGGAAAGTTCGATTTATTATTTCTAAGTTCGAAATCATCCGGATTTTGCTTGATACGATAGTTCGTATTTAAAGTTTCAAGAGCAGAATCCGAAAATGTTTTATAAAACTTGTAGGAATAGTCCACTTGGTTCAAAAGCTCTTTGGTCATTTCCATCCAGCCAGCTAAATCGGCTTCGACATCCGCATTTAAATGCTCACGCCATTGTTGAACCTGTACCGTGTAATTTTCGATTTGTTTTTCTAAATTAGATTGTTCACATTTTGGTTTAAAAAAAAGTTTTAAAGCAATTCCCGTGACCGGAGCTGCAGGGTGAATAATATGAGTACAACTTTTTTCTGGCATTTTGATTTTAGATTCGTCCCAGTTACCGTTGTCATAAGCTTTCCAAAATTTATCAATCTGATAGGCATCGTATTCGAAAAATAGTGGTCTGATCAAATTATTCAATGGTCTAAAAATAAACGGAGATAGAAAATGATCGATTCCTACGAACATCGTGAACTTGGTCGCATTTCCAACCCAGCGAATGCCTCTCATGGCCCATGTACCGCCGACAAAAGTAAGTGCTACATCAGCACCAGTGACTTTGTAGGCTTGTTTTAATAGCCATTCTTTATTTAAAAGTTTTTTTGCAAGCTCAGTCGTTGTGGCCTTTTTAAAACCGTAGCGCACGCCTTGATCTGCAAAATCTGATACAGCCTGCGAAGCCCACATAGAAATAATCTGCGGAAAATACTGAGTAAATTTATTCCGTACCGTCCAGCTTTTCCATGCTTCGTTACATGACTGAATAGATGCTTCATCGTTTTTGCCAAGTATCCACGAATCAACACACATTTTTCCGCTGTGGCCAAGATCTGCAACAATGCTAGAAGCAAATGATCCCATCGCCATGCCTTGATAATTAAATCGTCGCATCATGCGGGCGCGTGTGTCTGGATGTGACGCTTTAAAACCTGCCGAGCTTGTGCGAAAGTCTGTGTAAAACCCGTTGGTCAGCATAAACGCATAGAAAGACATGTGCGCGATAGGGTCTTTTAAAGATTCAATATGTTTTTCCATCGCCAAAGGGTCACCATGCGATTTGATCCACATCGAACCCACAGTAACTAAACCAATTGCCGCGAAAAATGTTAATGATTCTGGGGTGAAACGATAAGTCGTACTTAGAAATACACCGTCTTTAGCAGCTTTAGCTTGGTGTTCTTTTTGTATTTTATTAAGTTCCGCACGAATAATATCTAATGCGTTGGGATCACCTTGTTTGTAATCGGCTATCAAAGCACCGATCATTGCATCTGCTTCTTTGTCTGATGCGGTTACTACCGGGGCTACTACGATGTTATTTTCTGGTGTGGGGACAATGTCAGACGGAGTGTTAGCAAACACCACGGAAGTGATCAATAATGGCAGCAATAAGAATATATGGATTTTTTGTCTCAGCATTAGACTTCTCCGTTACTAGACAGAGAAGCAAAACCAAGACGAGCCTAAGTTTACGTATTTGATTTAAAGTGTTTCAGTTTGAGATTTTACGTAACTTGTCACAGGGTATGAGCCTGATAGCGGAATTTAAAAAATTAAACTTTAATTGTTCGGCCTGCCCAGGCAACAACTAAGTGAGCAGCTTTTAATGCAGCCTGAATTTCATCGAACTCCAAAGGAATTCGCCCTTCTTCGTATCTGCGAACTGAGGCGTAGGGATTTAACGACGTCAGTTCAAAGCCGCCTGGCGGGTACTGATCAGCAGGCAATAGCGCAACTAAAATTCCGATATCATGGACTAGCGGGAATTTAATTTGAAAATGTATCAGCATTGCCTTGATAGACTTTTCTACACTTTGTTGAGCCATATAAAGAATATTTTCTAATCGGCCGGACTGCATAGATTTAAATAAAACCTCTGCAGATTTCAAATCCCCATTAGCAATTTGCAGGAGTTCAATAGAATATTCTTTAGGAAATAAAATAGATTTATCGTTAACCATTGGTGATTTCGATTCCTGTTTCAGCAGCCACAAAACACACGCCACCTGATTTTTTTCTTAGATCGAATTCAGTTTTCGTTTTGATAATCCAGTCGGTGGCCCTTTCAGAAAAGAAAGGCGCTTGTACAATTTTATAATAATCCTGAGGATTTTCATTATCTGGAATAATCAGCAAAATATCTAAGTCTGAATTGGCAGTCGTTTTACCATTGACTGAAGAGCCAAAAAGCAAGGCATTTAGTACTGGTTTAACACTGCTTATTTTTTTAATTAAATTTTTCGCCTCGAATAGGCCATCAAAACTAGGCTTAAAATCTGGATCCAGTTTTCTTAAATCAGACATGCCTATAATTAAGCCTTTTATTGTTTGATAGCAAGTCTATTGCTGTAACTAAAACTAATCTTTTACAATTTTAACATGCTTCACAACAATCGGTTCCAAAGGCTTATCGCCCGGAGCCGTTCTGGCTTTAGAAATAGCTTCAACGATGTTATAGCCTTCAACGACTTCACCAAAAATACTGTGTCGGTTGTCTAACCAAGGTGTTGGAACCACGGTGATAAAAAACTGGCTGCCGTTGGAATTAGGACCTGAATTGGCCATTGATAAAATTCCAGGTTTACTGTGCTTTAATGTCGGAGAAAACTCGTCAGCAAATTTATAACCAGGATCGCCGGTGCCAGCGCCACGTGGGCATCCACCCTGAATCATAAAATCTTTAATCACACGGTGGAAAACCAAACCGTCATAAAAAGGACGCTTTGTTTTTTCGCCAGTTTTAGCATCCGTGAATTCTTTTGTTCCCTCTGCAAGGCCTACAAAATTTTCAACTGTTTTGGGAACTAGGTCATTGAATAATTTAATTTTAAAGTTACCGACGCTTGTTTCGAAATGGGCATGCATAAAGTGATCTTTCTAGAAATTATTTTCTGCTAATAGATTTTATTAATATTGTTTTCTTAGGAACATTTTCAAATCCGTCTTTGTTTCCAACTTCAACGGCTCTGATTTTATCGACAACATCCATTCCAGATGTCACTTCTCCAAAAACGGCATAGCCGTATTGATCTTCAGACTTGTGATCAAGGCGCTGATTATCGACAACGTTAATAAAAAACTGAGCCGTCGCTGAATCTTTTTCGTTCATTCGTGCCATCGCAACAGTACCGCGCATATTTGAAAGTCCATTTGTTGCTTCATTTTTTATTGCTGGGTACGCAGGTGTTTTTTCTTTCATATCCGGAAGATGACCGCCGCCCTGAACCATAAAGTCTGACATGACTCGGTGAAATATAGTCTCGTTGTAATGTTTGTTATCGACATACTTCAGAAAATTTTCAGCAGAAATCGGAGCTTTTTCAGCATTAAGTTTGATGCTTATTTTTCCCATGCTGGTATCAATGACGACCGTATCTTGGTTTTTCTTAGCTGCTTTTTTTTCAGCAGCGTGAGATTTAAAACTAAATGCCATCAGAAAGAAGGCGATTACGTAAATGCATAAAATAAGCAGCCGATTTGATTTAAGTAAGTTTATTTTCATATTCTTTATAGTTAGTAAACCATTTCCAAAGCGTCAAGATTTCACAATTCGTTATTCCAAGTTTCGTGACCATTTAGGCTTATAATAGTTATAAGAATCATTGGTGACACGGCGTTCTTCAGTGCCATCAATCGTCGAGATAAAAATTTGATTCTTTCCTGTGCGATTACTCGTGTAAACAACGTAGCGGCTATCAGGGGAAAAACTTGGGTCTTCGTTATGAGCCGCTTGTCCATTTGCTTTTTTTGCAGAAGTTACTCGGGTTAATCCAGTGCCGTCGGCATTCATAGAAAAGATGTCGAAATGATTCTCTGCTTGTCCTGCGAAGGCAATTTTCTTTCCATCTGGTGACCATGTTGGTGAAGAATTATAAACTCCACTGAATGTTAAACGCTTCACGTTGCTGCCATCTGAATTCATGACATAGATCATCGGGCGACCGCCACGCTCAGAAGAAAAAGCCATTTTACTGCCATCAGGGCTTAATGAAGGCTCTACGTTGATGGCACCAGCGGGCCCTTTTGTTAAACGATTTATAATTTCTCCGTTAAGATCAATTTTATAAATATCAGCAGCCCCAGATCCCTGAGACATTCCTAGATAAATATATTTTCCGTCTGGTGAAAATGTAGCTCCGGAATTTACGCCAGGTCGGTAAGAAGTTAACGTGCGTTTGTTCGTGGCTAAATCTAAAACATACAGACTGACATTTGTTAACCGACTGGAATTTTTACGAATGAAAGTAGTAAATACAGAATAGGCAATTTTTTTTCCGTCGGGGGACCAGTTGGGTGAAAGCGCACTGGATTTGTGTTGGCTTAATTTTTCAATGTTGGCGCCGTCCCAATCCATCGAGTAAACTTCTTTTGCTTGTCCGCCAGCTCTGTCGCTGGTGGTTAGTAATTTTGACATGAACGAACCACGTACGCCCGTTAAGGCCTCAAGTACATCATTTGCAAATGTGTGCGCCACTTGTTTTGACTGCGACAATGTCGATTTGTAGCGCTTACCGATAACTAATTTTCCTTGTGGCACATGATACAAATACATTTCCACGATAATATCTGAGTTGATGACAGAATATCCGGTACGAATTAGAAATTCTGCCCCTGCAGACTTCAGCGGTTCAAATTTAAATCCATTCTCTTCTTTCGGAGATGGCTTTACGTTCGTTTTCGCAGGGTCTTCTAAAAACGCCGCGTTCGACATCATTTGAAAATATGTTGAAAGTTCGAGATTGCGTTTAGCTAAATTGTAAATTTCTGCGGCGTTTGCCGTGATGGCGCCAGAATTTGCTGATCCCAAATTATTAAAATAGGGAAAAGCCAAAACGCTTTTTTTAGATTTGGCTTCACCCATTTTGATGTAGGACTGCTGAGCCTGGCCAGTTGCTGAACAAAAAATAATGAAAAGACACAAACTCAGTAGCACTTTTATTCTTATCATAAAACTCCCTTATTTTTATTTACTCTGGAAACCCAATAACAACACCGTCTTGACTGTACTTTTCTGAAAATTTTTCGATCGACTTTGGAAATGGCGTGGCCTGTTCTATGGCTTGCATGCAATATGCATCATAAGCAGGTTCGCCGCTGGGTTGCACGATTTGTTTGAACAGCACGTTTCCGCTGGCATCAAACTTCACTAAGATACGTGTGCGAAACGATTTGTTGATCAGCCACTGCGGCAATGACCAAAATTGTTTTATGTGTGCGTCCAAATTCAATAAATAGTTATCTGATTGCAACTTATCTAAACCTGTCAACGTTGTGCCGGCAGAAATAATTCGGCCCTTTACCACAACTGCTTTTTTTGCTGCCGGTTCATTTTTTGCTTCTTGACGTAATTTCTCGATGGCTGACATGGCTTTTAATTTTTCAACTGCTGATTTTTGCTTTGCTTTGCTTTTTTTTAAATTAACAGCATCCTGGTCAGACTTGCTTTCTTTTTTGGGTAACGCTGATTTCGGGATTTCTTTTTCTGGCGTTTTTTCTGATTCCTTTTCTTCGGGTTCTACAGGTTTTACTTCCGCCGGTTTTTCTTTCAGAATATCTTGAATTTTTTGTGGCATTTCCTTAGTGTCTAATTTATCTGGCAAGGCAATCATGTCGACCCGAACAGCTTGGGATAAATCAAATACTGGCTGACTAAAAAATGTAACTTGAATAACATATATCGTAATAACCAACAGATGAACAACAACAGAGACAACAATGCCCTGGCTGAACTTTGTTGTTCTGTTATTTTGGTCATCAGATTCAAAAATATTATTTTTTGCAGCCAATACTAATCCTTTGGCACTGTGATCAAATTTATATTAAAAATGCCGGCAGATCTGATTTCTGCCATAGCTTCAGCGACGATGCCGTAATCGACTTTCGTGTCTGCTTGAATATAAATTTGCTTGTTTTTTCTGGTATCAAATATCGCTTTCAGTTTTTCTTTCATCTGACCCATATCAATTTCAATTTCACCAACTTTTATTTGCCCCTTGGCAGTGATGAATAAAATGAAGGGGTCTTCTCGAAGCTCGACGCCAGAGGCAGCCGTTTTTGGAAGATTAACTTCTAAACCCTGTTGCATCAACGGAGTTGTCACCATAAAAATAATCAATAGAACAAGCATGACGTCGACGAACGGAGTGACGTTAATTTCACTCATGACGGCTTTAGAATTGCTTTTTGAACCTGAAGTGCCCATGCCCATGTTTAAATTATCCTTTGAAAAAATTTCTTTTTACGACGTTTAGAAAATCGGCTGTAAAATTATTCAGATCAATTTCTTCTTTGCGGATGATTGCGACACACTGATTATAAATAATTACCGCTGGAATTGCAGCAACCAATCCGATTGCTGTTGTAATTAAAGCCTCAGAAATTCCGGGCGCTACGACAGCTAAGCTTGCAGAACCAGTTTGTCCGATTTTGTGAAATGACCCCATGATTCCCCAAACAGTTCCAAAAAGGCCGATGAATGGACCCGTTGAGCCAGTTGATGCCAATATTGTTAAACGAGATTCCAAATCTGAAACCTCATTTTCAATCGTTTTTCTCATGACACGTTCTAAGTTATCAATACCGAAAAGCTGCGGTGAATCTGTGTCCGCAGGATTATTTTTACTAAGTAAGGGTGATTCTGCTATTTTTTTCATTTCCAAATAAGTCCCTTTAAAAACGCGTGCATGCGAACTGGCAGCATGAGCATTTATTTTTTCGAACATATCATCCAAAGAATTCATTTTCCAAAACTGCTGATCAAACATTTCGTTGGCCTGTTTTAAAACCTTAAAGTGTTTGAATTTTGCCCAGCCGATCGCCCAGCACAAAATGGACAAACTGAGTAAAATCAGAATCACAATTTGAACGACAAAGCTTGCTTGCAATAAAGAATCGACAGATCCCATTTGAACTGCGACATTTGACGAGGTCTGGGGTGGGGCAGCACTTACAAACTGTGCTATCATTAAAGAACTTAAAAAAGCATAAAAATAAATATTTTTCATAAAGGAATTTGTCTTGTTTTTCATACTCAAAATCGTAAAACGAAACTGGATGGCCTGCAAGATGAAAACCGGGTTCCTATTTTTGCTTGTTACAGTCATTTTTCTTTTGCATTGCTCACATAAGCCGGTGCCAGTAATTGCCGAGCGCAATCCTGCAGGGCGTATTTCCAATAATCAGACGCAGCGCTATGCGTTTGAACAGTGCTCATCAAATAGTCGAAATTATTTAGAAGATCTTATTCTACGTATGCCCGAGCAGTACTACCGCCGACATGACGATGAATGGACACAAAAAATTCCGATGAAGTGTTTTCAGTTTGCGCAGCGAAGTTACGATGGTGGTTTTGCAGAGTGTGCGAATGAAAATGATAAGCCCACAACCAACGCACGAAGGCCGTGTCTGACTGAAAATTATGTGACCCTATCCTACAATGCGTATCATGATGTGATGGATTGCTTTAATTTGGATCCAAAAGAATATTTTTTGCAGATCCTGAGAGAAAGTGGTTTTCATATTAATGCGATTAACAAAACCGGCTTCGATGCAGGTATGGGTCAATTCACGGCGAACGGTATAAAAAGAGTTTTGGGAAATAATCAAGTGACTCGAGTTCGTAATCATCTGTTTAACAGTTCAAGGCCATCTTGCTCTAGAATATCTAGTATTATTTCTGATTTCGATATTGATTCTTATGCGCTTAAGAATCGCTGCGCCATGATTTCAATTCCGCAAAATCCATATCGATCTATGTTTTTTTATTATTTACATACTCTATCTGATCAGATTGCCCTGGATAGCATGCTTCAGGAAATGAAAGAATTAGAACCTGTTATGTCCCCGAAACTAAAAAAACAGCTAACTTATTTGGCCTACAACCGAGGTCTAACGGGAACGAAGCGAATTTTAACGGGCTATTTGCAGTCAAGAAAACTAGTCAATCATGTTTTTGTGCCCGATGATTTTGACCTAGAAAAAAACTTATCTGATATTAAAAAGATTTTTCGCTTAGATCCAGAAAAAAAGGCAATTCTTCGTCGAACAAAAAAGATAAAAAATTTATCTTTTGCAGAGTATGCTGTTATTCACGGGGCTACCTATGTGTCTGACATGACAGCCGCCGATCAACATGTGCGACGCTATTTGGGTGACCAGTGCGGCGGCTTATAAGGATGCTTCCATGAGAATTGTTCTTGTTACGATTTGCAGTTTAATAGCTAGTCTTATTATTTTTTGGACAGTAAAATTCTGGGGCCGCTCGCTGCAGTTCGTGCCGTACGATCATCCGATTTACTCGCATTATAAAACGAACGCCAAGCCTATTGTTTTTATGAAACCTGCTGCAAGAGATCTGGAAATCGCAATGCTGGGATCTGATAACTTGTATTTAGACGTGGCATCGACGGCAGATCAAAAGGTAGTTTTGCCGCGAAAGGTATGGGGCCCCAAAGAAAAAGCTATCCGCTACAGCAATTTTGAGGACATCAAGTCAGATGTGTTCTTGTTGGCGGAGTGGAAAGAAAAACTAGCTAACAGAAAAATTATTTTTAACCTCATTGAAAATGCACAAGCGGGACACGTTATTTTTTTTGATGAAATAAAAAAAATGAATTGGGAAAAAGGCGAAAATTTTATTGTCACAAGTCCTTATGAGGCGATGGCAAAAGCGCTGAAAGAAATTGCTCCGGCTTGGCTTTATGGATCAACCCAACCTGAAATACTAAGGCTGGTTGCCATGAGATCGATGTTGTTGATCGAAGCAGTCTCGTTTCGAGCAGATATCGTTATTCACCCGCTGCTGATCCGAAATCAGCCGTTTTATGATGAAGTCTTACTTAAAGAAATCGAACGTCGTCATAAAAGGATAATTGTCGGTCCGATCAGTGCAACCGATTTGATTGTCGCTCAACAATTAAGTCCCTTAGGAATCATTGTTATTCGGTAATACCTCTGGTTCGTAGTGCTTTTTTCAATTTTCATTTGCTTTTCATTAGTGATTTCTGATAGTTTTCAATCATAAATACGATCTTTTTTAACGTATATAACTAACTTCAAGTTATAGAATCTTAAGTATCTGATATTTATAGGATTATTATGAACAAAATGAATAAAAAAATGGAATATGCTTTAATGGCATTAAGGCATATTAGCTTGAAGCCAGTTGGACAGCTTACCTCGGCAAAAGAAATTGCGGATCTGATGCGCATTCCTTTCGAAGTTATTGCTCGAGTCCTGCAGGCATTGTCTTCCCGAGGATTATTAAAAGCAGAATATGGCGCCGGCGGCGGGTACATTCTAGCTAAACCCCTAAGCGAAGTCTCTGTGCATGACCTATCAGAAATGCTTGAGGGTCATTTAGCTCTTACGAAGTGTCTGTCCGGCGAAGATCTTTGTGAAATCTCAGCAACCTGCAATATCACAGAACCTATTTCAAATTTAAATAAAAAAGTTCAAGAGTTTTACCGCTCTGTACCGCTTAGCGAGGTTTTACATGTCTGAAAATTATGAATACAAATACGGATTTAGCACAGACATCGAATCCGAAACGGTTGGCAAAGGTCTTAATGAAGACATTGTTCGACAAATATCAGCAAAAAAAAATGAACCCGAATGGATGCTGGATTACCGTTTAAAAGCGTACCGTCATTGGATCACAATGAAAGAACCAACTTGGGCCTTGGTCAAGTATCCCAAAATTAATTTTCAAGCTTTAACTTATTATTCAGCGCCAAAGCCAAAAAAAGATTCGTTGAAATCGATGGACGAAATCGATCCAGAGCTGATTAAAACTTTTGAACGACTGGGTATTCCACTGCAAGAGCAAAAGCGAATTTCAGGTGTTGCGGTCGACGTGGTTTTTGATTCTGTCAGTATTGCAACAACTCACCATGAAGAATTAGAAAAAGTAGGAGTCATCTTTTGTTCCATTTCAGAAGCTTTAAAAAAGCATCCTGAAATTGTTCGCAAATATTTAGGCACTGTAATTCCTATTACTGACAACTATTATGCCGCACTAAATGCTGCTGTTTTTTCTGATGGGTCTTTTTGTTACATTCCTAAAGGCGTCCGTTGTCCGATGGATTTATCCACATATTTCAGAATTAACGCCAAAGAAACCGGGCAGTTTGAGCGAACGCTGATCATTGCCGAAGAAGGAAGTTTCGTAAATTACCTTGAAGGTTGCACAGCTCCGCAACGAGACGAAAATCAATTGCACGCAGCCGTTGTTGAATTAGTCGCTTTCGATAACGCCGAAATTAAATACTCAACAGTTCAAAACTGGTATGCCGGCGATAAAAACGGCAATGGCGGAATTTACAATTTTGTAACAAAACGTGGAATTTGCAAAGGTGTGAATTCTAAAATTTCATGGACTCAGGTTGAATCTGGTTCAGCGATCACTTGGAAATATCCTTCGGTGATATTACAAGGCGATAACTCTGAAGGTGCTTTTTACTCGGTCGCTTTAACGCATGATCACATGCAAGCAGATACCGGTACAAAAATGATTCATATCGGAAAAAATACAAAAAGCACAATCATTTCAAAAGGTATTTCTGCTGATCAGTCTTCGAATGCCTACCGCGGCCAAGTTA
>JAYTPC010000122.1:0-1159 GCA_043747425.1 Bdellovibrionales bacterium
ATTCCAAAATGCTGTGCGTAATCGGACTGGCAAATATCTAAAATCTGACCGCGAGGACGTGGATTATTATCAATATCTCGAGCTGCCGAGTTCGATAATTTAATATATTCCATTCCGATCGATGCGCTGACTGCATTATCTGGCAATTGCTGGCTTTGAGTTGTTCTGCAAGATTCATCTTTTACAACGATCGAATTAAATTCCCAGTATTTTGCTGGGTGTACCGAAGCCATCATGGAATTAAACGCCTCATAACGATCGTTTGCTTCAAAGTTTTGTACTTGTCCGCTACGAACATTTTCATCAGAAATAAGTATTACATTTAGATTTGCATCTAAGCGTAAAAAACTTTCTGAATTTTCGCTGATAACTAAGTTTGATGTAAAAAGACCGCGCTCATCGGGTGATGGACAGTTCACCGGATATCCCACTTGATATCTGGAATCATAACGCCAGTTAGATCCATAATTATTGATCGCATTTCGCATAAAATTTTCACATTTTAAAGTTTCAGGTCGTGCGATCGCTTGGTTAAATAATCCAACACGACTGGAATCGGCATTTGTAAGAAAGTTTTTACCATTACCAAATGATATAAATCTTTTTTGCTGAGTTGCTGCAAGATCTGTTGTGATGATTGCAATTTTATAATCAATACCGCGGCGATCTAAGTTTTCGATAAATCCACCAAATTTTGCTGCCATGTTAGCTTGCTCAAAAGACATCGATGCCGAGTTATCATCAACAAAAAGAATATCGACTTTTCCAGCTCCGATTTTAAAATCTTGAGAGATATCTAAAAAACCATTATTTGAAACACAATTTGAAACAGAAGAATCACAAATTCCGGAAGGCTGCTGAGTTGCAAATCGAGTTGGCGAACAGGCGATGACTGCACCGATGACTAATCCGATAGCCAACTGTAGACCAAAAAATCGAAATTTCACTGCATCCGCTGGGTTCATAAACTACCTCAAGCTAGATACCATCAATAAAAATGCCTGTTTAAAGTGATCTGGAAACGATCTGACAGAATAAAGTGTCAATATACTTAACACTCAGACAAAAAAAAAGCCCGACCTAGAAAACTAGATCGGGCTTAGAAAAAAGAGCTGGCATCGTGCTACTCTCTCACACGATTGCTCGTGCAATACCATCG
>JAYTPC010000123.1:0-7376 GCA_043747425.1 Bdellovibrionales bacterium
CTTGAATTAAATAAAATGCTCAAGTAATCATCACGTCGCTGCCGCTCCGGTGGTACACTTTGATGAAATTGGGTGGCGCTTTAAGATGAAATCGGACAACATGCAAACAATATGGTGATTTTCTCCGTTGAAGCCGCCGGACTTATAACTTCCAAAGATATCAATTTTAGATTCGATGGCCATAACTTCGACTTGCAACAGCCTTGAGTTGATGCCCATTTTTTTTAATAAGTAATGCGTCCCAGAAGAGTATTGTAAACATTTGTCGCCCCTTAGTTGGCCGTAATGTTTCAGTATCGAAGTCTCGAGAACATGAAAAATAAATCTAGCTAATATTGCTGGAACTTTTTGATTATTTCGATACTGGGTTACTAGCTTTTGAATATAAGTTTCTTTAATCATAAGATCGTAAAGTTATTCCTTATTAAGATTGAGTATTAACTGGGTTGGAATTCATCAATTTGCCCGATGGAATACTAGAAAACTATTAAAAGCTACGTAAAAATTAGAGAAGTATCGGCGCTCTAAATATTTAAACTTTTTAAAATCTGCCAATGGTATCATAATCTTAGAGCTAGCCGTTATTGCCGAATCCTAAAATCCAACTTAATTAAAATTATAGACCTAAATTGCGATGGCGGATTGTACCTCTGACTTACCTCTCTTTGGACATAAAATTTAACTTAAGTTTCCCTATTAGCTTTTGGGCTTTCCTATATTCTGCGCGCTCTTCTTTAGACCAAGGCTTAATTACATCATCAGTTTTTATAGGATGGGTGAGTGCAGTTTGTAATGCATTGCTGAGGCCCTCGCCAAGGCTAACGCCTGCACCAATACTTAGACCACATATGATAATCAGTGGGGGGATAGCGATAAAACTGATTAATTGCTTAACGAGATCACTCATTCGGTTTTTCCTGCTTTTGATTAGACTCAGATCGTAAGCGTTCAAGTTCTTTTTGTTCGTAGAACAGCCTTATATCTTCGTAGGAGTTCCTCGGCATTGGCTCGCAGTGTTTCTTCCAGTATTTTTTTTGATCAGCATCGGCCCTTTGATCTGCAAGCTCACTGGCCTGTCGTGCAATTGGGTCCTCTTTTTTTCGCCCCCCAAAAATAAAGTAATAGAAGAACGATAGGAAAAGTACACTTAAGAAAAGTGCCATACAGCCCGCACTTACCCAGCAGTAATATTTAAAAAGCTTTCCTGAAGTGAGATCAAAAACCATCTCCGATTTTCTCCGAGACGGTTGATTCGTGATTTTGGCTGCCACATAAGCGGTAAATCCAGAAAATAAGTCTACAAGGGACGAGGCAACAATAGCCCCAATCTTTTCATTACCTGCTGTTAAATGGGACATTGTTTTAATCAAGGTAAGGCAAAAAAATAAGATTCCGATGGCGGCACTTATCGTTGCAATTGAGTTGGTGAAGGATTGATAGTTTTCTGGTTCCCATTCATTTGTTATATCGACCTTGATTGGCCTTGTGATAATGAAATAAAGTACTAAGGCCGCCTGGGCCGCAAGTACAACTGGAATTGCGTGGGAGATGACCCCAGCATGACCTCCAGCAAATACAAAAAATAGCAGGGATACAGCGGCCACAATTATATAATTGAATATCAAATAGACTAAATACCAAAATTTTAACATGTATTACACCTTTGCTAATTCCTTAGCGGATATATGAGTTACCTTTTCCTGTTGCAAGTGAATCATCGGTGTAAATCTTCAGGACTATCGTCTAAGTATACCAGCGGGCAGATAACTTTAAAATTACTTCTAGTAATATTGTATTAATTTCAGACATATCAAATCGAGATAAGTATTTAATTATTAAAGAGAGCAATAGTTTATGCCGTTTAAACGTTGGGGGACTAATGGCAATCAAAAAGCGTAAAGACAGTATTTCAGAGTATACCCTTCCGCAGCGACTAAGATATTTAAGAGAGCGACGAGAAATGACTCAAACTGATCTGGCGAAAAAATCTAGGTTGAGTCAATCTACTATTGCTCAAATTGAATCTGGTAAAAAGGATCCATCTTTAGCAACCGTAAAAAAGATTGCTGAAGCGTTGGATGTTCATATGGCAATTCTGTTTGCAAGTGATGACGTACACGTGTTTGATATGAACAAGCTGAAGAAAGAATACGATCACGTGGACAAGCTAAATGAGACGTTATATTTCGCACTTGGAAAAGTTGTACAATATGCCAAGGGAATTGGTTTTTTGGATTAATCTCGGGCAAACAAAACAATAAGATTTATGAATAACTATAAAAACAAAATCAATAAAGCCAAAAGGCTTGCAGCCCGGAGAGGTGGAAAATGCCTTTCTGATGTCTTTGTAAATAGTAAGTCAAAACTTCAATGGAAATGTAAAATCGATGCGCACCCAGCATGGTTTACAACTTTATATAAGGTAGAAATCGGTCAATGGTGCCGGATATGTAGTTTTAAACTTAGTGGAGAAAAAAGGCGAAAATCTCTTTCGTATTATAACTCAATTGCAATTGGAAAAGGCGGACAGTGTTTATCTAAAACGTATCTTGGAAGTGAGGTAAAGCTCGAATGGAAGTGTTCAAATGAAGACCATCCAAGTTGGTTTACCCTTCCAGGTGTGATATATAGAGGTGGATGGTGTAAAAGATGTGCCTCCACTGCAAATGCAAACCAAACAAGAGACAATATCGAAAACATGCAGTCACTAGCAAATGAAAGAGGCGGAAAATGCCTAACCAAGTATTACACCAATCGGAAAACAAAATTAAATTGGAAATGTGGTACCTGCAAAGAATCGTGGTGGGCATCACCTCTTAGCATTCTAAGCGGAACTTGGTGCCCCAATTGTAGCAATGGATTAGGGGAAAGATTGACAAGGTGTACGCTCGAACAATTGCTCGGGATAAAGCTGAAATCTTCTGCGCCAGACTGGTTAGTTTTCAATGGAGAGCAACTTCATTTAGACGGTTATAACTCAGATTTAAAAATCGCATTTGAGCATCAAGGTCTTCAGCATTACGATTTCCACCGCTATTTTCATAGAGGAGATTTTAATCTGTTTTTACATCAAATTGAGCGTGACGAATTTAATGGACAATTTCACTGGTGGGAGCCACCCAGTTTCACGCTTGGGAGCCACTTCGGATGTTGAAAAAGTTTTTAGTGTTTTAAGTTCTTACTGTCAAGTTTTTTAGCTTTTACTTTTCTGTAACTGTCGCCCTTCATTTCAATTTTTATACAACTGTGTTCCACTAAATCAACTATTGCTTCTAAAATAACGGTATCTTCAATGACTTCATTCCAATGATCTAACGGCAACTGCGTTGTAAAAAAAGTTGATTTTGACATCGACCGCATTTCTAAAATTTCTTTCAAATCTTGCGCTTCCGTAGAACTAATTTTTCGCATTCCAAAGTCATCGATTATTAATACGTCATACATCGCAAGTCTTTTTCTGGTCGTTAAGTAGCGATTATATCTACGCCCTTCACTGATCATTAAAAATAATTCTGTAGCTTCCTTTAATAACACTGTCTTTCGCTTCGAACACGCATAGCGACCCAATGCTTCGGCTAAATAACTTTTCCCAACACCAGTCTGGCCCACAAAAACTATTGGCCTGGCTTGTTCTAGCCAGTTTAATGTCATTAACTCCTGAAGTTGATGTTTTGTAATTTCGCGCTTCACAGTTAAATCAAATTCATCTAAAAATGCATTTCTTTTAAAATGCGCAAGCTTAATTTTTTTTGCCACAAAACTTTCATCACGGTGATCTTTTTCAACTTGCAATAACTTTGATAGTAATTCCTCATGACCCCAGTCCTGTTTAATAGCAATGGCTAAATCAGTTTCCACTGCATTTTGCATTCCCATAAGACTTAATTCTTGCATCTGTTGTTTAATATTTATCACTGACATTTTTTTACCTTCCTTCTTGGTTTGAATTTAATGAACATATGTATTATTTTTACGTAACATCGGGTTATTTTGATTTCTTATAATTTGATCATGCTCCGGAAGTGCGATTAAAAGACTGTATTGTTCCTGCATATAATTTTTAAATTTTTCAACACGCACTTGGTTAAATCTCTTCATATCAGCTATTGCCATAATGACAGATCTTTTAAAAACATCACTTGGTGCTTTTGCTTTTAAAGCCCGAGCTTCACGTAAAAAACCCTGAGCCCTTCGTAGATTTCCGCAGGGGCTTTCGCTAAGTAATTCTTCAATAAATATTTTAAACTCTAAACTTAAAAAATGTGATTGCTGAATTATACTTTGAACTGTCGTACTTCGATAAACTTGCGCTGATTCCGGCATGTGCTCTGCACACATACTTTTTTTACCCTTAAAACCAGTCAGCTTTGCATGCACTGCAACCTTTTCTAACTTGTGATAGATTTCTACAGTGTGCGCGTAAATTTTAATTAATACTGATTCGCCAACTAATTTATATGGCGCTGAGTAGTAGTGATGATTAAGTGCAATCGTTCCATCAGGATGAACTTTGCAATATTTCGACTCGCATAATTCATATTTAACGGCCGGTAGCAATTTTAATTTTGTTTTTTCCTCTAAATTAAACATTTCTCGTCTTGAGATCTTAAATCTTGAGTGTGGCTTTTCATTGATTTGTAAAACAACTTTTTTTAACTCCGCGTTTATTTGCGCAAGACTAGAAAAAGTTTTACCTCTGATCTTCCACTTAAATAATCTTTGAACTATTTTAACAGCGCCTTCAACCAACGCCTTATCCTTCGGGCTGTACACGCGCGCTGGCACCACAGTAATTCCGTAATGCTTTGTAAATTGATTGTACTCAATATTTAAATCCGGATCATAACGATTGGATTTAATCACCGCAGTTTTTGCATTGTCAGGGCAAATAACTTCAGGTACGCCGTCATAAAAATTAAACATCGACTCATGTGCTGATAAAAAATCTATTTCCTTCATTGACGAGTAGGCTTTTGCGAAAATTAATTGCGAGTACCCAAGACATCCAACAAAAATATATGCTTTATTAGTCTTACCATCACTTGGACTTATCCACGTAATGACATCACCGGCCCAGTCCACTTCAACACGCTCGCCAGGATTAAATTCACGGTGCGTATACACATCATATTTTAAATAAGGGTATTTTTTATATAAGTATTTTGTAAAATTTGAATACGAGGTTAAATTTTTTGCGGATTCTTCCCAAATAAATTTAAGTGGATGTTTGAGGCCAATATCTTTTAAAATACCTTCCCAGTTTAATAAATTCATCCAATCCGGCAGGCCGCTGGACTTTTCAAACTGATACTTCCCAGATCTAATTTCAGAAATCGTGGAACGTCTTCGACCCACAGCCTTTGCAATTTGCCTATCCGTTAACCCTTGTTCGATTTTTTGCTTAATGTCGTCATACTGAGCCATGCTTAATCCCAACTGTGCCTCCTGAGGTCTTCTAGACCTTAAGATGCACTGTTACACATTGCTCCGAAAGTGGCTCCCGCTTATGAAATCGGGTGGCTCCCGTTCATGCAACTCACTGGATCCCAGTTATGCAACTGGGTGGCTCCCGTTTGGTGAAATCTTCCATATTTCAACGTATTTCAGAATATGGTAGGGTTTTGGTAGGGTCCTGGTAGGGTTCCAAAATCGCTACAGTCTTAGCAGTCGAAGACGTCAGCCAATCTCCTCTTTTGAATTTTTATTTTTATTCATTGGGATTTTATTAATCCCGGAAGAGGAGAGATTTATGGTGCGTTTTATTTTTTGGGTTCTTGCTCTGGGATTGGCCGTGGGCTTCGGTCCACCGCTGGCGAATCTTACTTCAAGTATGGCGAAAGCCGCCATCCACGCTCATCAGCACGACCAGATGAGCTATGCAAAATTTACGAAAGCTTTGCTGAACGCAAAGCCACGGGCCGTCCCGAAAAAGACGGAGGAATCAAAATAATCACCTTAACTTATTTTTTCAGGAGCATTTTATGTCAGTAGCTACGTCAAATTCAAAACCGCAAAGAAAATTATCGATACAGATGGAGGCCGTGCTTTTGATCTTAAAAGCCGATCCCTATCTGATGGAAAGTTTGAAATCATTCATCAATCTGGATACGGAGACGATTTTCTGGGATCAGATCTTGAAAATCTCTTTTGGCTCCGGCCACCGGGCCGCCGTCACGCTCGCCTATGGAGTTTGGACCGATGAGGTTCGTCCAGGGAGCAATCCCTTTGATGCCGCCCTCAGCATGAGTCCGAACCTACAGGTGGCAACGCTTCATGCTCTGGCATTGCGTTGGGGATTAAAAAGCCTTTAAGCCTTTTGTCTTACATTTTTTCATATCACTAAAGCCCGAGATTCCCTCGGGCTTTTTTATTTTCGGAGGTCCTCTTGTCTAGTTGTTTTTATGGTTTCCCGATTGTCGCCTATATTTCGTTAGCTTTAGAAAATGATAAATCCGCAGCCTTTGCGTCGGTTCAAGAATATTGCCGTAACACGTCGGTTGAAACCGATATCTTTGCCGAAGAGATCCTGCCGGAAGAAAAGGAGCGCCCACTTTGGCAAGAGGTTTTGAATCTAGTTCATCGAAGTGAAGTCTCCATGATTGTGGTCCCAAGTCTTGAACACATCGCCGGGAAAGATTCGAAATCCATGTCCTCATTTCTAACTTTTTTAAAGATCAATAATGTTCGTCTAAAAAGCCTTGCCGAAGGAGTTGATAGCCAACACGATTCGCATCTGAAAATTTTATCGCGCTTTAATAAGGAGAAAAATCAGTAACCCGCTCAACCCCTAGGCTAAAATTAACTTTGAAGTCCTTGTTCCAATGCGACTGCCAGGGCTTTTCATTTTTTGGAGAATTCAATGTCAGAAAATACGGCGAAATGGGAAAAGAAACTCTCCAGGGAGATTCTTTCGGTCCTATTGATTCTTAGCGCAGATTTCTATTTGCAAGAAAGTACCAGGCAATGCATCAGCATCGAGGATCAGACCATTAACTGGGATGCGCTGTTCAAGCTCCCGCTCAATGACTCCCACAAGGCAGCGTTGATCTGGGCATACTGCATTTGGAAAAACGAAATTCCCAGCGGGAGCAACCCATTTGTAATGGCTTCGTCAATGGAGCCTGAAATGAAAAAAGTGATCCTTGAAGCTCTGAAGTTTCGCTGGAGTGTAGGGACCTAGATTTAATTTTAAAATTTCAATTTTTTCAAGGCTCGAAATGTTTGGGCCTTTTTATTTTTTGGAGGTTTTATGTCGTTAGATAAAAAAGTTTTTCTTTATTGCCGTTATGTTGAGTTCTCCGTTATGTGAAGCGATTTACCTAACTGCTCGATTCTCCAAGCAAAGGCTCCGAAACAACTTCACATAACGACGTCAT
>JAYTPC010000124.1:0-25554 GCA_043747425.1 Bdellovibrionales bacterium
ATTACTTACAAGATAGCCAACCTTTTAAGTAGGTCTTGCGCTATATCTTTTTGGTTCTTTCACACTTCTCGACTGGTTCGAGTCGTGCCGTCCGCACCAATTTTCACTAAAAAAAATGGCCAAGGGATTTTCCCTCGGCCATTTTACTTTTATTTTATACTGATCGTCCAAAAACAAAATAAGATAGAGATTAGTAAATCATTCTGCCATCACCTAAAAGTGAAGCATGACAATCTACCCCTTTGTTAAGACAGTTCTTAACAATAGTCGTAATAAAGTCCGGATTCCAGCCATTAACCCAATCAGCATGGCCTGAATAACCACCTGGTAAACCCGCAGCATAGTGATCACTAGATAATCTCCACTTACTCATATCCACACCTGGCGCAACTACAAATTTAAAGTTAACTGATATGTGTGGTATTGAAATTGGGTGAGTCGTAGGACATTTATTTGCTGTAGTTAATAGTCTGTTCGTATGTGCCATATGACTTTTGTGATCTGCAGAATCTAAATTTTTACCATCCCAGCATTGCGGGAACGAAATCACCATTGTCATAGTTTCTCCTGCATTACAAATCGGAATGCTTTTCTTCCAACCATAGAATGGGGTACGACCCTCACAGGTGTAATTAGCTTGGCCTTGCGCTTCTGTTGTCGCTTTACCATTACCTGCAATCATTCTTAAACCTTTTGGCGGAACGTTTATTAAACCACTTGGTGTGCGCCCAGTTTTGTAATAAAAAATTGCCAGTTCCGGCAAGACTGGAGTATTCGTCGCGGTATTAATCATAGATGGCATCCAGTACGAGCTGCGATTAATTAAACCACCTTTACAGGTACTGTTACCAACGGAACTCATATCATTTACATTGCTGGCAAAATTAGTGGAAGTGTTCCCGTAGAAAGTGTGATGATGTGCTGCACCTTGCTGATTTGGAAACACGATTGGGTCATCAGTGCTCATATGACTGGGCTTACACACAATTCTAAATGCTCCGCCAGTTGCTGGTGGTATTTCTGCTGTAGCCTTAACGCGAATTGTATTGTACCCAATCGCTGGCGTCATGTTTGGGTAAGTTTCCTCTACGGCATAAGCAATGCATGCAAAAAATAATGCGGCGATAGTTAGTTTAGTCATTCTGTCCCCTTGTTAAAGTAATGATGCTAATTAATCTAGCGTTTATTTTATCATATAGAGTGAGCTTATTTTCTAACTTAATTTAGGGATCATTATTATTTTCAGGCGGAGGCTCTAGGTTAGATTTAAAAAATAAAATTCTTAATATGAGATTTTTAAATTTAGGTAACGCCTCATTTTGAATCTGCCTAACAAGCATATCGCTTGCTAAACGGGAAGCAGGTACTTCTTTTGCAACACAAGTGGTGTTGATCGAATTTCGTATCAACAAAGGTGCAAATGAAATTTGATGCTAAAGTTCAACAATTCGCTGACTTACTGCCTCAATTGATTTGGAATTATTCTAAAAGCCTGAATGGATTTCAAGTTAATAGCCGTTGGCGCGATTATACTGGAATTGATCAATTAAACCCTAAGGACTGGGTCGGACTTGTTTTGCATCCTGATGATCAGAAAAAAATGAGTGTTGAGTTAATTCAAATGTCTGAAACTAAAAAATTTTTTTTTTCAATACGAGCACGTTTACGTCACCGATTAGGAGTTTGGAATTGGTTTTTAATTGATATCACTTCAAATAAAGATGGTTGGCTAGCTTCAGCCGTAGAAGTTGAAAAAATATTTCCTAAAGATAAAACAGAGCAGGCACTGCAATTTCTGAGTAAAGCTGGGGAAATTCTTTCTGAGTCCCTAGATTATGAAACAACTTTGAAAGCCACTGCAGTTCTTGCTTTGGATTTTTTGGCGGATCTTTGCTTGATAGACCTGCTGGATGAAAAAGGAAATGCTAACGGGAATGGAATTGGTACAAAATCTTTCCATCGAATTCTTAGCTTGCACCGGGATGTTTCTAAAGATCAGCAAGCATTAGAATTGATGAGTTATTCACCCCAAAAAGATGTCGGTGATATCGTTGAAGAAGTAGTTCGTAGTCGCCAAGGAAGACTTATCGCTGACTTTTGCAAAGTGCTTGAAAGTTCTGATAAAAAAAATTTAGAATATATATCACGACTTAAAAAACTGGATTGTTGTTCAGCGTTTATTATGCCTTTAGAAAGTCATAATAAGTTATTTGGAGCCATTACCTTGATTCGTTCGTCAAATCGAGGAATTTATTCTGAAACAGAAATTAACTTAATCACTGAGTTTGCTCGGCGTGCAACGATCTGCATAGAAAATGCAAGACTGTACCGTCAAGCGCAGCTTGTGGTCGAAGCCAAAACACAGTTTGTGGCAAACATGAGTCATGAAATCCGCACACCTCTTGGTGTTATTCTTGGATTCGCTGAGCTTTTGCAAGATAAAGATTTAACATCAGACCAAAAAAAAAATTATTTAGACATTATACTTCGTAACGGACACCAACTTCTAGAATTGGTAGGAGATCTTTTAGATGTGTCTAAAATTGAACTTGGTAAAATTGAAATCAGTCATTTAAGTATTTCGATCAAAGAATTGATTCAGGATGTGATTGCAACACTTTCAATCAAAGCCCTTGAGAAAAATATTAAATTGTATGTTGATTTTGATTCTGAAACTCCGGAAAAATTAATTTCTGATCCTCTTAGAATCAAGCAAGTTCTAATTAATCTTATTGGTAATGCCATCAAGTTTAGTCCAGCCGGAGTCGTTCGAATTCGTGCCGTCACAGAAGCCGTAGACAAACAGTATCGTGTTATTATCGATATTGCTGATCAAGGTGTTGGTATTGCGTTAGAAAAGCAGCAACAGCTTTTTCAATCTTTTGTGCAAGCTGATGTTACGATGACTAGAATTTATGGTGGTGTTGGGTTAGGACTTTTTCTATCAAAAAAGATGGCGCAATCTTTGGGCGGAACCGTTGAATTAATTTTTTCTGATGTTGGTAAAGGTTCTGTATTTAGATTTACTTTTTTAGCAGATGCCGCAGATGAAAAAAAAGTTATTGTATCTGAGCCGACTACAGATACAGAATTTGTGCAACCACTAGAAGAGCTATCTCAAACTAAAAAAAGAATACTTGTGGTTGAAGACTCATTAGATGGTCAGCTCCTTATTTCTAAATTTTTAGCTAAATTAGCTGTTGATGTGGATCAAGCATTTAACGGAGCTGAGGCTATTCAAAAAGCGCTTGAAAGACACTATGATTTAATTTTAATGGATATACAGATGCCGCTAATCGATGGTTACACAGCAACAAATCGTTTAAGGAAAATGGGCGTTTCAACTCCAATTATTGCTGTGACAGCTCATGCAATGCTAGAAGATCGCAACCGTTGTTTAGAGGCTGGTTGTAATGGCTACATGACTAAGCCTTTAAGTAAAAATTTATTTCAACACACTATAAGGAGCTATTTATGATTTTACCGCCGACTTCAGATCCAGTTTGGCGTGATCTTATTACAGGTAAGTCGCCGTACAATTGCGAATTCATGCCAACAAAAGTTCTGTTAACCCGAATTTCAGCCAGCGTGTCTTACGATCAAACGCGAATTCAAAGTGGCATTGAAGAGCTAAGGTCTTTATTTCTTAAAAATATTTCAGTACCCAAGGTGCAAAATGATCTGCTAAAAATTTTCGGTTCAAAGTACAGTATTGCTAGTGTGCTCTATACAAAAGATGAAATAATTCATAGCTTAGCTATGGGTAAAAGTCTTTTATTGGCTGGATCAGAGTCCACTTTAAGTCAAATCCCAAAAGGAAGTTGGATTGGGGGAACGGCGCCACTGATTGGCGGGTTGCAGTTAAAGATGCCGTTAAAAGATCAAATTTTTGCTGCAGAAATTCCAGTTATTCATTCTGGTGTAGATATTAAAGTTTACAAAGATGTAGAATCCCTTCGACAGGTATACTCGGAAGCTCCAGAAAATGGTTTTAGTGTTATTATTATTCCGACATCGGGATCTATGCATTTGTCTTTTGCATTAAATGCATCTCATTATCCAGACTTTGCAACACGTCCACTAGCAGGTTGGATTTCGGGGGTTCCGCTAGCTGAAATTGGGAAACTTAAACCGTATGTTTATAATGGAATAACTGCAGAAAGGTTTGAAGATGCAGCTGTGGTTATGGCAGTAAATCTGCCAAAAAATAAAGTGGCTGAAATTGGGGTGGTCAATATTTTTAAACCAGGTGGTGGTGATATTCTTAGGGTGGATCAAGATGGTTTTGAACATCAAACTGTTTTAGTCAACGGGCAGCGCTCTCCATTCGCTGATTATGTTAAAAAAAGCTGGATCGATACGCGCTTGCCATTAGTTGCCGATTATCACGGCCTGATGGTGAATACAAGTTTTCAAAAGATCATATCAGAAACACAAGCAGTGCGATTTTATGCACCCCTTTTCCGTGGAATCGATTATCGCATTGCGAAGTCGATAACGAACTATAAAGATGCCTTTCTTGAAAACTTACCAAAGCTAAGAAGTCATTCGGAAGTTTTTTCTTTTAATTGTATTTTGAATTATATTTTGATGCTTGATCTTGAAACGGAAAGACCAGATGCTTTGTTTGGTCCTACCACTTTTGGTGAAATAGCTTATCAGCTGCTGAATCAAACCCTGGCCTACGTAACTATTAAAGATCTTTGACTTCTTAGGTATATAATTTAAAAAACAAATCTATGAAAATATTTGCTTTCTTAATCAGTCTTATTTATTCGCAATTCAGTTTCGCGTATCCTGCTGTAGGCGATACGGTTCAATTTCAAAAGTCAGTTGGATCTACTTAGGCTTAGATAGCACTAATCAAGTTTGGCTTGTGCAGGTGACAGATGATTCTAAAAAAAATCACTGTTCCTGGTGGTATTTTTGAAACTTGTAAGTTTGCTAACGACGTTGGTGGCTATACTTGGATAGGCGACGTGCCATTTTCTATGGTGAAAGTTGTCACTTCAAATTTGACCTTGGAATTGCTTCAGTAAGTCTCATAATTAAATCTATAAAATAATATTAGCCTGATACATTGTTTGTATCACATAGATACAGTAGCAGTAATCTGCTTAAGTTTCTGGGCCAAAGGCCGATCAGTAACTGTATGAAACTTATCCAAAAAAACAACCAAGGTAATGCAATTGTTGCAGTGACGATGGCTATGGCTTTGATTGCTATCGCTTACAATACAGTTATTGATAGCGTGATTCAGTACAAAGCTAAGGTGACTTCATTCAAAGGTGATATAGATATACGCTTAGGCCTGCATAGCACGATGGATTTTGTTATTTTTGGCGTGAAGCAGCAGTATTGTTTTGATGACGTGTTGATGCAAGATGCATCATGTGATTTAAAGCATGCCGCATCTGTTGAGCGTTTGATCATGTCTGTTGACCAACTTAATTATATCAAGACAATGATAACAAACGGAACAATCACCGATATTGCAAGTCCAAACGATTTGCCTTTAAGGTCAATTACTAAAAGGATTGGTTTCTCTGTTGTTTCAACGGCTCATCCGCTTTATATCATTTTTCAAAACTCTGAACTGAACAAAATTGCGACCGGAGTTGAAATTCAGTTAACGCGTGATAATAGTCTTTACCTGCCAAAATACGGTGGTGAAATCTATGTAAATATATCTGTTAAATTGTATGGATTAAAAAATGGAATTGAAGATCGATTAAATGCCAATAAACTTTCTATAGTTTCAAAAGTTTCTATTCACCCCAGAGAATTGGGATCCTTTGCTTTGCTTATGCCTAAAGATTTACGTCTAGACAAATCGGATCCGCAGTTGCAAACAACTATTGTTGGAGACGTTGGTTTTCATCAATTTACGACGAACATTGATGCAGTTAAAGCGTATCCTGGATTAGTTTTTTTAAGCCCTGTTTATGTGAATCAAAATATTTTTTTACCTCAGGGTACGACGGCGCACTATACGCCCGTAACGTTTGCAGACAAAGTCTATATGGGAAATGGATCTGTTTATAAAGGTACGGATTTGTACAAACCAAGAACCACAGGTGGATTGCAAGATCGTTATTGGGGTGTGGGTGGAGCTGAAAATTTTGGTGGTTTTTTAAAAGGTGTTGAAAATGATGGTGGACTTGACCGCGGTTTAAGTGTCTTTGGAAGAGTTTCAGCTTCAGCTAATACTAATTATGATGCTATGAGAAGATGTATAGCTAGATCTCAATCGCAAGTGAATAATGAAATTCTACGTAACAATAGTTTGTCAGCAGTCAGCAGAAGATTTCAGCGCAGTGGTTCTACGCTTCAATCTACGCAAAGATTAATACTAAGTAACGGTGATGAATTCAAACCTCAAGATGATAGATTAGATGACACTAGGAATGCGGGTTGGATTCAAACTGGAACATCTTTTAATCGACAATCTAATTCTAATGATGGAACTTTGGTTCGTGCAACTTTAGAACTTATATCATCAGATCCAAGAAATAATTTACAGGTTAGTTTTGATTTAGCAGATGATAATGATAACGCTGCTCAAGATGAATACGTCCAGTTAAGCACTGATTTTGCAAGAAATCTTCAAGCTGCTTTACAGGATAGACTTGATAATCAAAATGATGTTGTTGTAGCGCGTGAAAGAACCCTGAGCAATGCGCGCGCTGATAAAGTTCAACTTCTAACTGGTACGCCCAGTGCTGAAGAAATTGCAGCAGCAGATTCAAGAATTGCTACAGCAGACAGAGCTTTAGCTGAAGCTAGGCAAGTAAAAAATCAAATCCAAACTCAGTATGATAGTGCTAAAAATATGAATAATAATCCACCTGCAATTAAAATTTATTTAGACAGAGTGTACAGTGGGCGAAATCAAGAAAAAAATAAAATGGACTTAAATGTTATAATAAGTAATGAAAAATCTTTAGTCGACAAATCTGGGAATCCCTACGCAATAAGCATAAAAACCAAAGCATTTAACTTAGGTTACCGTAATCAACGAAGTATTTTACGAGATAACGATGGGAATATTGTCGAAAATAATAATTTGGATGGCTTTTTAAATTATTTTATAGATGGTACTAATTCTTTAACGAACCCTGCTGGTCTTTCAAATACAAATGCAACTCCAGCTACAGCAACAACAGAGGATACATTTGATTATGTAAATCTAGATGCCAATTGTGAAAGTGGCCGTAGTGCTCAATCTTCACAATCATTTGGATCAGCAGGCTACTTCACCGATTTTTCACCAACCACGCGCGCATCCTGGAATTTTGCTGGTGGCACAGTTGTTGGTACAGATCCAACAATTAATAGATTTGAATTTAATGGAACAAATGCAAGTACATCAGTAAATTCTAGTTTTCAAATTAGGTCTATTGTTGGTGAATGCGTGATAAAAAGCGATGCGACATTTGTAACAGGATTTTTTGCTTGTGATAGATTAACAATCGAAAGCCGCAGGTTGCCACTACGTATAATAGGTACTTTTATCGTTGGGAAAATATCGATCCAACCCGAAGCTTATGCTGCAGGAATTGTTTGGAGTTCAATATATCATCCGCAAGCTGTTTTCGAATTAAGGCGCATGGCTATCTTAAAGCCGTTGCCAGATGGTCCACCAGGTGAAAACTGCTCTTCATTTGGTGCAAATAATCCTAATAATCCGATTTGGCATCCTATACCGTCAGTGCAGTTTTACTCTAATCGTGAAAATTGCAACGTTATATCACTGCGCGCACAAGCGGATCCGTTTCGTTGGACTTCCGTAGATCCCGATTGCGGTTTAATTGCAGGAAAGACCAATACAGTTTGCAAACATAAAATAAATCGTTTTCACGTGTTCGAACATTCTAGAGGCGAAAATGATTAAATCTAATCAAGGCTATACACTGATTGAATCATTAATTGGAATTGGACTTTTAACAATTCTGATTTTAATGTCAATAACTTCAATACAACAAGTAAAAAAATTATCGCAAAACGTGACCACATCTGAATCGTCTGATAAGCAAATCTTACAAATCATTGAAAATGTTCGATCTAACATGAGTTCATTTAAATCCACATATGATTATTACAGCGAAGAAAGTGCAAATAATTTATTAACTTTTGATAAACTAGCGATGGCTTGGGATGACAAAACAAATACGACTGTCGCTTTGTGTCCAAGATGCAAAGGTCGATATGGCTATGTTTTGCAACCCTATGAGCAGTTTCGGGGGTTGTCTATATTAACCTTAAAAATAAGTCATGAAAATTGGGGTAGCGAATCTAAAACTTATAAATTTTTAGTCACAGCAAAGTAATGGGATATAAATGAAGACTTTAGTTATTAATAATAAAGGCATGACATTAGCTGAAACAATAATTGGCGTAGCTGTGCTAAGTATTAGTTTAGTAATTATTTTATCGACGCAATTAACAATTAAAAATGAAATGAATAAGCTAGATACTAAAATTCAAGGTAGAATTGAAGTGCTTGGCGGTGAGAAATTAATTTTATTTGATATTCAGGCTGCAAACATATCTTTTAATAACATCAACATACTAGATAATAACTCTAGAAATTTTTTCGACTATATACCTGAAAAATCTGCAAGTGTTGTTAATAACGATCCAGACAGAATATTAACTTTGGCCGTAGGTCAGAAATCTGAAATTATTTTTTTACTGCAGGACACAAAAAAAGGATCCGTTTTAATATATGATCCTGTTGCTGCATACAGTGTTAGCCTGGCACCAAATGATTTCAATAGTGCAGCAACATTAACATTTTTAGGTCTTAATAATGGCAATTTTATAAGCAATCAAAGAAGTCAGTTTTGGAGCAATGGCCAAATACTTTTTTTAGATACGATGGCACGTATTCGAACACCGGCAGCTATTGTTGATATGAATATACCGCCACGAAGTTCAATATTTATTGGTAAAGTAAATGGTAATACTTTGGAAACAATTGCAGATACAAATTTATTTATCAATAGTAGGCATCCAGAAACCAATGCAGTCATTAACTCTGCAGATAATTTTTTACGTACAATTTCTTCTTTTGGTGGTGGAGTATCTACAGTCAGGATGCAAGCAGCACGACTGATTAAATATCATATTATTACAGCTTCTGGAGGAACTAAATTTTTTAAATCAACCTACGATGGCACTTTAAATCGTTGGGGTAACTCAGTTTTAATTAGTGACAAAATACAGCAAGTTGTATTTCAACGAGATTCGATCGGTTCAAAAATTATAAATTTTAAAATAAGTAAAGTTAACTAGGGGGCTGTAAGTGAAAAAGAATATGTTCACAATCATAAGTTTGCTTTTTTTAAACTTCGCCTATGCTGAAGAAATGCCACTTGGAATATTTGTTAGCGGTGAAGATTCAGCAACGGCAACACCGTCTCAGGGTATGACCATTTCTAGTGGTGGAAGATTTATTCTACGAATGCATACTGCGTGTTTTCCAACAAATTTAAGAGGTGTTGCAAATCCGATATCACCCAGTTCAATGATCAAAGCACAGTTTGACATGAACGTGAGTGGTCAAAATTTAAATTTTTTCGTAAACTTTCCCGGTGATATAACTACAAAATTCGGAATGAAAGCAGCTTCCATACGCCCTATCCAGAAAGACGGAACAATTACGTATACGCAGCCTGGTGGAACTTTAACAGAAACATGTACTCCGACTGCACCCATTATTGGCGGAATGGGCGGATTCGGCGGAATGGGCGGATTCGCTGGTATCGGCGGTGGCGGATTCGCTGGTATCGGCGGTGGCGGTGGAACAAATTCCTGCACAGCTGCTGGATTCAGATATAACTTTTCAACCAGAACATATACTAGAACAGTGGCATTGCCGCCAATTACTAAGTCAGAAGCTTTTGTAAACCACAACCTTCCGGTTGGTAGCGTAGCAGGAATATATGGAAACACGGTTCAGCTTTATATAAATTCTACAACACAACTAATGCGTAATCCTGATGGCAGTGCAACAACAAGTCCGATTCCCGCAACATTAAACAGTTATTCTTTTACCCAAAAAGTTATGGATTGCGGATCTTTGACTCCTGTTTATGGATCTATGGGTTATTCAGCTCGCATACCATCTTATGCTTGCGGTGCTTTCATGGCAAAAGACGGAGCTGTATCTGCATCCGTTTCAAATTTCAGATTAGCCAGTGATAACTCCTCTGCAGAGGTTGATATTTCATTTCCCGGTCAAACTGGATTTTGTAAAGGCTGGTGGTCCCCTTTGATGGTGTTTATGGATAAAAAAAGACCTTTATTTAATAATATTTCTGACTTTCCTATAAATCCTGCAGGCCAAACTTCTTGGGTGGAAGCAAATTCTGATGGGTATTTTTTAGTTTATGATGAAAAATTAACAGGAAAAATTGAATCGAAAGATCAGTTGTTTGGTGATTCTAGTGAGTTTGCAAATGGATTCGAAAAACTAGCACAGTTTGATAGCAACAAGGATTATTTAATAACCAAAAAAGATAAACTATTTAGTAAGTTATTTTTATGGAATGATAAAAACGGCAATGGTATTTCTGAGAAAAATGAACTTGTGTCATTGGGTAAAAAAGTATCTAGAATTTCTTTGAAATACAATCCAAGTAATATTAAACCTATTGGCAGATTTGCCGAAGAAAGAGAGTCATCAAAATTTTATTATTTTAAAAATAATAAAGAGATATCTGGAGATATCATTGATGTGTGGTTGTCGCCACAGCCAAGCCGTAAGTTGGCCGCTGAATAGGTTTTTACTTTTGAATGCTTCAGGTTACTGATTCTCAATCTGAGACAATCTGAGACATTATCTGAAAAATTCTGAGAGATCGTCGGGTTTCCAAAAATGAGGCATTTGAGTTTATTCTGGTCAGTCCATTCAAGGTAACTCAAGTATTTATCTACCGCGCTAACTTTACGAGTCTTGATCTTCTTTTGAACTGGTATTTGCGGCTTTGGTACGGTCATCACCGCATCGCCTTGGGCATTTATTTTATAAACTGAGATGTCGCCTTCTTTTTTAATAAACATCATCATTGCCATAACTTTAACACAGGCTTGCTCGATCGCTTGAGCTGGCGTTAGCCAGCCTAAGGCTTTTGTTGCACGCTGGGTGTTCCAGCGATCGTTGTAACCCTTGGTACTCAGTGCAATCGATTCATAGCTGGTAAAGTGATTCATCGCAAAAAATTCTCGGTCATCTTGCTTATGCGTGTTTTCCACTTTGCCATTTAATTCTTTTACGCCTACCGGGATTAGACGGTGGATTATGTCATTTTTCTTACACCACACATCCACTAAATGGGTATCGGTCACGCCCATTCGTGAACTAAACTTATCTGTAAATGCCGTGTCGTTATCCGTCTGTATTTCTATAATTGAAAAAGGACAGACTTCTTTTAATTCATTTAAAAATAATATAACGCTATCTAAATCTTTATACCTAAAATTTCTTATTAGCCGCCAACTCGAATGATGATCCACGCAGCTTAATTGGTAAAACTGTTTTCCTTCGATTAAATACGGCACATACTTAAAATCCATTTGTAAATACCCAGGTAATTGCCTTCGGTATCGCTTCAAATGTTTCTTAGTTAGTCGTTCTGCGATCTTTTTTCCGACGACTTTAGCACGACGTAAAATCGCAAAAATAGTGCTCGGTGCGACACTTGAGTTAAATAACTTCTCTGCCGTATCAGCTATTCGCTCAGGTCCCAGATATGGTTCAGCCCTGCGTATTTTTAGAACCTGTTTCTCGATTCTTGGTTTTGTTTTATTCGGTGACCGATGGGGTTTACGGCTCCGCGTATATAATCCAACCAGTCGCCTAGCTTTGATTAATTTATTTCCCCATTTTCTGAACCAATCAGCTGATACACCTGCATTTGCACAGGCATGATCAGTAGATTTCATGCTTAAAGCGATTTTTCGAAGCTTCATCCACCGACTACGTGCTTCAGGATCTTTTAATTGGTTGGCCTCACTAGCCAGTCTGGGTATCATCAAACGTAGCTCTGCTTTTAGTTTTAACTTAGGTAGGGGCATCTTCGATTCCTTTCAAAGATTTAGGTTATTTCGCAATAAAATTAAACCCTTGAATGATCCGAGATGTCTCTCTTTTTTAAGATCAAAACCCAGACCACAAACAAAACTCCAATACCTACAAATACTTGAAGAAAATTCTCCGCCGATGTCCCTAAGCTCCACAAATCTGAGACATTATCAAATTGAGACAAATTTCGTCATCCATACATCTTATAAACACATTTTAATGCTCTATCGCTGGTTCAATTTCCCTAAGGGTAGCTGCTATTTTGCACCACTTCTTTTTAGCAGGAGTGTTTATGAAACAGTTATTGATCAGTCTACTATTTGTATCAACTGCCCATGCAGGGATGAATGACGACATATACTCCTACCAATATTGGGGTCGCCAACTCATAAAAACATATGCAGAAGAAATTGATGCTGCAACCTTGACTAGAATCCCCATTGAACCTGATTCGATGAAGTGCCAACCACTCTATAAGAATGTTCTTCAGAATAAAGTTTTAGATATTCGTTACGCGCTAGGGTATTTCGATGATTCCAGAGGATCTGATATTCTTTGGAATGGCAAAAACTGGGGATATTCGCCCAGTTTGGATATAGGTATTTTCGAAAGTATACGATCGGCCCTGAGAGAGCGTTGTTCAAAAAAATCACAGTTAAACCTATGTGGTTTTTCTGAGGCCGGCAGTTCCAAATCAGGTAAAGTGGTTTTGACAAAACAAATCAACCTTTTGGGTGAAGATGTTCAGGTGCGTATCACACTGACGCATGCTTCTGCGTCGGAATCATTTCTTGAAAACACCCAGTCGTTGAAACAGCGCCAAGAATTTTTGACAAAACAATCGGAAGAAAATTATTTCGACAGCATCGGAAAAGCCGATGTTGTTATCTATAACGGTCACTCAAGAAATGGTGGGGGTCCAGATTTTAATCCACCGATTTTAGATAACACTTTACATACAGATTATAATGGCTACTACGAAATTCAAAGACCTGGCATTAAGCGAGTTTTAGATCTTGTAAAAATCGGCACCAACAAAGAAAGTGTGCTTGCATTTTTCTCTTGTTATTCTAAAAAACATTTTTATAACGATTTACTTTTAGCAAATCCGGAACAACGCTTAATTCTTTCGGCAGAAACAATTGATTATTACGATTCTTTGAAAGCATCGATGGGCTATATTGAAGGATTCATGCAGGGTGCTTGCGGCCAAGACTTGGCAGATATTGCTAAGCAAGGTGAGCGTATCAAGAGCGGCTTTGTTGGGTATCAATTGAAATGAAAAATCTAAGGCCGTTGATTACAATCCTTATTTTTATTTCCAGTTGCCTAAGCTATGCTGCCGCAAGGACACCGCTATCATTAAATGAAGAGTGCAAGCAATTTGTTAAATCCATAGAGCAGACGCATAATTACGGCTGGCTAGATGTCGCCGAAACCCCACAAAACTTAAATCAGATTTCAATTTTTTATTATTTTTCAAAAACAGCATCACTGATAGATCCGGTCATTTTTTTCAATGGTGGGCCAGGGTTTAGTTCACATACAAACTACAAGACCTACGAATATCAAAAAGACAAATACTCCAAAGATAAAGCAACCAGCATCGATTTAATTTTTATGGATCAACGAGGAACAGGTTGCTCTGCAGCTTTTCCTAAAGGATTTGAGCCACGCGACATCGAAAAACTAAAATGGTATGGTTCTGCTGGCATCGTTCAGGATGCAGAAGCGCTTCGTCGACACTTAATAGATGATCGTAAATGGAAAATTTTTGGTCAAAGCTTTGGTGGCCATGTTGTTCACCGATATATTGAAATGTTTCCTGAATCCATTTTAAAAGCATATGCCCACGGATATGCAATAGGACAGGCTGACTTTGATACAAGTTATTCACGAGTTGCTGGACATAACCAAGTTCTAGAATCGTATTATAAGATCTATCCGCTAGACCAAAATCGTTTAATTATTTTAAACACATATTTGTCAGATCAAAAAAAATGTTTTCCTAAAGGTGAAACTGAGGTTTGTGGGTTTGAAATTTTATATTCTTTAGTGCAAAAAATTGGATTTAGAACCAACTGGGGATTATTGCATAACACACTAGAAAGACTCGTCCCAAAAGAAAAAATAGCAGAGAATGAAATTTTACGATTTGTCGAGGAAATTCCAAATCCAACGAATTATCACAAAACCCAAGCGTTACCTAAAAATTATTTTTCTCAACACAGTGCTGCTCTCAATTTTATAGGAATTTACGATTCAAACACAACTCCGATGGATTATGAAAAGTGTTTAGCTATCTATAGCAAAATGCAAACTGAACTGAATGTTAAAGTGGGTGAAAGCTTGCTGGATGAATGCAAAGCCCCTTTTCAATTCAATTACAAAGATTTAGTCAAACCGGTCATTTTGACTAAAGTTCCAATGTTTGCACCGAATTATGTGCAGCTTGATAGAATTAAATCTAATCTTATCAAATTTAATATTCCATTTTTCTTGTATTCCGGCGACCACGATAGTTTTGTCCCCAAAATTCTATTTCAAAAAGAGGTCAAATTTTTAGGTTCTTTAATAAATTATACAAATTTCCCTGACTCTGGCCATGAAGGTTGCATGACTGAGAAGCAGATAATTCTAAATCTAAATGAATAATTCGTAACATTATATGGCTTAGCAATTGCTTTTTGGGAGGTAGCGAACAACTTCGCACGCATTTCTTTATTAAAAATAAGGAAATTTACCCCGAAAGGTCTTATTTTATGGATATTATTTCGGTAAGAGCCGTGCACGGCCCAAATGTCTATTCTGCTAATCCTGTATTGATAGTGAAATTAGATTTAAAATCCTTAACGGATACCCCAAGCAAAGATATTTCGGGTTTCAATGAAAAATTAAAAAACAAACTTCCAGGACTTATTGAACATACTTGTTCTGAAGGGCACCGGGGCGGTTTTTATGAACGATTAGCGCTGGGGACTTATCTTGGGCATATCATTGAACACATCGCGATTGAACTCAGTCAGCTAGCAGGTATTGCTGTCAATTTCGGAAAAACTGTTTTTGCAGGCGAATACGGTTTCTATAATGTCGTCGTCGGTTTTAAAAATGAAGAAGGAATGCGCCATTGTTTAAAATCTGCTTTTCTATTTGCAGATAATCTTATTCATGAAAAAGATTTTGATCTGGATCAATGTATTTTAGAAATAAAAAAAACTGTTCAGTTGTTTCAATTGGGGGCCACGACACAAACTGTATTGGATGCAGCTATAAAACGCGGTATTCCGTGGAAAAAAATATCTCCAGACCTTAGTTTATTTCAATTGGGATATGGAAAAAATAGAAAATTTTTTCAAGCTGCAGCGTCTAATCACACGAGTCTTATTGCAGCAGATATGGTACAAGATAAATTTCTAACAAAAGCATTCTTAAACCGTAATTTTTTTCCAACACCCGCCGGGTTCAAGGCGCGGAGTTTAGCAGAACTCAGTCAAAGCATTTACCAGCTCAGTCCACCTTTTGTTGTAAAACCTATCGATGGCAATCATGGTCGTGGTGTCGTTCTGGATTTGGTTTGTCCAATAGAGCTAGAAAGTGCATTTATCTTTGCAAAAAAATTCAGTAACGAAGTTTTAATTGAGGAAATGTGTTGGGGTAATGATTACCGAGTTCTTATTATGTCAGGGAAAGTTGTTGCAGCGGCCCACCGAAAACCGGCAACAGTCGTTGGTGATGGATTTTCTACGATTGAAGAATTGATCGAGCAGAAAAACGCTGAACCCGGGCGCGGTGAAGGCCATCTGAATTCATTAACAAAAATAGTATTGGATGAAGCGGCATTAACTTATTTGGCTAAAAAGCAAATTTCATTGGTTTCAATTCCAAAAAAAAACGAAATGGTTTCGCTTCGAGGTAATGCAAATCTTTCTACCGGCGGCACTGCGATCGATGTCACGCATGCGATTCATCCAGAAATAAAAGCTTTGAGCGAACGAGCTGCTCGGGTAGTGAACTTAGATATTTGTGGAATTGATTTAATCCATTCGGAAATAAGTCAACCCGTGAACAAAAATACAAAGATCATTGAAATCAATGCGGCTCCTGGTCTGCGAATGCATCTGCAAACTGCTGATGGTCATCCATGCGATATCGGTGGTGCCGTCATCGAAACGCTTTACCCCAATCAGCAGAATAGCCGCATTCCTATTGTTTCAGTCACCGGATCAAATGGTAAAACCACTGTGTCCAGGTTAATCCATCACATCTTAAGCGGTGACGGTTCAACAGTAGGACTTGCTGTTACCGATGGAATTTGGATTGGAAAAGAAAAAATTGTCAGCGGAGACACCACTGGTCCCAGGTCCGCAGACGTCGTACTTTCAGATCCCAAAATCGAAATCGCTGTTTTAGAATCAGCAAGAGGCGGATTGATTCGGGGCGGACTTGCGTACGATTGGTCAGATGTCGGTGTGATTACAAATATCAAAACAGATCATATTGGTCAAGATGGTATCGAATCGACAGAAGATTTAATATGGATTAAATCATTAATTGCCGAGCGCGTTCGTCCGAACGGAACCCTAGTTATAAATGCGGATGATCCGGCAGCACTTTCGGTATTACTCCGATCTAAAGTGCAATCTGTTCCAAAAAATATTTTCCTGTATTCATCCAGCAAATTCAATTCAGATTTAAATGATCATATTATGAAAGGCGGAAGTGGATGCTGGGTAGATTCCGGCCAGATCTATGTTAAAAACGCTGATTGTATTCACCAAATCTGTGATATCAAAAATATTCCAATCACTTTAAACGGAATAATTGATTTTCAAATCTCTAATGCATTGGCAGCGGTTTCTGCTTGTGTCGGGTTAGGAGCAGAAATAAGCCAAATCATAGCTGGCTTGAAAGATTTTTTTCCGAGCAAGTCCAACATCGGACGACTCAGTCTGTATCAAATTCAAAAGGGACTTGTCATTTTAGATTATGCTCACAACCCTGCCGCACTAAGTTCAATTTGCAAGGTCATAGATCAAAGCGGGGCTAGCAAAAAAACGGCTGTCATCGGATTACCAGGAGATCGAAACAACAAACTATTAACTGAGTGCGCTGAAGAAATAGCACTCAGTTTTCAAAAATTTATCATTAAGGAAGATGACGACCTCCGCGGAAGAAACCCCGGAGAGGTCAGTGAAATCATAGAAACTGCAATTATGAAGAAAAACTCACGGGCTAACTGTGTCAGAGTATCAATCGAAAAAAACGCTATTTTTAAGGCGCTGGAAAATTTGCAGGCTGAAGATATAGTCGTCATTTTTTATGATAAACTAGAAACTGCATTAGGAACACTGAGCGAATTTGATCCAAAACCATTACAAAAAATGCCACTTTTTTTAGACACAGAAACCACAAAAAGAAATCATCAGCATTCTTTTCTGAAAACAAAAAAAAATGACCAGCTGAAAAATTTACTGCACGGAATGCTTTAATGTTTCTGCTAACACATGGACTTGTGTTTATTAATGAATGTTTTCAGAAAAAGTCAGTGCTTGTTTGCCACGGAAAAATAATGGATTTTCGTGAAGTTACCCAATTAAGTCTAGAGGATTTGCAAATAGAAGTTATCGATTGCAGCGAATTGTACATCCTACCGGGGCTCATTGACCCACACATACATCTGGCTGGCGGCAGTGGCGAACGGGGTGGGTTTGTCAGTCAATCAAATCGTATTTTGGTTTCTGAGTGTCTTGAGGGTGGAATCACGACTGCAATTGGCACTATCGGAGTCGACACAACGACAATCACGATGCGCGCTCTCATGGCCAGCGTAAAGGCCATGAATGAATCCGGTATTAATGCCTATGCCTATACTGGTGGTTACGATATGCCTCCGAAAACATTATTAAATTCTGTTCGTGATGATATTATTTTTGTAAATGAAATCATTGGCGTTGGTGAAATTGCAATCGCTGATCGACGTGCAGCCGAACCCAGCGTGGCAGAACTTGCGAAAGTTTGTGTCGATGCCTATGTTGCTGGGATGCTAACTGCAAAGTGTGGTGTGACCCACATTCATGTTGGCTCTGGCAAAAAAAGATTAGATACATTAAAACTTTTATTAAATGATTATGAAATCATTCCGCAGCAGTTGTATCTGACCCACCTCGAGCGCAGCGATGCGCTCATTCATGATGGAATTCAGATTGCAAAGCGTGGATGTTATATCGATTTTGATGTGAGCCAACTTGATTTACAAAGATCTTATCAAACTTTCAAAAATGCCGATGGGCCCAAAAAGCAGCTTAGCTTTTCTTCGGATGCTGGCAATGGTTCGCCAAAAGATCTTTGGCAAGAAATAAGAAAGTGTGTTCAGGATTATAAAATGAAACTGGAAGAATTAATACCGCATGTAACTTCAGTGCCGGCACATGTACTAAAACTAAAAAAAAAAGGAGCTTTATTTCCAGGTTGCGATGCAGATCTAACTTTTGTCAGACAAAAAGATCTTGAAATTATTCATGTTATGGCTGGTGGTAAATGGTTGATGCAAAATAACAAAATGCATTTTCCAGAAAGGCCATTTAAAAATCGTCGAAGAGTTGATTTGTATGAAATCAGTTAAAAATAAAAAAATTATTACCAAAAAAAAAGCACGAAAAAGAAAAGGCCCTGGTGCTTTGATAATAATCGGTGGGGCTGAAGACAAAAAAGGAAAAAGAATTATCCTTCATGAAATTGCCAAACGAACGGGTAGCGGAACACTGGTTATTCTGACAGCAGCTAGCTCTATACCAAATGAAATATGGCAAGATTATGAAAAAATATTTAAGGATCTAGGTATACAAAAGACATTACACCTTACAATTTCTCAAACGGAAGATGCTCATAAGCTAGAAAATATTTTAATTCTGAAAGACGCTAGCACCATTTTTTTTACAGGTGGCGATCAGTTAAGAATCACCACCAAGCTGGGGGGGACGCCTTTGCTAGATTGTATTTATGAAATTTACGAAGCAGGTGGCACGATCGCCGGTACTTCGGCTGGCGCATCTATCATGGGGCAAACGATGCTCATCGGCGGAAGCAATGAAGACACACACAAGGTTCGTGGCTGTTTCATGGCTCCAGGACTTGGGCTAGTTGAAAATATGGTTATCGATCAGCATTTCGCTCAGCGCGGACGAATTGGTAGGCTATTGGGAGCCGTTGGTTTAAACCCTGGTGTGCTAGGAATTGGAATTGATGAAGATACTGCAATCATCATAGAGGACACCTCTTTCCGAGTGATTGGCATAAATGCCGTTTACATCGTAGATGGACACCAAATTTCTCGGACAAATATTGCTGAGGCATCATCCGATAAAACAATGTCCATGCATAATGTTGTGTTACATATACTAGCAGCTAATGAAACGTTTGATCTGAGTTCCCGAACCATTACGAAAGTCTAGCAGATTCTGCAGTTTATTTATAATGTTTACGGTGGCATCCGATAATAAAACATGAACTCCAATGCAACCATTTTTTTTATCGTGCTCTTAGCAATGAGTTTAGCTTTAAGTGTGTTTTATTTTTATCAACTACAAAAAAAACTCCGCTTACTGACAGAAGAACTAAATAAAGAAAAAAAAAGCGCTGCTTTGGGTGAACTGTGCGGTGGGTTTGTTCATGAGATTAATAATCCATTGGCCGTGATTTCTGCACGAGTTCAAATTTTACAAAGCCAGTTCGAAGCAGATAAATTTGACAAAGCTCAAATTACAAAGTCTATCGGTACAATTGCTTCGATGGCAGACCGAATCGTAAAAATACTTAAATCTATAAAACTTTTTGTCAAAGATTCGTCGGCCGAGTTGTTCGAAACCACCAGCCTGAACGAGATAATTTTAGAAACAATTTTACTGATCGAGATGCGGTCAGCAAAATTTTCAGTGCAGGTACGGAAAGTTGGTTTTGAATTAGACTTTATTATTGAGTGTCAGCCGACTCAAACCTTTCAAAAACTATGGGATGCCATGAGCAGCTGTTTCGATGCTGTTTCTGCGCAATCAGAAAAATGGATTCAGTTTGAATTGCTTGATGAAGGTGCATCTGTGTGCCTTAAAATTACGGATAGCAGCTTAAGCACAGTTAAAGTTATACTTTTTCCAAAATAACAGCACCTAACCAAATCTTAAAATTTAATATGTTTATTTTTATTGCCAGTCTTTTTCATCGATGTTTATGTAGACACAGTTTCCTAAGTATATGCTGAAAATAGGGTTCAGCGTTTCTACCGGACACCGTAATAGGTCCGACTACAAAGGGGTTTTTAGAATGAAGACAACGTCTATTTATTTAGCGCTCTGTTTACTGGTAAATGTTTCTATTTCTTTCGCCGAGTCTGCCACGCCCCTACAAAAAAATCTGTACTACGGAAAAGCCTTTTATTCCGATGTGCTGCCCGTAGCTCGTGACGAAAAACTAAAGTCAGATCTAAAAACTGTTTTAAAGTCTGGGCATGTTCAAGTAGCCGGAGAATTCGATCAACTTGTACAAAGCTGTGAGTCGCAAAAAAACTGTACAGTACAAACATCGATTGGCTACGACGGTGCCAGACGATTTTTGTTTGGTAAATTTTATTTAGTCCAAATAGACAGTGCAAATTACGGCATCAAAGAAATGTACTGCGACCGCATTTATCAAGGGCCTGATTTTAACAGTGGCGAAAAGCCCGGTCCCGGAGTTATTCCCGACAATACGGTCATCAATATCGAGCACACTTGGCCACAGTCACGTTTTAATCGCAGGTACCCGAAAGACATACAGAAAGCCGACATGCATCACCTGTTTCCGACAGATTCACAGATGAATGCAACTCGCGGTAACAATATTTTTGGGATCGTTACAAAAGATGATCAACATGTGAAATGCTCTGCATCCAGATCAGGGCAGGGTAGCGAAGGATCGGCGACGATTTTTGAACCACCCAATCAGCACAAAGGTCATGTAGCACGTGCCTTGTTCTATTTCTCTATCCGTTATGACATCGCGATTTCACCCGCTGAGGAAGTGGTTTTAAAAAATTGGGATCGGCAGTTTCCTGTGGATGACGAAGAGCGTTTCAGAAATGATGAGATTTACAAACTGCAAAAAAATCGCAATCCCTTTATTGACCACCCAGAACTTGCTAAAAATATTTCTGATTTTTAAAAAATTATTTATCTACGATTTGCTGAGCAAGCCTTTTATAAAATCGCTCTTGCTCTTGCTGTATAAAGTGTGTGTTTCGTATTCCAAGAATAACAAAGGCGCTCGGTTCCTTAACTTGTTCCCAGTGCTCTAGATTCAAAAAATGGTTAGATTTTTTGGCGTGCGGGTAGCCTAAGGCTGATGATAAAGAAACGACCCCGTCTGATCTTCCAGAAATGTAATGGCTCGTCACCAAGAGTGGAACAGATATATTTCGTGCATCCGTAACATCTAAACCTTGCATTTGATATCCACCAAAAGAGAACATCTGCATATTAGGATTGGGTTTTACAGTTTTTAGAAACCGATCAACGCCATCAGGAGTTAGCTCTTGCAGTCCATGCAAGTAAGCCAAATCCGTAAGCGCTGAAAACAAGAATGATTTTTCGATCCAGGTTTGTACAAATTCAACACCCTGAAACGGCGTACTGATTGTAATTAATTTTTTAATATTAATATTTCCACGATCAGAAACCCATAATGAATACAAACCACCAGCACTGTGAGCTACAATACTAAAATCGACTTTATGACCTTCAGACGTTTCAATTTTTTCAAGCAGCTTTTCTAGCTCGGCGCCATTTTCTGCTATGCTACCAACTGGGTTCAGATCTTTAGCAATAAATACTTTTAATCCATAAGATGTAAATGATTTAACAATCGTTTTCGAAAAATACTCCGGAGCTATTGAATTAAAAAAACCCGGAACTAAAACAACAATTTCTTTTGCAGCAAAAGAATTAAAACAAAAAAGTAATACCAACAAAAAAATTTTCATTCCATCGTCCTCTTTAGATTATTTTTTTGCCATAACTAAATCTACATACGTCGAATAATAAGGACGTACCAAAGCCTGAACTTTTCGACTTTTAAGCCCCGGTAATTGAAGATCTAATTCAAAACTTGCGCCAATCTCGAGCGACTTTGAATCGTATTTCTCTTTCTCTTTTGGGATAATTAACCCCGTCATTATAACTCGCAACTGATCCTGATCTTTCGTTTTAGTCACTTTACTCATAGCAAGACTTCCAAGCTCTAGCGGCCGTGCTAACAAAATCTTGTAGGGTGTTGATTCAGGTAACTGAATGCTGTGTTCTTCCGGATCTGTGAATTCAGTTTTTAGAAAACTAAAAATATTTCGGTGATTAATTTGGGACAAATCATAGCCCTTGGGCACTCGTAAATTAATTTCCAATGTGAAACCATGCAGTTCTGATCTTAAAACACGCTGATCCCCTTCTCCGTACTTTTTACCATCTTTGAAGAAAGCTTGGACAAAGTTTTCTTCTGATTTTTTTTCACAAGTGGAATTTTCACGGTCGCAATCAGCCAGTTCTTTGAGGATGTATTTATACGATGGATGTTTGCAAGTCTGTGCATCCCTACAGTTTTTTTCGTAAACAACGACCACATCGTCTACTAAGGATTCCCAGGCGTCGCCGCCAAAGCTTAATATTTTCAATGCCTTATCGTACTTAGATGCAGGTAACATAGCAGAGTGTAGGCCTTCCGCTAAATAAAATTGGTGATTTGCTTCTTCGGCTGAATAGCGAAAATCGCTGGCCAGTGTTTGGTGTCCATCGGCATAGTTGGCATCATTTTCTAGGACAAATAGAAAACGGGCATTTGCGGACGGAGTAATTACCGAATTATCTGTTTCACGACGTGCGTAACCAAAAGCATATTTTCCAAAAATATCAAAGTTTAGTTTTTTGAAAAGATTATTTTGAAAATTTTGGCAACCAGCTGTATTTGAATCCAAATTTGTTTCGAGACAGTTAATCAAAGTAGAGATGCTAATCCACTTCGTATTATTTTTTGAGTTGATGTGGTTTAACCGAATTTCGTTTGAGACTTCGCTTCCCAGCGCCACGGCTGATAATTCTGCAAAGCTAATTTTCGATTTAGGCAAAATGTTTTTATCATAATTTTTTATGTAATCCCGCAGGTACTTTTTCACGCTAACTATGGTCATCATTGCTTTTTCACGATTACGACTGCTATCTAAAAAAGTGTCTCTGAGGTTCATTTTCTCAAGCGTATTATTTATCAGCTGTTCGGTCTGCAATTGGCCGAAAAGATTGTCAATACTAGTGCCAACGCTAGCTTCTTTCGAGCCCCAGAATGGAGATCCCAGGCTGATAAACTTGGTGGTCTGTAAAGCATATTTTTTATATTTTTCTGACTTCAAAGCATCAAAATACCAAATGGATCCGACCTGACCACCCATGGAGTAAGCCACAACAGAGATTTTATCTTCGGGATTAAGCTGAGTTATTTTCTCTTCTAAATTTAAATTGATTTGAGCAGCCACAGTGTGCGGGCTAAAATCTAATAGAGCTGTTTTATAGATTAAATTGATCGGTACTACAGTGTAGCCAGGATCTACTTTTTCAAGGTGCAACTTAATCAAGGAATGAAAATCGCCAAATGAGGTGCCGTCACCCCGTAAACCGTGTAGCGTGACAACGTAGTGCTTTCCAGTCAGAGCGCTGGGTAAGCGCTTTGGCTGAGTAGAACACCCCAAAATTAAAGTAACACCAACAATCCATATAAAAGACAGAACATTCTTCACGCTTTTCTCCAGGTTACTTAAGAGCTCCTCATATCAAAGCATGCTGCTATTAGATTGGCGAGATATTCGAAGCGGAATTAAGCGGCTAACCAAATTATGATCGTGAGATACGGCATAGCGGTTAAAGCCGGATTACAATATTTTCATTATATTCAATTAAATCGTGTTTGACATGTTGCGACATTGGTTGAAGTGCGGTATAAGTTCTCCATTCAGTTACAAACGGGGGAAATTAAATGTCTGATATTCAAGCTATCGCAGATGCGGATCTTATTTTAAACCAGGATAAAATCGATTCTCAAACAGTCGAGGTCGAGAAAAAGAAGATGGACCGCGCTTCACGCGAAGAAGACGACGATTCGGACGAAGACGGCGAAACTGGTCAGTTATCAAAAGAAGAAATTGAAGCTCGTGAAATTCAAGAAGCCATGCAAGCCAATCCGGGTATTTTTAACGAAGATGAAGAAGAATTTAATTTTGACGCCGTAGAAAATATTTTAGATTTACCAGATGGTGAATTTCCACGCTTTACATTAGCTAAAAATAAAGCGCGATTCTTGCGCATGGTTTCATGGTACCGTCAAAAAGAAGAATGGATTGAAGTAGCTCCAGTTAGTGGAGTCGCAAAACTGTTTAAACAGCAATCTAAAGAACTTGAAGGAATACGTTCCAGCAAATTAGATTATGAAATGGAGCTTGAAACAGGAACATTGACACCATCACAGCGTTCTTATCGCCGTGACGAATTAAAAATGTGCCGTGTTCAAGAAAAGATGGCTGTGCATTTAATTTCTAAATTACAGATAAAAATTAAATCTGGTCGCAGATAATTTTCTAAATCACTGTTCATTTCACTGCTAAAATTTTAAAATAAGCGCATAATAAATTATGCGCTTATTTTTTTTGTTTTTAAGTTTTGTTTTAATTATTTTTAAATCACCAGAATCTAGGGCTTCAGCATTTTCAGAAAAACATGTTGATCCCTTTGCAAATCGTTTACTAGATCGCACTTCAGCTTTTGCATTTTTAATGGGTGCTGGTTCTGTTGCACTGGTGAATCCTCATGATGACGAAATTCGCGAAGACTGGAAAAATCATCAAAAAATAGTATCTAGCCAATCTGAAATTGGTGATATACTGGGTACCGGAATACCGGGTCTGGCGATTGTTTTAGGTCAGTACTATTTTGATTCCAATGAAAACCATTACCAGTCTCATCTCAGGTCCATTATTTACGGAACACTTGGCGTTTACACACTGAAATACGCGTTCAAACGCAATCGTCCGGGGAATAGTCAGAATCAACAGTCCTTCCCGTCGGGACACACCATGACGGCCTTTGCGACGGCCACGGCAATGACTTACGCCTATGGTTGGAAGGCTGCCGTCATTGCATATCCGCTGGCAACCTTTGTGGGATTATCGCGATTGGCAGATGACAATCATTGGGGAAGTGACATTGTCGGCGGAGCTTTCCTCGGTTTTATTTTAGCGCGAGCAAGTTCTTATGAATTTCAACAAAATTCAAAAACAAACGAAGATCAGTCGCAATGGTTTTTTTATCCGAATATTGGATCTGAGTCGCAAGGTGCAGGTTTAATCTATTCGTTTTAAACCAAGACGGCAGGGTAGACTCTACGGACAAGAGCAGTCGTCAGCG
>JAYTPC010000125.1:0-11473 GCA_043747425.1 Bdellovibrionales bacterium
AGAGAGCGGGATTTGAACCCGCGTCAGGTTTAACCCTGAACACGCTTTCCAAGCGTGCGCGATCAGCCACTCTGCCACCTCTCCGTGATTTGGGCTAAGCTGGCAACTTTGCATGAATTTTTAAATAATTCAACTTGCCTCGGATGAATCAGTAATGAATTATTTTAGGTATGAGAATTTTATCACTTCTGTTTGCTCTTGTTTTAGCTTCGGTAACCTTGTCTGCATCTCCAGCTACCTTGGTTGATGTGCAAAATCCTGTGGAAAGTGCTGCGGAAAGTCTGAATGACCAGCAGTACCGCTGGCTTTACGAGGAACTGATTCCACAAAAAGATCGTGAAGCGACGCCAAACGAATCTTTTAAGACTTTTCGGGTGCACTTGAAAGACTCATTCACTCAGTTTCCGAAACCTTCGGAAATTTTGTTTGGAAATTTAAAATCACTTGATAAAGTTGAAGGCACCATTTTATACGCTGGCCTTGTCAGAAAAAAATATAAGTATGATGTTGTAAATTCAAAGGAACAGTTGATTTTAAATGTGCGTATCCATTTGCAGAATACGACTGAAAACGATTCTGTGAATTTTAGTGAAAAACTAAAACAGGCCGAAACACTTTGGAACAACAGTCGTGTGGCTACAGATTTCAATTATTCATTCAAATTCGAATTAGCCGCGAAGGCTTCTGCTGCACACTTTTCTGTGCGTGTGCTAGATACAACGCGCGGACCTTACGATACAAATTGGGGGCGCAACTGGACAGCGAATGTGATTGCCCATGAAGTCGGGCATATGTTGGGTTTGGGTGATGAGTACCAAACCGTCTCTGGGACCATGGACTGCTTGATGACTTCTTTGATGTGCACGGCCTGGAAAGGCAGTTTGATGCCACATCATTACTATTTTGTTTTACGCAGACTAATTAATTAGTCTTTTTATTTTCTTTTAACTTTCACAGTTAAACCATTATTCAAACGAATGCTGTACGGATCATTTTCTGTTAAGGCGCTGTTAGCCAACTGCACAGATAGGTAGCCCTCTAGAGTTTGTTTTAGTTCAACATCTTTTTCAGACGCTTTAATTCCGTTTAGAAAAACTTCAACTGAAGCTGCATCCACATCTGTCTGTTTAATTATAATTGGAGTCAGCTGCAAACTGTCTTTCAATTCACTGTAAGAAAAAGTAATCGAGATCTTCGATTTTGCTTTTGGTGCTTTTTCAAATTCAATTTCGTTATCAGCTGTTAGTTGAATACCACTAGATACGACGACACCGTCCACTTTAACTAGGATAGTTTCCTTTTTAATATTCTTATCAGACAGTTTGAATTTTTTCTGATAGGGCTTTCGACCATCTGGTAAATTACTTTGAATAGATAGAAGTGAAAGGTTTGCACGAATTCCATTTTGCAATAATATTTCTATCTTTCGTTTTTTCAACGGTAACGTTGAATCCAGCCCAGAGTTTTCATCTAAAGTATATTTCAATAAATACGTTGTTTGCACTCGATTCAAGATGCGGTTTAAAATAGTATCTAAATTTATTTTACCAGAAATAAGATCTTTAAAATTAAACCATTCACCCTGACTAAGTTGAACAACTCCGGGGTCGTTTTTAAATGGCTTATTGTAGCCAGCTAAAGACGGAGTTGCAGCAAACACTTTCATTTGGCTTTTTTCGATGGCATCAGTAACTTCTTTATACTTTGGAGCCAAAGCACCCACGTTGCCAGAATTTCCCGGAGAGTACAAAAAACCATCGTCAGTGATTAAAATAACAAAACGTTGTGAATTTTCGTTCCACGGAGCTTTGGACGCGTCTATTAAGGCCCGCATTGGATTTTCATTTAAATCTGAACCACCTGGATCGCTAGAACCAGTCAAAGCCTTCAACTTCGAAATTTCTGAGATCAGTTCGTTCGCTTGATCAATTGTTGCTGGATCATCTGGGTTGTTGTCGTAGAAGCGGTCACAGTTTTTTACAGTACGATCTCCGAAAGTAATTAAACACATGCGGCTGTGAGTTCCGTTCAATCTGCTTTTATGAACGAAGCTAATCAGGCGAGTTTTTGCCGATTCAATTGTGGGTGACATAGATCCGGTAACATCGACAGCAAAAATAATATCCACGGTTTGTTTGGTGGTGGTTGAGTTGGATTCCAATTTAAAATCTGAGATGGGTTGACCGTTTTCCACAATTGAAAAATCGGTGCTCTTCAGATCAGCTAAGTTCGTGCCGTCGGGCAGGGTGACCTGGAAGGCTGCTTGTGTTTCGTTGTTTTCCAACTGCGGCTGGTCGAAGGATGCCACCGAGTTGTCCATCTTGAAAACATTTTCGAAGAAATCACCAGACATAAATTTTTGTGACTCTTGATCCACCAACTGAAAACTGGTTTTGTTACAAGCTGCAAAAATAACTAGACTAAAGCCCAAGATTATTTTTTTGAAATTGATATTACCCATACGAATGACCCCCGCTAGCAATAAATTGCAATCGCAGGGCCGAAATAAGTTTGCTGAATTGCAGCGTACAGATAGTAAAGACTTATAAAGTGTCTAAGAAAACAAAGTGTCTAATTTTTATATCAAAAATGAAAATTTTTTTCTTTGAAATACAGTACTTTTTTCAGTGGTGTTAAATTTTTTTGAAAAAGAGTTCATCACTTTTCCGGATGTGGGCTATTATTTTGGCCTTATAAATTTGTTTTTTTGAGTCTAGTTTAAACCAAATCGAAAAATTATTAAGCAGGACCAGTCATGTAATTATCCAGCAAAGTAAATCCATGTCGCTGCTGAATAAGCCCAAAACAGATTGAAAATAAAAACCAGATACGGGGTAAACTTTCCTAATTTCAGTCCGCCCAGACCTACGTCTTGCTTGGGAAATACGTAAAAAAGTTGCATCAGTGTTGGAGCTAAACTGATAACTGCAGCCAGATAAAAAAGTGATTCTTTTTCTTTTGTTAGGATGAAAAGCAAACCCCACAAACCACCCCAAACTATTTTTGGATACAAAAAAGCTGTCGTCATTTTTGGAACAAGCTGAACGCCAACAACCGCGGATATACCCTTAAATCCAAAGAACCAAACGACGAAAGCGTTGACCAGACCGCCAATTGCGCCAGCAGTGAAAAGCAGTGATAAAGTTAAAAACCACGTCATTAGGCCTCCATGTGCCACGACAACTGCTTTCTAAAAAAACATCAAGACAATGAATGCATGTTAATTTTTTTTAATTTCATACAGGTCTGTAGCGCGAATTTTATCTATTTTTTTAATTTGCAAATCTTTTTGGAAGCTGCGCATTTCAGCTTCAACATTAATTCCATGACTTTCTAAAGACCTGACCAACACATAAGCCGTTCCTGTTTCGGAAAGAGTATATTGAATACTAACTAACAAACTTTGAAAATCAGCATCAAGAAAAAATCGGCAGCGATTTTTAAAATCAGAGGGTGAAAGCTTTCCCTGCTCTTTTCGAAAGTAAGGCGGATTGCAAATAATCAGATCATATTTATTTTTTAAATTTTTTTGAAGCAGTAAGTCTTTGTAATTTAAGTTTAGAAACTGGAGTTCAACTTTAAGATTAAGTCGATTCCTATTTTTATCAAAATAAGAAAAATAAATATTCTGAACCTCCACAAAATCAATACTTTCTGGAAGTGGTAATTTACCGTTGGACAAATGAAACAGGAAATCCAGTCCAATGATTCCACATCCAGCACACAAATCTAGAACGTGTGCTGATGGCAATTTTTGTGATTGAACCAGATCAAAAATAGTGCGCGCTAGAAAAACAGAATCGTGAGAAAACTGATACTCTAGCGGCTGGTCATAATTCATCGTGAAGAATGGATTAATGCTAGACATTCTTTACACTCAATCCTGGCAAGCTGTTCTTATTGTTGTTCTAATAAAATATTACCAATCAATGGCAAGTCCAAAAGGTGCTGCCACAAAAGTACACTTTCTTTTCGACCAGCTATGATCGTATCAATATCTTTTTGTTCGGCAGCAGTTAGTAAAACTTTTAATTTGTTTTCTTCGTTTGTTGTTCCATCTTCGCGGACAATTTTAGCCGTTTTAAGTAATTTTGCCATTTTGTTACGGATGTCTGATGTGGGACTAACATGTTTAGTCCCATCAAGTTCAACCAGTACTCCGACTTCACTATTTAAATTTTGGCTGCGATAATCCCAGTTGTAAGAGCCAATGAAAGCTTTTTTGTTGTCCATCAAAACAACTTTCGCGTGAACAGTATCGATAGCTTTACCTTCTTTTATGGTTGCGCCTTTTCCATCTATCAATTTTGGATTACTGAAATTCATAAATTCGTAAATTCGAACTCCGCGACCAGATTTAGCATTCTTAATGTTTGTTAGTAGATGTCGCGTCTTTAAATATCCTGCCATTGCTGATGGAACATCATTAGATTCAATTGAGTTCGTGATAAATCGAACAAAAACATCTTTTTCTTCAACTAGCTTTTTAACAAGCTGAACCATCTCTGGTGTAACCACCAAATATGGTGTCATGATGATTAAATCTTGTTGCGTGCTTTCAGCAATCGTTTCGTAAAGTGTTTTTGCTATATTTTTCTGTGGGTTTTTACCATTGCACACGCGGGTCGTAGCATCATCGTGAATAAATCGAATGTCATCTGTTTCGTAAGCACTTGCCAGGGCCTTCAAAGTTGGTCGTTCAGCGATCGCCTGAGCATTTTTAGTTGTTACAAATGCATAGTGTTCATTTAGTTTCTCCAACTCTAATTTTATTTTTCTGACCGATTCTTCACGGCGCCACTCGCAACTAGCATCGCTGTTACCTAATGGTTGGTAAGAGCAGTAAGAGTAATCTAGTTTACTTGCAGAATAATTATTAAATACAACAGGTTTAACATCTCTCGAGGTCCAACGCTGTTCGAAGTAGCGGGTCGCTTCATTGATTGATTTGGTTCCCGAGATAAGTGCATCCACTCCTTGAAATGATGGAAGTGAATGACCGTTTTCTGTTTCAGGAATATCATAATAACCACTGGCAACATTGCGGTCGCCGACAATTAAATATTCGCCGTCGATGATCAACGATTTGTCATGCATACGACGAGTGTAGCAAAAAGGACGAAAGATATTAAAATTGTTGAATTCTCTGATCTCGATATTTTGTTCAGCTTTTGCATCAAGGTTATTTAAAAAGGCAGCCATCATTTCGCGTGTCATTAGGTTGTGCATTGAATCGACGATGACTCGGACTTTCACCCCCCGTTTCGCAGCTTCTCTTAACAGCGCTAAGCCTGCTACAGAAATATAATCATGCTCTATCGTGAAATACTGTACATCAATTGTCTTTTTTGCATGTGATATAAGTTCTACTCGAGACGCCAACGACTTGATCGGATCTTCCAAGATAATCACCTTGTCAGCAAAAACGCTGGAATGGGCAAAGAACACCAAAAGAGTTATAAAAATAGTTTTCACAAAAGACCTCCGATGCCACTTACTTTGCAAGATAAAGTCCACCTTCTTATTTTCAAATGAAATCTCAAAGTGATACGGTTTAAAGAATTCTGGTGTTTTTAGATTTTTTTCGTTTATTTAATGCATGCTGAACTGTCCAGAATTGTTTTATAGCTGAAGTTTTTGATTAGAAACTTTTCAGATAAGAACAATTTTTGTAAACGTTTATATAGATTTTCAATCAGATTTGATTAAGTAGCCAGTCACCAAGGACTGGTAAATTAAGTAATTGTTTCCAAAGGTGAGTGGCCTCTTTGCGGTGAGAAAAATCCGCTTCTATGGATTTTTTTTCATCGTTTGTTAGCTGATTGTAAATGTCGATTTCGTCGCTTGTGGATCCATCGTCTCGAACAATCTTTACGGATTGTAAAAGAGTCGTCACTTTGGCATTAATTTCTGCAGTAGTTTCGGTTGATTTCACGCCCTGAAGGCCAATAACAGCGCCAACTTCACTGTTTAAATTTTGGCTGCGATAATCCCAGTTGTACGAGCCGATAAATACTTTTTTATTATCCATTAAAACGACTTTTGCATGAATAGTATCTACCGCTTTTCCTTGTTTTATAATTTTTCCGATACCATCTTTAAGCATTGGGTTGCTTATATGAGTATATTCATAAATTTGAACTTTGCGACCCGACTGTGAATTTTTGATATTCATAAGGCGGTGACGAGTTTTTAAATATCCAGCACTTGCAGGCCCTTCATTATTAGATCTAATTGAATTGGTAATAAATCGAACAAAGACATCTTTTTCTTCAACCAATTTTTTGATTAGTAATTCCATTTCTGGAGTGACCGCAAGGTATGGTGTAATAATCAATAAATCTTTGGTGGTGTTTTCTGCAATAGTTTCATAAAGAGTCTTTGCAATATTCTTCGCAGGATTTTTTCCGTTACATACGCGTGTTAAAGCATCATCGTGAATAAAACGTATATCATTTGTTTCATAAGCGGATTGCAGTAACATTTTTATTGGTTGATCTAAGATTATTTTTAAATTTTTCTGCGTAATAAACGCATAGTGCTGATTAAGTTTTTCTAATTCTGCAGAAATGGTTTTAATACTAGCATCACGGCGCCATTCGCAACTTGTATCAGCGTCCGATAAGGGTTTGTAGTTGCAATATGAATAATCTAGTTCACTTCTAGAGTAGTCATACAATCGGACTTCTTTGACGTCTTTAGAAGTCCAGCGTTGTTCAAAATAGCGACTCGCCTCTGAGATAGCCTTAGTTCCAGCAATCAGAGCATCTATCCCCTGAAATGTAGGCAGCGCGCGTCCTCCATGCGATTCTGGTATATTGAAGTAACCACTTGCGATATTACGATCGCCCACAATCAAGTATTCTCCATCGATGATAAGTGATTTGTCGTGCATGCGACGTGTGTAACAAAATGGTTTGAAAATATTGAACTGATTGTATTCTCTGATTTCAATGTTGCGTTTAGCTAGGGGTTCTAAATTGTTCAAAAAGGCACTCATCATTTCACGAGTCATCAGATTAAATAATGAATCCACAATTAATCGGACTTTAACTCCACGTTTTGCAGCTTCACGAAGCAGAGCAAGTCCAGAGATAGAAATATAATCATGTTCGATTGTGAAGTACTGCATATCGATGGTTTTTTTAGCGTTCATGATAAGCTCTACTCGAGCCTCTAATGATTTCTCGGGATCGCTTAAAATGATCACTTTATCTGCGACTGCTGTGCAAGATATTAAAAGCACCGTAAAAATAGTTTTTAGAAAAGCTTGCATCAGAACCTCTGAAAGACCTGGGTGCAAATACGGGTCCATTTTCTGTTCTGAAATCGAAAATCATAATTGAACCAAAACGAATCAACGTGATAGGTATGAAATCAAAATGTCTCAATCTGAGACATCCGAGCATGTTCATTTAATTTTTTGTAGCGTTTGGAAAACTGGCAAAATAATGACTATACGAACAATTATTGGTAACTATTTTACCAATTTCATTTTACTGATGGTTTTGCCACCGCAACCAATCAAAGTCATATTGCAAAACAATGCAGGGCTGGGCGTATGAAGGCCTACCGGTAGGCATGTGGTCGACAATTTTTGTTTTTCACAGTTTATAGAATGTAAGCCAATTTCCACTTTTTGAGTTAATTCACCCGCTAAATTTTTTTGTTCTAAAATAGTGGTGTTCTGAATCTCATATGGCTGAGTCTCTGTTGACCATTCGGCAAGTTGTTCATAAGCTTGCAATTTCGATTGTATCTGCACCCAGTTAGGAAATTGGTTTCCGAAGCAAATCATCTTAAAAAATAAAATAGCAGAAAAAGTAAATATTTTCATATTAATTTTGAAACATCCTTGAATGAATTCATACTTTCATCTCAAGAAAAAGAGATCAAGTGCAGTTAGATTTAGTTGTGAAGTTACAAATGCGACAAGAAAACTAACCCGCTCTTTTCGCGGGATCTATTGGCAATGTCAAAATAAATTTTTTATTCTATTAAATCGACCTGTCCCCAGACGTAAGTACCAGTTTCGCTATTGGCGTTCCTTTGGGGTTGGCTCAATTATTTTGGCATCGTCCAAAGTTTTTTCCGAGTAAATAATTGATATTGGATATGCGACAGTTTGATAGTCCTTCGAAGTCAAACAAGTTGATTTTCCGTACGAGGAACGAATGTTTCCTACAAAGTCATTTGGGCTGCAATCATAAAAATATCTAGCCGGCACCTGCAATTTACTTTATGGATAGCAAAACCCTTTTCAGAAATCTTTCACTTAATTATGCTTGGAAAATTTGTCTAGTTGATGCCCGCGAAAACTTGGTTTGTAGGTCCTGCAGCATACTGAAGATGCTTCTTGTCGTCTTTCTCAGGCAACTGCTTCAGAAGTCTTGCATTGCCTCGTTGACCGATTTTTTATATTTTGTTCTTATTTTAATGTGGTAGAATTGAATAAATGAGAGTACGCACTTTGTTTTTCGTATTAATGGGTCTCATTTTTGGCTGGTCTTGCAGTCATATTTCAAAAACTTCACAGCGTGAACCCAATCAGCAAGCAGATGTTCGTGCACCGATTCACTTAATTATTACAGTGCATGGACTTCGTGGCAATTCAAAATCATTCGGATACATGCCTGAAGCTTTAGTTCAACAGATGAAAGACGTGCAACCCCAGTACAATCTGCAGGTTATGAAATTTGAATACCTAACGGGTGATAAAAAATTATCGACTTTTGATTTCGCTAAGAATTTATCGACAGCAATCGATACATTTTTTGTAAATAACGGTGGCTTGATAGAACAAGATAAAATTTCGCTGATAACGCACTCACAAGGTGGTCTTGTTTCAATTATTTGGTACATAGATAACTTACTGGCCAGATCTACAGCAGACAGTATTTCTTTTTCAGATACACAGTTGTCGCAGTATGCTCGTCGTATTGATGCCGTGATCAGTCTAGGATCACCGTTTTGGGGATCTAAACTTGCAGCTGGGTCGCAATCTGATAATGCAGTGATCAACTGGGCAGGGAAACAGTTACCCTATGGATTTACCGAATTAAAAGAAATGTCTTTTTCTAGTAATACCATTTTTAAATTTCGTAGACGGGCAATTGCAATCGACAAAATACCAGATTCTGAAAAATACATCAAAGCCAGGTTTCTAAACATCGCAGGAATAGTTCCAGATAAAATCAGTAAACAAACGGCAGCAAAAATTGATTCAAGTGCAACAAAGTTATGGATGCAAATGTCGACTAACTTCCTACAAACTGTGGGGTTCGGCGGCGAACAGTACGAATCAGACACTGCTGTTATTATACCAAGTGCGCGTTTAGATTTTATTTACGGAGAAGCATTAAACAAAGATTATCAGGCTGATGAGGTCCTTGAATTTAAATCTTTTCAACAAACTAAATATATGCAAGACACGGATATTCCTTTTATCCTAGTGCGTGCTGTGCACACTAGCCCAAACATCAAAAATTTTTATGATGTTGTTGAAATTCCAAAGTTTTGTGTCACGCCGAGCTTATGTGATCATCCAACTTACAAATTCGTGATCAAGCACCTGTTGAATTGTGAAACTGAAGCTGGAACTGCCCAGTGCGATCAAGATAAATATAAAAAATTAATGGCTGAATTAGATTTAGGGAATTCAAGAACCCTGCAAAATTCTGTGAACAACATCAAACCACTTCAAGGCTTTGCCTTAGATATAAACTTACGGCTACCACTAGATTATGTATTAGATAAAAAATTTCTAGTAGATCACATTGGTTTTTTGCAAGCACTAGATATGAACTTTGAGAAAAAACCGTTTAGTGTGTTGCGGTCGGGTCGTATCACGCGCGATGATTCAAACGTACCCTACGATATTTATTTAGGTCGAAGTAACGAGATTTACTCTTCAACGACAACGTCTGCGTATAACTTTCAGACAAAACAATTAGAGCCGTTTGCTTTTTTTGATCAAACCTTAAATCCGCTGCGGTTCCACATAACAGGGATCGTGCAGCCAAGAATACCGCAACCAATAAATACCAGTGACTATGAATTTTGGAAAGAAAACGGGTTCCCGATTAAAATAAGAATTCATTTGCCAGGGTTAAAACCGCGAATTGTCATTGCCCGGGTAAAGCCATCGTATTCTACTTTTATTGATGTTGTTTTAGAGCGATAGTTAGGTTTTAAAATCAAGCAGTTTCAATAGGTTATGGTTTTAAACTTATAAAAACTAGGTGTTTTTAACATAAACATTTAGTTTTTGGGCTAAATATGGTTTACTAATAGTATCAATAGGTTACGAGTTTAAACTGATAAAAACAGGTGGTTTTATAAAGTCTGTCCAGCTTCAACATAGTAAAACAAAAATTGATAAAGCTGGCGAGCTCTTAAAAAGCACAACTGTTTCTAACCAAGAAAAGCTTCAGTCTTTGGAAATACTTTCTAACTGGCGCGCCATCCATGCCATTCCGTTGGATACTTTTTCAAGGACATTAAAAACAAGAGCGCAAAAGATTTATAGCCGCGCTATAATTGCACAAAGACTAAAAAGAACGCCGTCAATTTTACTTAAACTTTTGAAGCATAAAACAATGCGATTATCAGCTATGCAAGATATCGGTGGATTAAGAGCTGTTATGGAAACCACCGAAGCTGTATATAAATTGCTCGAGCTATATAAAAAATCAAAATCCAAACATTCATTGTTTTCAATGGATGATTATATTCAAGATCCTAAAAAAGATGGTTATCGAGGTATTCATCTTGTTTACAAGGTCTCAAAAGCTCCAAGTATTTTCTTGGAAATACAATTAAGATCTCAGTTACAACATATCTGGGCAACGGGAGTTGAAGTTTTTGGTACGTTAAAAAACAGCTCTTTTAAATCAGGTGATGGCAATGAAAGATGGTTAGATTTTTTTTCGCTTTTAAGTTCAGTTTTTGCAATAAAAGAGAAAAGGCCTGTCCTAAAACAGCATAAATCTTTTACACAAAGCATGCTCCTTGAAAAACTAAAAAATATAATTAATGAATTACAAGTAATTGATAATCTTAACGTCTATACGGCAGTTTATAAAACGGTTGCACAAAATATCACTACGGGAAGAAAAGGACACTACAGTTTAATTTTATTAAACTCTCGAAATAATACGATTTCCTTACAAACATTCGGAGCTGCTCACTTTGACGTAGCTGCAAAAGCCTACTTAGATTTAGAAAGAACACATTTTAGTGATAAGCAAATTAATATTGTTCTCGTTAACACGGGAGATGTTAAAAAACTGGAAGAAAGCTATCCGAATTATTTTATGGATACAAAAGTTCTTGTCACAGATCTATCGTTAATCATGCTTGGAAAATTCATATGAATTGGCGGAGAAGGTGGGATTTGAACCCACGGTAGCTCTTTTGGAACTACGGGTCTTTAGCAAAGACCTGGTTTCAGCCACTCACCCACTTCTCCGCG
>JAYTPC010000126.1:0-41009 GCA_043747425.1 Bdellovibrionales bacterium
ACCAAAGTTCAGCGCGGGTGGTGGAATTGGTAGACACGCAGGTCTCAGAAGCCTGAGTCGAAAGATGTAGGGGTTCAAGTCCCCTCTCGCGCACCAAATCCATAACGATTTTACCTTTTTTCCTTAATGATTGCTTTAACACTTTGACTAGCTAGAACCTGCATTTTATGAATAACCCATGAAAAATTCAGTGCTCTTTTTTGCTGCCATTTTAACCCAAACGATTTTATCCCAGGCTGCTGATAACCTTAAGGTTATCGCACCTGCCACTGGCGCATACCACGGCGCCTTTATGGATTTCGGCCCGACTGCAAGCGCTGTTTCTGCAGAAAAAATTCAGACCTATCAGCAGATCGTGAATAAGAAAGCAGTATGGGCTTACTTTGCGAATGACTGGCTTGATGGCAAAATAATTTTTCCGCAGGAATCCGCAGAGATCATTCGAAATGAAAAGTTAATTCCGTATATTCGTTTAATGCCCTGGAGCAAAATGTCTTCGAATGCGAATCAGGCAGACCCCGTCTTTTCGATGCAAACTTTTTTAGATGGTAAGCACACCGAAGCATTACGTACTTACTTTACTGCTGCAAAAAATTTTTCAGGGCCATTGATTATGGAATTCGGACCCGAGGTCAACGGCGATTGGTTTCCGTGGAACGGAACATGGAATGGCGGAAAAAAAACTGATTCTTACGGTGATAAAGCAGAGCCTGATGGCCCTGAAAGATTTAAAGATGTTTTGAAGATGATCATTCAACTTTCTCGCGAAGCGGGCGCAAACAACATCACTTGGGTTTTTCATGTCGATTCTGCAAAATCGCCCGAGGCTGACTGGAATGATATCAAGCACTATTACCCTGGTGATGAATTTATTGACTGGATTGGCATCAGTGTTTTTGGAGCCCAGTTACCAACTCATGAATGGCACTTGTTCCAAAATAAGTTGAAAAGATTCGTTCCTGATCTTGAAAATTTAAAATCAGCAAGACCTTGGTTAATTGCCGAAATGGCTGTTATTGAAAGTACGAATGACCCCGACAAAAAAGCGGTCTGGTTGCGGCAAGCATTGCGATTTATAGAGGCCGGAATTTTTCCAAAAGTTAAAGGTATCACTTACTGGAATTCGCCAGGTTGGCTAGCAAACGAAAAAGCCAATTTCAAGGTCGATTCGTCAGAACAAGCGTTAGAATCTTTTAAATCTGAAATTAGCAAAATCTTTTGGCTGACTGACGCTCAGTTTTAATGTGACAGATTTTTAGAATCTGCCTTAAGCTTTAGTAAATTTTAACAAATGAGGTTTCTCAATGTCACGTTTTATGATTTTAGTTTTTGTCGCTTTCGGTTTTTCTTTAAATGCATTTGCTAAAGATGATCACACAGCAAATGTTTGTTCGGCTGCTGATGCAAAAGTTTGTGCACATATCGGTCACATGACCAACATGAAAAAGAAAATGGATTCTGAATTTATGATTCATGTTCTTGTACCGAAGGCAGTTACAAATTTTACCGCAGACTTGTGGATGCCAGAACATGACCACGGCACATCGCCGCTTGAAATTACTCCATCAAAGAAAAATAAATTCAAAATCAAAAAAGCTGTATTTTCTATGACTGGAAAATGGCACGCCCGCATCAGTTTTGATTTAGATAAAGTAAATCATAAAATTGAAATTCCATTAACTATCGCCGAGTGATCAAAAAATAAAGTATAGCTATCGAACGAACGGTCCACACGGCCGTTCGAAACCAGTTGGTAATCACCAGTCGGTGAATTTTCTTTAAATCCATTGCGGCAGTTAAGCTGTTGTGTATGGGCACGCTGACTAAACCAGTTAATACCCATAATGTAATCACCGAAATAAAGTTCCAGATGAAAATCTGATTCCACGATAAGCTCAGTAAAAATGCTGTCACAAGTTCAACTGTCATGATCGGTAAAACAATGAACGTAATTTTTTTTGAATGAAATGAGTGAAATTCTAAAAAACGCTTGCTGTCGACGAAAGCGAGTCCCGGATAATGTACCAGCTGTATGAGCCAAATCAGTCCTGCCATAAAAAAGCAGCTGAAAGCTTGTAGCACGGTTAAGACCTGAAATAGGTCCGGGCTAACTTCAAATAACATGAAATTCAAAGTGGCAGATTGTTTTTACAGAATTTAAAATAAGACCAGTTTGCGATGCTTTCTTCGCTAGTAAGACAGCTTTGTCTGAGTTGTTTGGTGATTTAATTTTTGCAACTAAATAAAATTCTTTCATAACAGGCTTTTTACTTTCGTCCAAATCCACAACCAGTCTGGTTTCGACATGAAGATCTTCGAAAATTAATTTCGAATTCTCAGCGTACACTTTAAAGGTCGCAACAAAGCAGTTGGCAAGAGCTTGATTGTACAAATCCTCTGGACTAAAACCTCCACCAGGCCCTTTGAATTCAGGCGGTATAGAAACAGCTGATTCAAAATCATTTGATGCCGTTTTCCAAATATTTTGTACGCCACTTGTCGCAAACGTTTTAGAATTAAATTCTAACGGATAGTTTATCATTCTTTTCCTCCGGGTTCGCAGTAAGGACTTTGTTCGCAGTCCTTACTCTTTTTTCTTGGCAAGTAAGGTCGAACAACGGCGAATGCATCATAGCCAAGATTTAAAACGGGCCTTAACAAAAAATTCTGTGAAAGTTTTGCTAGCCAGTTATAATTGGGTAAGACCTCCCAAATTGCTACAAACGCATCAACACCTGTTCGTATTTTTCCATCTGAATTTTTTACGTGCATCACCTTGTGAACTTGCACAGGGTCTAAACCCTGACTTTTGGCATCGAAGCTTTTGTCGGTTATGTCTGTAAATTTTATTTTATGACTGCCCGTTTGCTTTCGGTAATGGTTAATTTCGCGCGAACATAAAGGACATAGCCCATCAAAATAAATCGTAAGTTGTTCGTTTTTAAATGACATATTGACCTCATCTAATGTTCATACTACACTGAACCATTAGTTTCAGCAAGAGTAACAGGCACAACAACTTATTATAAGGATACCGTCTGATGTCTCAAAAAATAAAAACTTTAAAGCAAGCGGTGAAACCAGCAAAGTCGACCAAAGCTAGTTCCAGTGCTTTAAGCGAACTATCGGACGCTGTCGGTGAATTCATTAGATACTGGGGATTTAAGCGTGTGCACGGCCAATTGTGGACCCACATCTATCTTTCAAAAAGCCCCCTAAGCGGCGCAGAATTGACCAGAGCTTTAAATGTTTCAAAAGCCTTGGTTAGTCCCGCCTTGGCCGAACTTTTAGATTTTAAATTGATCGAGTGCCAAGAAACAAATGGCCGTACAAAAAAGTATTCAGCAAATCCTGATGTTTTTAAGGTGATAAAAACTATTCTAAGTACCCGTGAACGCAACCTCATAAAAATTGCACAGAACAAATTCGAATTGTTAGAAATCAGTAAATCGAAAGAAGAACACGGACTCGATGTAGATCGTATGGTAAATTTGGGTTCTATGATCACGTCAGCTGGCTTTGCCTTAGAATTCATAATCCATAATGCGGAAGATGAAAAAATTCCTGATTTATTTTCACAAATCGTCTAAAGATCGACTTGTACTTTAGCATGTATTGAGATTTCCTTACTCTTTTTACTGAATTTTTATTTGTCACCTTAGGATTAACTAATACTTTATTTTTTTATCAGAAGCTTGCCACGTTTTAAATATTTCTAATGCTTCGGTGTGCATCAACTGCACCATTGAAATTTTGCGTTCCGATTTAGGCTTCGGAATTTCATTATAAAGAAATTCATCATCGAAATTTATTAAGGCTGCATCTGCTTTGGTGTTTCCATAATAAATTTTAGAAAGTCGTGCCCAGTAAATAGCTGAAAGGCACATCGGGCAAGGTTCACAACTGGTATAAATTTCTGCGCCTGTTAAATCAAAATGATTCAAATTTTTACAGGCTTCGCGAATGGCCTCAACCTCAGCGTGTGCCGTCGGGTCGTTGGTAGATGTTACTTTGTTCCATCCTTCACCGATAATTTTTCCTTCTTTAACGATGACGGCGCCAAAAGGGCCACCACCGGTTTCAATATTTTTTTCAGAAAGCAGTATGGCTCGCCTCATAAATTCTTTATTCATGGCTGATTGTTACGTTTTTGCAGAACATAGTCGACAAGAAAAAGTGTTGAACCAATCACGAAAAATCCAAACAAAATGCCACAAGAATTTAGCAAAACCTGTTGATATCCAAGCTCACTGACTTTTAAAAATGGATACGGGTAAGCTCCAGCATAGGCACCGCGTACCAAAAACGTACACCAAATAAAAAATCGGTAAGAGAATGATTGCGACGATAAGAATGTACAATAGCAACGCCGTGTTCACCGCCGGCTTTTTAAACCAACTCGTTATTTTTGAATGAGGACTTAGCCAGAAGCATGAAAGAAGCAGGGCGATAATAAAATTAATCCAGATTGTGAAATAACTAAAATAAATGGCAATTCCTTGACTGGTTGCCACTGGTAAATGTTTAAAAAAAAGGCAACGATTCGGTGTGTTTAGAAGCGTTAACAAATCCATAGACAACATGATTTTATTTAGCAACTATAAAAATTCACAAAACCAAATCAAGGAGATCAAATGAAATTATCATTCAAAAATTGGGCTTTAGTTGCAATGGCTGCTGCTTTAACTGCATGTCAGGCAATGCCTTATCAACCATATGCTCGCGACGTTAAAAAGAAGCCAGGTCACAGCGGAGTTATTGCTTTAAAACCGACTCACCAAACTGAAGATCAAGATAAAGCAAAGAACATGATGGCGACAAATTGTGGTACTGCACCTGTTAAAGTTGTTGAAGAAGGTGAAGTCGCAATTGGCCAAGAAGTTAAGTCAAATGCTGACACTGTTAAAAAAGCTGGCTACGAGGGCAATCAAGTCGGAACATTATTTGGTTTACCAATCACTTCTGGTGGCGCGAATCCAACCGATTCAACATCTGGAACTTCAACGACAACGACTTTGAAAGAATGGCAAATTTCTTACGAGTGCGTGAACAAAACAACAAAAAGATAGTTTCTAATTTACAAATTGAATTCAAAAAGGCTTTTAAGTTTATCTTAAAAGCCTTTTTTTATTTTCATAGATGATCAGTTATTTTTAAAATAGTCTGGGCGAACATCATGTTCTTTTAAAGCCATGTAGCCAAAAACAATCCAGTAAATGCGATCAGCAATTCCACCTATAGATAGATGAACATGATAAATTATTAACAGCGGTATTTGCGACAGTACATAAATTGCAATTATTTTTAACGCAGCATTTTTTGAATTCAAGGTTTTTAGACTTGCGAATATCAGACCAAAAATCAAAACTGTCGCAATGACTATAAAGCCCCACCCACCTAGAACACCTGCTGAAATAAAAATATTGTGTGGATCTTTGTTTGCGTCGTAGTTAGTAACATCAGCTTCTCCGCCTGATGAAAATTTGGAAAGCAGGCCCTGCCCTAGCCATTCATTTTTTCTAAAAATTTCAAATCCACGTTCGATTTCCTCTAACCTTGAAGTAACACCGTCTTGAGCTGATCTGCCAGCAAGACTTTTTTCTCCGCGGGCGATGTCGACCATGTAACGCCCAGCTGATTCACCAAAAAATAAAGTTGCAGTAAGTAGAATAATGATCGAAGCAGTCTTAAAGATTCGCGCACCTGCCTTTTTGACTGGGAAAAGAATAGCCGCCAAAACCAAACCTAATACAACTGAGGCCAAGGCAGATCGAGTGCCGGTTAATAAAAGAATAAAAAATGCAGCACAAAAATTAAAGCTATTTATCAGAATCCGCTTTTTTGAAGCACTTTCTTTAATAAAAAAGTAAAGAACAGCAAAACACGCAAGCGTAGCGGTACTGACCATATGCGGAATGTGCTTGAATAGGCCTATAAATCTGGTTCCTTTAAAGACTGTGCCTGAAGAAACCAAAAGTAAAACTAAACTGAGCCAGCACAACGTGATCGTAATTGTTTTTAAATATTTTAAAAACTTTTCGGGCTGTAGCGTTGTCGGCAGCACCCTTCCAAACAAAAAAATTGTAAATCCAGCTGATAAGGCTGCTGCCAATTGCAGTAAAAAAGATTCTCCTGAATTTACAAAAAAAGTTTGTAAAAAAGTAATTAAAATTAAATACAGAACTGACAAAACAATGCCGAATCTGAAGAATCGACTTTGAGTGTAAGTGTGATCAGGCTTTAATAGCCATTTCGAAATGACAATCATTCCTAGACTTAAGCTCAAAAATATATTCACATAAGGATGCAGCCCATGCTGGTATATTAGCGGCGATATTTGAAAGGGGACGAACGGCAAAAATGCCAGTGATAGCTTCGAAACAAAAATAAGTGCAATTAACAAAAAAATCACTGTTTATTACTTCGAATTTTTCTCAATAAGCACTGCTGTCAGAACGATGCTTGTCACCAAAGATACCAAGGTAATTGTTCTAGATACATCATTCGAAATCCACGGCTCTTTTTTTGGAATAAAAATCAAATCATCTTGTGTCAGCTTAAACGGTTTTGAATCTGCTGATGATTTCATGAACTTATTCATATCCAGTTCATAGACTCCTGCTTGGGACGGATCTGTTTTGCGCACGATCACTTCGCTTAAGTTTGCTTCTTCGATACCACCAGCCAATGTAACCAATTTCAAAATATCCGTGTTTGATGGAACATAATAAAGTCCCGGATACTTCACAGCACCTAAAAGTTGCACACCGATTAAACTTTCTTTCTGAGAGGATCTATAAATATATTCGGCCACGCGCGGAGGCTCTTTGATTTCAAAAAAACTTCCTTGCGAGTACGCAGGCACAGCAGCGCAAAACACGACAAAACTAGTGATCAAACTAACCATTTTTTTCAGCATCGAAACCTCGCCAGTTCTTTTAGTATGACGTGTTCAAATCACTGGTCAATCTGGACCTAAAGCGAGTTTTAAATGTTCAAATCAGTTGTCGTAGTCAGTGACTGATTCATTCACTAGACTAAAGCAATGGAAATAAATAACATGCCCGAACACGAAAAAATATTTAATGAAATCTGCACGAAGCTAAATGAATTGTCACAAGTTGAAGACAGCAAATCTGCAAAAGACAAAGTGGCACAATTGGAAAAAATGCAGAACCAGATCAAAAGCTTTCAATATGATCTAATGGCAACACATGATGACATGCAATTAAAAATTCAAACTTTAGAGCAAATGACAACTTCAAATTCAGATCTTTCTGTTCGTGTGCAAGAGCTTACTGATTTACTGAATCAAGAACGAACTATTAATTCTAAGTTATCGACAGATTTAGCAAGATCACTGGATTTGTCATTAAAGCTGCAATTAGAAATTCAAGAAATAAAATCCAGAGCATTACAAGCGCAACTAGAGGATCGCAAACAGTACTTAGAGAATTTTGAATCCATGAAAGCGAAAATGACGAAAGAAAGCCAAGCTATACAACAAAGCTATGATGATCTTTTTACTGAGTTTAAGGCAAAAGAAGATCACATTGCTGAATTGACTCAGAAAATTAATGATCTTGAAGCAGGAATGCTTGAGCTGGATGAATCAAAAATAGAGCAAGAAGAAACCATTAAACACTTGGTTCAAGTTGCAGAAAATAAAATCATCGAATTAAAACTGGCATTAGATCGTAAATCGTCTGATTTAGACAATACCGCTGGCCAGTTGAACCAAATGAAGATTCAGATTGATCTTTTTAAAAACGAGAATTTATCTTTAAAAGATTACATCAATAAAATGACGGTTTACCAGCAACAGATTTTATCCCAACAAGCGCAAGCTTACGGATTTAGTTCAACTGGTGCATCACCATCTTAAGATAGAAGCCTTCAGGAAAGTTCATCAAGGTTGGATGATCCCAGCCTTGACCACCAGTTAAAATACATTTCGCTGTCTTTCCTGATTTCAATACTGCTTTCCTTAATGATTCCTTGAAATCTTCCATACTGACCAAACCAGAGCAAGTGCAAGAAACAACCATTCCATCATTTTTGGTGATTCGGAAGGCTTGTGCATTTAATTTTGCATAAGCATGTAATCCTGGGTGTAAATCCTTTTTGTTTTTTACAAAAGCCGGCGGATCTGAAATGACAATGTCAAATTCGTTCGTTGCAAATGCGGTCAGCCCTTCCAGCACATCCATCTTGTAAGTTTGCACATCAAAACCATAGGTCAAAATATTTTCAGAAGCTTTTTTTAAAGCCATTTCTGAAACATCAACAAGATGAATTTCGCAATCGATGTTCCACTTTTTTAAATTAAAAGCAATTTGCGAGGCCCACTGGCCCATGTAGCAGCACAAGTCTAAAATTTTAATACGTTTGTTTTTTAAAATATTTTTCTTTTGCTCTAAACAATCTAACAGCAGCCTCATGTTATGAGTTTGATCTAAGAAAAATCCGGTTTTTTGCCCTTCGATTAAATTGATATTAAAAAAAATTGTCTCAGAAGCGTCCAAAACATTTTGAACCTGAATGGCAATGTCCGTTAAGTCTTCGCAGTCCAAAGATTTTACTTGCAGCGGTAGTTCTGGAACTAAGCCCTCTAGCTTTCTGATATTGACGTCGTTTCGCTGTAGCAAAATAGTTTCTTTCCAAGAAATATTAGAAATCTTGTTTTCAATAGAAAGCTGCACTAATTTTTCAAAAATTTCTAATGCCTTTTGTTTGAAAGCCAGATCCATTCCAGATGTCAGCAGTTGGTAAGAAAAAACCTGAAATGTTTTTCCTGATTTACTAAAAACGTAACGGTCACAAATAATTCCGGGCATTTCATCAGCTTCTGAAAAACACAACCGAAAGCTGAGCTTAAATCCCAAGTCCGAACGCATTTTCCAGGCTTTAAAAAGTTTATGAACTAAACTCTCGAGCGATAATGGATTTTCATCTACCGAAGCGAAAGACAAAGCCCGAAAAGAAATTAAAGAATTTGGATTTCCATAACCTCGGGCCAAAAACTTTCCTTGAATATCTTGGATCTCGACGGGCTCTCCAGGTTTGATTGATTTTGGGCTATCTAAAAGTTCGTTGGAAAAAACCCAAGGGTGACGCGAACGCAATCGAACATCATGACCTTTTTTTAATTTCCAGATTTTCATGTCTTCGTTTTAATGCAGTTGATACAGAATAAGAACAGATTTTTCGTTTTTAGAAAAATTGTTATCACTTACTGCTAGAAACAACTTCTTTTGTTTATTAACCCAGCAAAGCCCTTCGAAATTAGCGCCCGATGGAATTAGACCAGATAAACCAGGATCCTTATTCATGCGGTAAAAACACTGCCGATTAAGCCTTTGTTTCGATTCATTTTTGGTCGCTGTACATAGCTGGGTTTGATACGTTATTCCCTGTAAAGTGGCCTGCACACCGCGTTCGAGGATCAAAAAGTTGGATTCATCTAGAAACAACAAATCAGTGGCTCCAAAGTAGCCGCTTAAATTTTCTGAATCAGAATCCATGGGGACTGGATAAGAAAATACCTGGTCAAAATTAGCAGAATCCATATTACTTTCGACAAGTAAAAGTTCTTTTGGTCCTTGCAGAAGTGGAGCTTCCAAAATGGCGGCCCATTTTTTTAATGTTGTGTCGACAACAAGGCCCTCGAATCCTAAATTTAACTGAATTCCCCGCGTTTGTTTGCCAGATTTTTCTGGTAAAAACTCTTTTGGAAAGCGAATAGATTTGGTTTTTTTACCAGAAGCATTAATCCAAAAAATTTCAGGCATGATTCTGGGTTTTTGATTCAAATCACCTTCACTTGAAAGCAAAATTAGATCTTTATTGGCTATTCCGATCCCTTCAAGATCTAGAATTTTTGGTTGGTTATCTGATTTTAATTTATGAATACTTCCTTTTTTTAAATCGATTTCATTCTGAATAAAGTCGAATGGAAAAGAAATAATCTTTGCTCCTGCCCCACGGTCATCCGATACGAAAAACACTTTATCCTCGGATAAGGAACAACCCGATAGCCCACCGATCTTTTTTTTATCTACTTTGAAATCACTGGCTAAGGTCCACGTTTTTACGACTTCTGCTCTGATTTCACTTGCAGCAATAGCTTGCTTTCCCAAAACAAGAGCACAGCAGCAAAAATACTTTGTGATTTTTATTAGCTGATCCATGAAAGTTCAGTGTCAGATACTGGGTTTTTAAATTCACGTTTTTCATCCAGATGATTGGCCCACTCTTTTTTCAACGAATAGTACCACTTTGCCTGAGTATCAGCATCGTTGATCAACATCAAACTAGGGTCAAACTTAAGTCCCTCTTGCTGCTTGGTCACGGCCAATAGATCTTGTCCTAGGAACGTATGACCAAAACTTTTTACCAGTGGCTTAGCTAAATTAAGCCAGCCAATGTTCCAAAATGCCATTTGAATAACTTGAGTGCGATTTTCTGAAACGGGCATTAAAGCCGTTAATGAATAGAAACTTTTTTTACCGACCTGAACATGTTCAATGCGAGTCCCTGGTAATCTAAAAGTGATTTCCGTTGTGGGTTCGCCGCCAAGAAGTTTGTAAGCTTTTGAATTCTTTGAGGGCTCGTGACGCTTCATCTGAAAACCATAATCAACAGGTCCGAATTTTTTTCGTTTTACGTACGCTGACTTGGAGCTGCGCCAAAACCAACTTTGATGCACATAAGGTCCATGCGCAGGGTCCATCAAACCGATGACGGCGTGATCAATGTGGCACGGAAATTCGACCACTTCACAGAGTTGCGGAACTGCGTTTAGCGGAATGTCTGGCAAAACTGGAGGTTGTGGTGCGTGCGACGGGTCGTAATTCGCATCACCCATAAAAATCCATAAGCCGCCGTGCAATTCTTTGACGGGGTAGGATTTCACTTTAATTTTTGTACAATCTAATTTTTGATCGGGAGTTAACGACGGTATATTTTGACAGACACCGTTTCCGTCAAATTTCCAGCCATGATAATGACACTCGACCATGTCATCGACAATTTGACCAAAACGAAATGGTATTCCGCGGTGCGGGCAGATATCACGAATAGCACTGACTAAACCTGTAGAGGTTCGAAAAAATAAAACGGGTTCAGACATTATTTCTACCGAAACCATTTTGTTTGGTTTCAATTTTTTTGATGGCAAAGCCATGTACCACTGATCCATTAAAATTTCTGTCATGCCAAACCCTGTCTGCGACTTTTTGCCAACATCATCGTGTTTCTCATCAGCATAGCAATGGTCATCGGACCGACTCCGCCTGGGACCGGAGTTCTAGCTGAAAGCCAATTTTCAGACGGACCTGAAGCAACGTCTCCGCAAAGTCCTTCTGAATTTCGGTGAATACCCACATCAATAATCACAGCGCCTTTTTTGAAATCTGTTGGTTTAAAAAACTCTGGCTGTCCGATGGCTACGAAAACTATGTCCATTTCGGCGATGACTTGTTTCAGATTCTCGGTTTTTGAATGGCACAAAGTGACAGTCGCATTATTTTGAACCAACAAATGAAACAAAGGTAGACCCACGATCAGACTACGACCCAAAACCGCCATTTTTTTGCTAACTAAATCAATTTTGTAAAAACGAAGTATTTCTATGATTCCGGATGGTGTGCAACTGGCAATGATTTGTTGTCCAGAAATCAATTTTCCAAGATTAGCTTGGGTCATTGCATCTGCATCCTTTTTTGGATCTATCAGTTCGATCATTTTTTTACTGTCTAAATGCTTTGGTAATGGCAACTGCAGTAAAATAGCATCAACGCTGCTATCGGAATTTAATTTATTCAAAACCAACTGGATATCTTTTTCACTCGTGCTGGCGGGCAGCCGAATCAAAGTTGATTTAAAATCTAATTTTTCGCAGGCTTTTTGTTTATTACCGACATACACAGAACTTGCGGGGTCTTCTCCGACCAGTACGACTGCTAAATGCGGTAAATCCCACTTTTTTTCTTTCCAAAACGAAACTTGCTGAGAAATCTCAGCATAGACTGCGTCCGCAACGGGTTTACCTTTTAACTCTGTCATCTTACCGCCAGATTCGAATCTGACTTAAAATCCAAAGAAAATCAATACGTTACGGGTGAAAACAGCGATTAACACATCTTGACCCCCGCGTTTCGGTAGACTAGATTAGCGCTTAATTCGATCCCAACCGGAGGCTTAGATGGCAGACAAAGTAAAACTATCAAAAGATGGAAACTCGATTGATTTCGTTCAGTCCGAAAATATTCCCACGTCTGTTAAAAAATTTCGTCAAAGCCCCGAGATTGAAGGATTCTACCGCTTCGTATTTGAAAATGATTTACAAAAAGAGGCTTTCGAAATTTTGGACCGTATCTCTGCTTCAAGAAAAGCTAAAAAGTTGAAAGAAAAACAAGATGCTCAGCCAGCAAAAGCTGCAGCTGCTGCAAAAGTTAAAGAAGCAAAAAAAGTAGAGGCCGCTGCGGTCGCTGCTGCAGTAACTAAAGCTCAGCCAAAAGTGCCTGCTCCGGTTGTTACTAAAAAGGCAGTCGTTGCGAAGGTTTCGGCGAAGCCAGCTGTGAAAGCCTCTGCAAAACCAGCAGCGAAAAACTCAGCTAAAAAACCAGCTAAAAAGAAATAAATCCGGTTCTCGCCCGCCGTTACTTGCTTTATTAGTAGTTATCATGGACACCATTTGCAGACTTCCGCTTCCGGAGGTCTTATGCATAAAACTTTTTTCACTAAAAAAATAAAATCAAAGCACGGACAAAGTCTTGTCGAATATCTTATTCTGGTCGCTTTAATTGCCGTAGGTACTATCGGAGTTGTTAAAGTCGTCGGACAAAATGTCACAAAGCAGTATGAAAATATAAATCGTGCCCTGGGAGCTAAAAAATCTGAAAAATTACAGGTCGATAACGCTGCGGACTCGCAACTTAAACGAAAAGATTTATCTACGTTCATGGACGGATCTAGGCTTTGAATCAAAAAGGCCAAGCGCTTACAGAATCTTTAATTTTACTAAGCATCTGTACGCTGTGTTCTGTTAAATTCATCCAGCTTGGCTTGCACTTCATCAGTCAGATTGTCGTTGAAGATTTAATGGAACAAGCTTTGATCTGCAAATTACAAAAAAAGCAAAACTGCACTTTGATCTTTGGCAAAAAACTAAACGATCTAAATTATAAATCAGTGCAAGTCATTGATCATAGTTACCTAAATACAGCGCGTATCGAAGTCACTTGGCAGTCTGATGGCAGCCGACAAGCCACACTGGAAAGCGAGCTTACTTTTGACCTATCAGTGCCCTGAAACCAATAAAGGATTTTTCAGTGTCCATTTCATATTGATCTCAGGGTTGATATTCCTGATATTCTTCTGCTTTTCATTTTTAAGCTTTGTGTCCATTACGAAAACGAAATTCTTGTCCATATGCTTCACGGAATCTATCGAGCTTCAGAAAAAAATAATAAAAGCAGAAAAACAATTGTTCTTGCTCAATTCACTTTCAACAATATTACAAACACAGCACGATATCTTTACTGCGAATCTGATAGCAGCGACAGTTGCAGGCAATGCTCCCGCTGTTGTTATTGCTAAAACTGCACTGATAAAAATAAGAGCCAGCCAAACCCAGCTGAACCACTCTCAGCAAATTATTATACTTACGACCAATACCTTGATCAAAGCTGGGACCGCGAACATCATTCAAAAAATTCACGCAAGTACGACTGAATCAGCGAAAACCTGGTCTGATTATTTCAGAGTTTTCTTTTCCATCAGATCCGAACAGGACTCTGAAATGGCGGTTCAACCACGAACATCCGGAGTGGCTCCAAACTACGAACTTAAACCTAGCTACAAAGAACTGCAAACTGTGGCCTTCAATTGGCAATTTAGATACTTTACAAAATCTGAAGCTCAAAAACTGCTAAGCAGTCAAAACAGCTTTTTGGTTTCATGTGGAACAAAACCCGAGCGAAAGGCAAATGCATGGACTGTCGAAATTCAAAAGGACAAATACTTTTAGAGGCTGTTTTTTTAGTTTTTATGGTAGTCAGCCTGTTGATTGTCTTTCAGGGCCTTATCGAACAGCATAGAAGCGAAATAAAAAAATCTAGATTATCACAAGAAAAATTTCGAGATCTAAAGGATTTAAAAAAATGAAAAAATTCAGATTAAGTCAGAATAACAAAGTACTGCTGCTTTCGTTTCTAATTTTGATTGCAGCCTATTTTTTGTTTTCTCCGAAAAACTCAAAGAACCTCACCTCAGAGAAAGTATATGCAGATACGATGATACCAAAAGGACAAGTGCTTATTCCCATTGAACTTGCAAACGCAGAATCTGTATCAGCCCTGATGGATCAATTTGGTATTGTTGATTTATATTCGGCGTCTGCGAATTCGGTCGGAACTACGAAATTGGCTTCAAAAGTTAAAATTCTTCGAGCACCACTAAATCCAAACCAGTATGCGGTGCTGGTTCCAGAAAGTTTATCAAAGCATATCATGAGTTTAACTGGACCCTTTTGGGCCGTGGTTCAAAACCGCGATACCAAACAGACTGAACCGGCTGAGACAAAGGCAAAAACTGTTCGGATTGAATATCAACAAACCGGAGGATAATTTATGAGCCTGCTGATTTTGACTCTAAGTTTTTTATTTAGTTTTCTGTCATCAAATCTGCTGATGGCCCAGACCGTTTTAATTCCGGATCAAGCTGTAACTGCTGAAGACTATTTCAGTCGATGTAATATTGAAGGAAATATTTGTGCTGCGAATTTTCAATTAGAACAACTTCAAGGAAAACCGACGCCATTGTTTGATAGTTTAATTGATTCTATTAGCTTAACCGAAATTCAGTTTCTAAAAGCATTGCCGAAAAAAATTCAAGAAATATTGGAGAATGAAATGATTTCTGTCGAACAACTAAGTATGTTGTACCGACTTGTGCAGCAGACAGAATCTGAAAGCAATCGACTGCTCTTGATCGAAATCAAGTTTTTATTGGACCAACTGGATAGTCAGAAAAAAACTGCAGAACTACAAGAGGACTTTGTCGTTTTTTTTAAAGTACCCATCAAGAAAGAAAATTTCAAAAAAATGAAACGAAGTATTTTGAATATTACTTATTCTGAAATTTCATTCAACCGTTTGGCTCAACAAAGAAACACCAAAAAAAACAGCTCAACAGAACCACAATATCTGGTTACTGGAAATTGTGAAAAATTTCAGTTGAATTTGGAAACTGAACCTCTAAAATACAAATTATATTTTGAAAACTCGTGTGGCTGGACAAAATCTTTTCAACAGTCATCGGAAAGAATGTTTACTGTGGTCAATAATAATAAAAGTTGGTTTATCGCAGGCGCCCTTGTTGTCGGAGCTGCACTGATCGCAAATCAGTACGAATTTACGATTCAGTACTAAATCCTATTAAAACAATGCCTGGCCATCAAAATAGACCTGTTGAATTTTTTCAGCCGACAGCTCTGTCCAGCTATTGGTCCACGCAGTATCTGCATGCTTATGATGTTTCATCCAATCAGAATTAAATTCTGGAACTCCGAACCTTGCACTTTGGACTAAGGCCTTATGATTCAGAAGCAGCGACGCAGGCTCTATGGGTGAATCACTACCGAACTGAACTGGTATTTTATTTCTTCTTAATGCTTCCCATGGAAATGAATTCTTAACCAAGTCAGAAGGTAAAACTTTTGCTAACCATTGATGATCGCTTAACCAGTGACAAGGCTGCATATGGCAAACCACATGCAGCGGCTTCATCAACTGTATGGTTTCAGGTCGTAAAATCTGCACGTGTTCTAGATGTAGTCTTCCTAGTATACCACTTGCAGAAACTTCTCGGGCCAACACAACGACTTGATGTGCGGCTTCATCACCGATCGTGTGCACGGCAAGCTCAAACCCATTTTGCCAAGTTTGCTCGATAACTTTTTTAACATCCGAAAAATCCCAACTTAAAAGTCCCCTGGAATCAGAATCTAAATAATTTTTTGAAAGATACGCAGTTTTTGACCCCAAAGATCCGTCTAGGAATAACTTCACACCCTGGATTCGTAGTTGTGAGCTTGGATTGTTTTTCATCTTTTGAATATCTTCCAGGACACGACCCAGATCCGAAAGGTTTTCAACTGTCACAAAACTTTCGATACAAACGGTTAATTCTTTTTTGCTGACCATTTCCGATAATATCTGCCACGTAGACCACGTCATTGATAAATCGCGCACGTGTGTGAAGCCACCGGTGTTGAAAATTTTTTGTGCATTAAGAATAAAATTTCTTCTTTGCATTAGACTGTGTGCCGGTAGCAATTGAAGCGCCTGAATATGTGCCTGATCGAATAATAATCCATTGGGCCTACCCGATACATCCTTAGAAATTTGACCACCTGCTGGATCTGTCAGAAAATTGTAACCCATTTTTTCAAACTGAGTTATAGCTGCAGAATTAATCCACGAAGCGTGACCGTCAGCGCGCGAAAAGAAAACCGGCATCTGCGGAAACATTTTATCCAGTGTATTTTTCGTCGGAAAGCTGGGATCAGCCCATTGGTTTTGATCCCAACCAAAACCAACTAACCACTGCTCTTGATGATGCGTATTTTCTATTTTCAGATTTTTAATATCTTCAGCAGATTTTAAATTCTTTAAAGACAACAGGCTTGCAACCTGACCGGTTGCTTCGAAATGACAATGGCTATCGTAAGCGTTTGGTATTTTAAAAAACATAACCCTCATTAGTGATGAGGGTTATTGAATATTTAGTCAAATTTAAATCAATGAACTGAACTTTGTTTTAGCGGCCGCTACCACTACGAGGTGCTGTGCCAGTTCCAGGAACAGTTGCCGCAGATCCACCTTGGTAAACTCCACCACCCTGAAATCCGCCCTGAAAACCACCCGGAGAAGGGGCTGCTGAACCGATATAAATTCCGCCGCTGATGCCGCCGCCGCCGATGATACCACCACCGAAGCTGCCGCCAGAGTTAGCTCCTTGGTACAGCATTCGTAAACGAAGTTGTAATGAGGCAATTTCTTGCTCAACTTGTGATGCTTGTTGCTGAATTTGTTGTTGTCGTTGCACTGCTTGCAACTGCGCTTGAACCTGAGCTTGGTAATATTGCGCTTGCTGCTGCAACATTTGTTGTTGTTGTTGTAATAATTGTGCCTGTATTTGTGGGCTGTTCATGTATGAACCCATTCCAGGATATCCGCCGCCTTGGAAACCGCCACCTTGAAAGCCACCGCCACCAGCGAAACCTCCGCCTCCGGCAAATCCACCACCTGGATATCCGCCGCCACCAGCATAGCCACCACCAGGGTAACCGCCTCCGCCGCCAGGATAACCTGCGCCCATTGCGAATCCGCCGCCTCCGGCAAATCCACCGCCTGGGTATCCGCCACCGGCATAACCTCCGCCAGCAAATCCACCACCGCCACCGGGAAATCCTCCAGTAGTTGCAAAACCACCTGCGACAGCATATCCGCCACCACCAGGGAAACCACCACTTGCGTAACCTGCGCCTGGGTATCCGCCACCGGCATAACCGCCGCCAGGGTATCCGCCTGCACCAGGGAAACCACCATTTATAGGAGCACCAATTCCGAACTGACCGTTAAACCCACCCGGATATCCGCCATTCGGACCGTTGAATCCGCCGTAAGGACCCATTCCAGGATTGTACATTCCGCCACCCCAAGGTGATCCGTACATTCCTTGCGGGTAACCGAACGCTCCACCGTTTGCGCCGTAAGGTCCATAAACACCGTTAGCGCCACCATTGTAACCGCCGCCGCCGCAACCGAATCCACCAGATCCGGTCCCACCATTAATAGCCCCGTAAACTCCGCCCAAAATAAAAGGCAGACCTAACGAAACAGCTGTTGGGTAACCTGAAGTTGGCGGATAACCAAGCTGAGCCTGGTATTCAGCATTTCTGTCGTCATATCGTTTTCCTAAATAACCAAGACCTAAACCAAGACCTACTTGAGCGAAAACAGAGCCCCAGTCTTTTTTTGGTTTTTCATATTTGTAACCACGGGACTCTTCATCGCAGTCTTCACATTCGCCCTCAGTTTGCGACGCCATTCTGTATTCGCGGTCTAATTTTGCACGCTCTCGTGCATCAGATATTGCGTATTGACGATCTTTAATTTCATCTTGCATGCGTTCAAGTTTTGCCTGTGCATTGCCTTTTTCGATGCTCCATTTACGATAATCTTTCAAAGCTTTTGAACAGTCTGAGGCCGAGTTTGATCGAAGTTTTGCATCCTCAGGCAGTAATGTCTTATCAGAGCAAATCGCCGAATTTATTTTACCTTTATCCCTGTCACTATTTGCAGAACAATAACCGCCGCCACCCTGAGCGTCTGATTTAGTCCATAATTCTTTGAGTGAATCCGGAACATCAATTTTTCCACCACAAATGCTGGAAGTTGAAGCGCTAACTTGATTTCCATTTGCGTCAGCTTCAGCTGAAGTCGTATCGCCTTTTTCTTTTTTCTCTGTAGTCTTTGTTGCTTTTGCGTAACAGTTTACAGTTGGATGAGTTTTATAATCAGTACAAGTTTTCAATCCATCCATGTGATCAGACATTAAAAATTCTGATACTGAACTTTCGAAGTGACGTTCAATGCGTCTTTTTGCATTGCCCAGTTCACCTTCTGCGCGTTTTGACTCTAACTGAATTAACTTCATTTCTCTTTTTAAACTACCAACTTTTTTTCGCTCTTCTTTTTCTTCGTCGCTCATGCTGATAGCGCCGGAGCCGACACGCGCCGGATACGGACACTGCTGCGTGCCACCGTAGTAGCCGTATCCATACATACCAGAACTTGCCTCAGATTTTTTAGCTGCGAAAAATGCAGTTAAGAAAATGGTTAAGACCAATAATGAATGCGACATCATTTTCAATACCATACAGACTCCTAATTAGAGATACTCATATCCTTCAATAGCCTATCACTTCTCGACATTTAGACGTGATTTCAAAAGACAAAAATAGCCTAAGGTCAGATTAGAAACTAAAATCTGGACCTAAGATCTAAACGTTAGCTAGGATGACGAAATGAATTTAGAAACAGATAAACCGTATTTACTTTGTCTAGATGACGAACCTGACAATCTAGACGCCCTGGAACGCATCTTCCGAAAAAACTATTCTGTTTTAAAAGCGACAACACCCGAGCAGGCTTTTTCTATACTGGACAATTATCCAGCATTGTCCGTCATCATTTCTGATCAACGTATGCCGCTAATCACCGGTGTTGAATTTTTAGAAAAATCAATCACAAGTCACCCAGATACAATACGAATTTTATTAACTGGCTATACAGATATTGAATCCGTCATCGACGCAGTCAATAAAGGTCAGATATATCGTTACTTAACAAAGCCTTGGGATCCGATCGATCTGATCCATACTGTAGATCAAGCTGCAGAAAAATTTACTTTAAAAAATGAATTAAAATCAAAAAACAAAGCTTTAGAAAAAGCATTGTTCGAACTGCAGGTGCTGGACAAAGCTAAAAATCAATTTATGATTTTAATCAATCATGAATTAAAAACTCCACTCACTACAATTCTAAGCTTTGCAAGTTTGATGAAAGAAACTTTACTTTCTGACGAGCAAAAACTATTTACAGATCGTATTATTAAATCTTCGGAAAAATTAAAAAGTATTGTTGATGACGTTTTGCTGATTGTTAAAGGAGAAGTTGGACTGATTCCGAAAAAAATGGATCGTGTTAGTTCTGATCATTTTTTGAAAGATATCCCGGTGGAAATTACAAATTCGTTGAATGCAAAAACCCAAACGGTACGATTAAGTTCTGAATTGGACTCAGTCGAAGTAGATCCTTTGCTAACACGGATGGCACTGTTCAGATCGCTGCACAATGCGACTAAATTCGGTTTGGAAAAGTCAGAAATAACCATTCGGATTTCACAACAAAAATCAGGCTTGCCACTGATCAGCGTCGAAAACAAAGGACCGCATATTTCTGATGCCGTTATCGAAAAAATTATGCGTCCATTTATGCTTGATGAAAATATAATGAATCATTCGATTGGTATGGGCTTAGGGTTAACTATTTGCCATACTTTGATGAAAGCCCAAGGCGGCGCCTTGAAAGTACTAAATTCTGATGGTGGCGTGCGCGTCGATTTTGTATTTTAAATTCGCAAGTACAATTTAAATCTGTGATCCGGATTCGGATTCAAAAATAACTTAAGTTCTACCGTTTTTCATTTTTGCACTTTTATTTGATTTATGAAAAAAATATTCATTTTATTAAATGTTATATGTGCAGTTACTACTGCTTCACCCATCGTCATTGAACTTGGAGAAGAATACTCACTTCGTGGAGCTACAAAAAATATTTGGATTGAAAACGCAAAAGTTCTTACTGCAGAACCGCGTGGTCAAGCCGTCGTTTTAAAAGCGAAGATGCTAGGGGCCACTTTATTACGACAAAATGATAAGTCATTAAAAGCCGTTGTGGTTCCAGTCAATTCTAAAAAAACATTTCAGGATTGGCAGAAGTTAAGTCAGTCTTTTTTGGGTCTACGTGTTGATTTTTGTGAAGTTGTCGTTTGCCTGAAAGGGACATTGTACCGTTTTCAAGATTTCTTGAAAATATTAAGTCTCATCGAAAGCTACAATTCCATTATTTATCTATCGCTAGATTTGGATGTCAAACTTAAAGAAAAGATAAACCTGCATGTCGAAAACCATCTTCGAAACAACGGACTAACTCCGCTGAAACTGATTTATGCTAATCCCTGGAGATTGAACTATTCGGACAAAGAACTAGCCATGGATTACAAATCAGCTCTTAAAAGCTTAGGAATAGCTGCTATGTTAAATAAACAAAAAATTGAAATTGCGGATAACGTGCGCGTTGAAATTCAGATCACTGAGGTAAAAAAAGATTTTGGCCAAACCATTGGTTTAAAATGGCCAAGCCAGTATCAGGCCCAGATTCTGGACAACAACCCCACTTTATCTAATAATGAAGGAACTGTTTTAAACGCACTAGAAAACCAGGGACAAATAAAAATACTGGCAAAACCTAATCTGGTCTGCCGAAGCGGCAAAGAAGCCGAATTTTTTGCCGGTGGTGAATTCCCGATCAAAGTGCTCAATTTCAAGTTTCAAGACATTATCTGGAAAAAATATGGAATTATAATGAAGCTAAAACCAACGGTGGATTCTTCGGGGCAAATTAGTTTACAAATTGAATCTGAGGTCTCGAGCATTGATCCAAGCCGAACGATAGATGGTATTCCTGGTTTGCATACTCACCGAGTTTCTAGTCACTTTGATTTCATAAAAAGTAAAACGATTGCTTTATCGGGGCTAATAAAAAATGAAGCCAGCCAAAGCAGCGAGGGACTCCCGTTTTTAAGTCGCTTACCTGTCTTAGGTGCACTTTTTTCAAGTAAACAATTTAAAGAAAATAAATCGGAACTCGTTATTTTCGTCACCCCACAGCTGATGAAAAACGACTGACCATGGAACCTGCAATTCAAGAAAAAATTCAGAAAATCTTTTCTGAACAAAAACGATTATCTGAAGTTGATTTAGATTTTGAAGATTCTACATCTAGAACCAGTAAACAAGTCCACCTTAAAATTCAGGAAGAACTGGCTTTACTTCCAGAGCTGCAACAAAGAAGAATTCGGTCTGAATTGGAAAGTTACGGACCTTTGGATGAACTGCTGAATGACCCTGAAATAACTGAAATTTTAGTTAATCGCTTCGATGAAATTTTTTTTGAAAAACTTGGCAAACTTCACAGATGGGATGATCATTTTTTTTCCGAACAAACTTACACGGCTTGTTTAGATCGGCTGTCACAACTTTGCCACTGTTATTTAAATCGTGACAAACCGTTCGTCGAATCACAACTTGGACTGTGGCGAATCACCATTTTATTTTCTGAATTATCACGTGGATCTAATTTGCTTTCCATTCGAAAACAACCCCATGAGGTTTGGACACTACAAAGACTGCAGGATCAGCAGTGGTGCACTAAGGCACAAATGGAATTAATTAAAAGTATATTTGCAGGTAATAAAAACTTTTTGGTTATTGGCAGCACAGGTTCCGGAAAAACAAGTTTTTTGCAGGCACTACTGCAGCAGTTTTCAAATACTGAGCGCGCAGTCATCATTGAAGACACTCAGGAATTGCAGTTGCCCAATTCTGCTAGTTGTTCGCTGCTGACACGTCAAGATCCCAGCGGCTGCGTGCGCGACGTGACCATGGATGATCTTTTGAAACGAGCGCTGCGCTTGCGGCCAGATCGGTTGGTGATTGGCGAAATCAGGGGACCCGAAGCGAAATCACTTTTGATGGCACTTGCTACCGGCCATGATGGCAGCTTTGGGTCAATGCATGCACGCACTGCTAGTGAAGCCTTACTTCGTTTAGAAATGTTAATTCAGATGGGGGCACCACAATGGAATTTAAAATCCATTCGTCATCTTATAGCCATGACTTTACAATATATTTTCGTCGTTGAAAAAGTGAACGGTAAAAGGCAGCTTCAAGGGATTTATCAAATATCATCCCTTGAAGAAAATGGAATCATCCTACAAAAAATAGACGATTAGTTGGTATTTTTGCTGTCTTCGATCAATTTTTCTGCTTGTGCGGTAAGCCGCACTCCAACTTCAACCAATTGGTCTCTGTTGACTTCACTTGGACAATCGCTCATCAGACAAGTTGCTTTTGCCGTTTTTGGGAAAGCGATCACTTCACGAATGGCATCAGTTTCCATAAGTAGCATCACCAAGCGGTCTAGACCCCAAGCTATTCCACCGTGTGGCGGAGTTCCATATTTAAGAGCATCTAAGAAAAAACCGAATTTGTTTTCAGTTTCTTCAGCTGTCATTCCTAAAAGTCTAAACATAGCCTGTTGAATTTCATTCCGGTAAATACGAATCGATCCCCCGCCCATTTCGTAGCCGTTACAGACTAAGTCATAAGCTTTTGCTAAAATTTTACCGTAGGCTTTTTCGTTGTTATTCATCAAATCATCGAACGATTCGTCTTTTGGTGAAGTGAAAGGATGATGTCTAGCAACCCAACGTTTGTCATCCGGAGAATACTCTAAAAGTGGAAAATCGATGACCCATAAAAAATTGTACTTAGCATGATCAATCAGTTTTAACTCGCGACCTAACTGTAAACGTAAAGCAGAAAGTGCAGAACATGCTGGATCAAAATTATCGGCAACAATTAAGCCACAGTCTTTATCCGTACAACCCAGTTTTGAAAAAAGCTCTTTTAGTTTTTCTGGGCTAAAAAATTTCGAAATTGGCGAACTTATACTTCCGTCAGCTTCTTGCTTTAGCCAGACCAATCCTTTTGCGCCATTTTTTTTCGCGGTTTCCGTTAATTTATCAAACTGTCCACGCGAAAAAGCACCACCACCTGGAACAGCCAGACCGCGAACAATTCCACCTCTGGACAACGCATCACTAAAAACTTTAAAATCACTTCCGGCAACAGTTGCAGACACATCCTGAATTTCCATTTTGAATCGTGTGTCTGGCTTATCAGAACCATAGCGATCCATGGCCTCTTGGTAAGTAATTCGCGGAACAGCAGCGACATTTTGCCCTTTGATTTCTTTCCAAATCAAACGTAGCATTTCTTCATTGATTGAAATAATATCTTCAACATCGATGAAAGACATTTCGATATCAATCTGTGAAAATTCGGGCTGTCGATCAGCGCGTAAATCTTCGTCACGAAAACAACGCGCTATTTGAAAATAACGATCATATCCACCAACCATCAATAGCTGTTTTAAAATTTGTGGCGATTGCGGAAGGGCATAAAAATTTCCAGGATTGACTCGGGACGGAACCAAGTAATCACGCGCACCTTCCGGAGTAGATTTATATAAAATTGGCGTCTCAATTTCTAAAAAACCTTTGTCAGATAAAAACTGACGCACCAACTGAGCCACTTTGTGACGTGTGATCAAATTTTTCTGAAGCCTTGGAGACCGTAAATCCAAATAGCGATGTTTCAACCTTAGCATTTCATTGACATTTTCATCATCGATTTGAAATGGCGGAGTGATTGCCTGATTTAGTATTTCACACCGCACAGCTTCGATCTCAACAGAACCGGTTTTAATTTTTGAATTTTTCATGCCGTCAGGGCGTGCGCGAACAAAGCCCTCAATAGCAACGACGTATTCATTTCGAAATTCTTTCGCAGAGACCGTTTCAGCTTTCATCGGATCTAAAACAACTTGAACTATACCTTCACGGTCACGTAAATCGATAAACACAAGACTGCCGTGATCTCGACGGGTGTTAACCCACCCCATTAAGACAACTTTTTTACCAACATGCTCTGAAGTTAAATTACCGCAATATCCAGTTCTTTTTAATTCTCTTACAAATTTCATATTTTTAAATGATCTCATAAATGACAAAGGCTAGTCAAAACGGAACTTACGCGTGACTCAATTAAGAAATCAGAATAAACTCAAAAGATGTCTAAATTTAAATTTGAACTTCCTGCAAAACATGACTCCGCAACCGTTTTCGGTAAAATTAAAACATTTTTAAGCGGTGAAAATGACTTTAAGAAATTTGATCCGAAAGTGGCCTGTACCTTCGACGAGTCCACAAAGTCTTGCAATGTCACAGGAAGTCAGTTTTCAGCATCAATGCAGGTTGTCCCAAAGGACAGCTCTGCGTGTCAGATCGTCGTCGAAGTTGAACTGCCAATGGCTTTTGCGCTGTTCAAAGGTAAAATACAAGAAACATTAGAAAAGAATTTAAGCAAACTGTTAACTTAAAGCTGATATGGCTAAAAATAAAAAAAAAGCACAAACCCGATCTGTGATTGCTGAAATTGTCGATGACGATAATGTAAGTCCAATGGAGAACACTTCAGAAGACAGCGATCTATCAGGTGAATTGGCAAGTGACCTGGCTTTAGTTCCAGCTATAAAACCATCTCGAGAAATCACCAGCACGGACCCCCTTACACTTTACTTAAATGAAGTGCGCAGATATCCGCTATTAACACGCGAGCAAGAATTTGAATTGGCAAAAAAATATTTTGAAACAAAAGATCCCAGTGCCGCTGAAACTTTAGTTAAATCTAACTTGCGATTTGTTATTAAAGTAGCGGCCGAGTACGCAAAATTTTCATCGCGCATGATCGATGTCATCCAAGAAGGCAATGTCGGCCTTATGCACGCTGTGAAAGAATACAATCCCTACAAAGGGGCGCGGTTGATCACTTATGCCGTCTGGTGGATTCGGGGCTATATTCAAGAGTACTTAATGCGGCAATTTTCAATGGTCAGAATTGGAACTACAGCAAACCAAAGAAAACTTTTTTATCAGTTGCAAAAGCAGAAACAAGAATTTGAAAAAATGACATCGCCAGAAAATATTACTCTGCTGTCGCATAAGTTAGGAATTCCAGAAGATGAAATCAGCGAGATGGCTAAACGCTTGTCATCTAGGGATGTCAGCCTTGATAAACCAGCAAGTAATTCAGAAAATGAAAATGCGACACCATTATCAAATTTGCTTTTGCGTGAAGACGGAAGTCTTCCTTTAGATGAACAATTAGCCTTAGAAGAACAGATCTCTCTGCTTATGAAATCTGTGGATTCAATTAGGTCTCAACTTTCCGATAAAGAATTGATTTTGCTAGAAGAGCGAATACTCAGCGATGAGCCTTTGACACTTCAAGAGATTGGCGATAAATACAAAATTTCTAGAGAAGCTATTCGTCAAACAGAAGCTCGGCTCATGAAAAAAATAAAAGCAGCTATGCTAAGTGGGCTTGGCGAACCAGCCGATTAAAGTAAAGACTATTACTGGCTTTTGATTCGGTGAAATTCAGAGCGAGTTTTTGGATGTGACGTTTTGAATATTTCATCCCAACCATTCCAATAAAGAGCAAAATTAGATTTAGAATACTGATGATGCAAATTATGATGTGTTGGAGTTGTTAGCCAATTACCGAACTTTGAATCAATCATTCTTAGGGGAAACACCTCGAAACCGAAATGCCCACCCAGGTTGCTAAGATCGGTCAGTAGAAGCAAGAGTACAAAAAGTTCATAACTTACCGGAAAGATAAATACAAACGGCAGCATGTAAAAAACATTGATCAAGGTCTCGATGGGATGAAACGAATAGGCCGCCAGTGGCGTAGGATTCGAAGAGCGGTGGTGGATACTGTGTACATTTTTGTACAGCCAACCAACGTGCAAAAGTCGATGTGACCAATAAAAATAGATATCATAAATTATAAAATAAGATACAATGGCCAAAAGCTCTAATTCATATCCGCGAGCTCCAAAACCCAAGTGCATTTGGAAATAGCCCTGCTGAGAACCCCAGAATAAAAAGGCTAAAAAAAGACTTTGAATCAAAACACTTAACATCGAATAACTGAATTCAAAAAACAAAATTGGCTTTATTCTTGGCACTTGTTGTATTTTATGCTTCCACAGTGTTTTTGGAAACCAGCTCCAAAAAATAAAATACGGGGCCACAAACAAAACCAGAAACTTCAGCATAGAAATAAAAAGAATAAAAAGAAATAGTTCTGAAAAGCTATTTAGGATCATAATCAGGCCCATTTGTTTTCATGAAGCGGTCCACATAGGGTAAAAAAAATCCAAAATTTGTTTGCGGAGCTTTGTGGTGCATGGAATGTCTCTTTGAAAAACTGAAAATACTATTGATTGATTTCTGCGGAAAAAAATCAATGTTGGAATGCCCCAGGACATTAAATAAAATGCTTAAAACCGGTAAAAGCAAAATTGAATACAATTGAAAGTCGTGCAGACACATTATCAGCGGTAGTACAGCGCCCAACAACATGCCCTCAGTCCAATGAAAGCTGTAGGCCGAAAATGGACTAGGGATATTAGAAAAATGATGGCTTGCATGAAACTTGTAGAGATTTTTTGTATGAAAAACTCTGTGAACAGCATAAAAGTGAATTTCGTTCCAAAAAAACAGAACTAGAACTTCAGTCAAAAAAGCGAAAAGGGAAAACTCGAAAATAACTTTGAAAAAGCCAGATTGCAAACCATAAAAAACTGGCACACTCAAAATGCCAAACATAAAAATAGTAACCACTGAACGTTTTATCTCAGTCCATATTTGCTGCGGTCTATAGGCTTTGGTTTGAAATTTTATGTAATTATCAGATTTAAAAATATTAAGTACTAAGCCAGCGAAAACGAAATACAAAAAAAGAAAGCTTGCTACCGTTAAAAAGAAAAACTCGAACAGATTAAGTTGTAATAAAAATGCTTCTTTAAAAAACTTATCCATTTTTTTTCATTTGTACTTGTTCTAATTTTTTTTGCACCAACAGCCAGTGACCCATTTCACTTGATAATCCGTGAAGAACTAAGCGAAATGCAGATTCAGATGTTATCATTGAAACCATCGGGTGCTTATTGTTGACTAAAACTAGATGCTGTTGTGAATTTAAGATGGTGGCTGCGTAAATTCCAATTGTTTCATCCAACTGCAAAGAGTTTGTTGCTCGCCAAAAATCGTTATCCGTTAATAGCAGTTGGTAAACAGGTGTGTAAATACTTATTGCCGTTTCTAAGTCTATAAAATTAAAAAGTCCTGCTTTGGGCATTTCGATGTCAAATTCGCCTTCGGTTATCATTGAAAAATCAGGATTTGATAAATGTTTTATTTTCAAGTTTTTGTCTTTTAATTCGCTATTTAAATTTATTATAAAATTATACAGATTCAGATCGTGCGTCAAAAAAAGATCATTTTTTAAATCATCTAAACATTTTGGCCTTAAAGGATTAGATTTAATTTTTGCACCAGGTACATTTTCAGCGATAAAACCCAGAATTTCTGTACCAACATGAAAATGGCGCAGAATAAGATAGTTTGCATCAGCGCGCACAAAAGTTTTTAAACCCCAGACAATTAATTGATGTAAGGTTTTAGAAGCGCGCCAATCGACCGGTGAAATCGCTTTGAAAATCTGAATTACAATCATGCAAAGTTTTGCCAGAGGTCTAACAAATGGCAAAAGATACTGCCTAGAATTCGAACTGCTGTCTTTCAACCACTTTTCTTTCGTTGATGGGCGAATCGGAGTGCTTTGATCAAGATACATCGCATGCCACGGGTTGGGATCAGACGGATCATGCTGCAAATTTTCACTTCCGGCGTAATTTACACTCATAGCACTAACTCCCACTGCTTTTGATAAAGCTGTGCCACTTTTTTTGCTGTTGCCAATATATCATCGTAACAAGATGGTTCTAAAACTAAAGCCATTTCGACAGCCTGAGCCCAGTGTTCGATGTGCTTCACATCATTTTCACCGTGATATTCTAAAAATTTAAACGCATTCATCTGCAGTCCCAGATTTTTTTTCAAAAAAGGCAAAAGGGTTGGAATAATTTTCTGGCCTGTGCCTTCAATGATAAATATACCACCCAACAAGCCCAAGGGATTATCAGATTTTGCTTTTTCATACATAAATGTATTAAGCTCTTCTCCGCCTGCATTTCTTTTTAAATCATCTATATTTTTAGTACCACCAGCATTTTGATAATCCGCGTATAGTATTTTAAAATCAAATTGCTCTTCGCCCGCATGTTCTTCGATCAGCTCTTGCACACCTTCAAATTTGTTTGATAGATTTGCGATTGCTGTTCGCATCCAAATGCTTCCTTCTCTGACTTGCGGAATCCAGTTTTCCATCCACAATCTATAATCTTCAATTTTGATATGGCCATTAAAGGTCTTGTGGGCTAGTTCGGAACGAAACACAGTCGAACGGTAATCATGCCAGATAGCACCCAGGGCCAATAACAAGTTTTCCACAGGTTTTCGCACGACTGGTTCTACTTTTTTGGTTGCTAGAATTTTTCCATCTTTTACGACTTCAAACATAAGGTAGGAAACTGTAAAACGTCCGGACTCAGGAACGAAGCAAAGTATTTTTTGTCCGGCTTTTAGATCATGTGTCCTTAAAAACTCTTCCATCATGATAAAAATGGATGCCGCACCTGTATTACCCCGAGTTTTTAAATTACTAAACCATTTCTCAGATGGAATTCCCAAACCAGCTTTATCTAGTAATGTTTTAACTACATCAGAGAACTTTTCAGATGAATAATGACATAAGAAAAAATCTATATCGTTAACTTCAATATCTTTTTTCAAAACCAAGCTGATAAATTCACTTATACCCACATCAAACAAATTTGGCAGTAAGCGAATGTCTTGTCTTAACAAAAACGACCCGTCTTTTTCGGCTTCTTGCAGTGACGAGTAATCAAGATAACTTTTTTTAGGCTGGTTCCATGGTGAACCAATTTGCATACACGTCGGATAATCACCACTGAAGGATTTTAAGTGAATCCAATCTAATTTTAACGAAACACTGGTTTCGTTCGGTTTATTTTGAAAAAGCGTAGCTCCAGCACCATCGGACAGCATCCAACGCAAAAAATGAGAATCAAAATCAATATTTTCTTCGACCTTCTGAAACCTTTGAGCTTTAAACAGTCGCGAAGGAAATTCAGTGGCAACTGCTAATGCTTTATCGAACTCACCAAGTTCAATGACCTGGGCAGCCGCTTTCATTGCAGCAACTCCTGAAGCACAAATTCCTTGAAAGGACATTGTCTGCATTGGGGCTGCTTTCATTTGTCCCTGTATTAAATTTGCAAAACCAGGGGCCGCAAGATCGGCTCCGACAGTTGCTGAGCTTAAAAATGGAATGTTATTTATTGTTATTCCGGTTTTGTCGAGCGCACTTTCAATTGCTTTTATTGCAAGATCAGCACTAGAAAACACTGTTCGACCTTCTTTATCAATTCCATAATGTCTGTTTATGATTCCATTTTCAGCGAGGATTCTTCGCTTTATTCTTGAAGACTGCGCATTTATGGAACCTATATAAGAATCCATTTCTTCATTGCTGACTGCAGGTCCTGGCAAAAAAGATCCAACTGAGTTTAAAAAAACATTTTTGAAGTAAGCCGGCATATTGTTATCTCCGTTACAGAATGATAACTATATTGCTTCTAGTTCGCCAGCATTTAATACAACCGCTAACTTAGCGCGAAGCCTAGTAACGGCTTGAGCATGCAGCTGCGATACTCTTGATTCTGTGACTCGTAAAACTTGACCAATCTCTTTTAAATTTAAATCTTCAAAATAGTAAAGTGAAAGCACTAGTCGTTGACGCTCTGGTAGTTCTTCGATGGCTTTAGCAACAACGTCTTTGATGACTTTAACATTTAATTGGTTAAATGGATTTCCTGATTTTGAACCCTCTAGCAAATTAGAAATAGATTTTTTGTCTGAATCGCTAAATGTGGGTTGATCATCGATTGATAAAAGACTTACAGGACGAACTTGGTTAACTAGTCCATGAAATTCTTCCATCGGCATATTCAACTTTGCAGAGATTTCTTCATCGGTCGGAGCTCGACCTAAATCCAATTCAAGTTGTGCGATGCAACGATCTAAAGCTTTTGATTTGTCACGCACAGATCGCGGAACCCAATCCTGCGCGCGAAGTTCATCCAATATAGAACCACGGATGCGAAACTCAGCGTACGTCTTAAACTTATTATCACGTGATGGATCCCATTTGTCGATGGCATCCATAAGACCAATTGAACCTGCAGAAATTAAATCATCTAATTCAATATTCGGTGGTAAGCGCACCGCAATTTTTTGCGCAACGAACTTTATCAACGGTGCATACTCTCGAATGAGTTCTTCTTTTTGCCCACGCTTGATATTTTTTTTGGGCTCGTCCTTGTATTTTTTTAGAAGACTAACTTTCTTCATTCACTGTACCCCTTGACATGTTAAATTCTACCCGATTCAAGACAGAACACATACTCTAAATTTCTAAGCATGACCTGAGACTGGTCTAAAAAGCATGTCTAGACCTTTGACAGAAGCACTTGCTGGAGTAGTCATTTTGTTTTGAGACTCTATTTCCGCACAGATTGCTTTAATTGCCTGTGTTGAAATTGATTTTGGATCTTGCCTTAAAATGAGACGCTGATGCTGATTTGAAATCTTCATATTTATATCGTATGGAATGCTGCCTTTATACTGAATTCGAACTGTTAAAAACTGCTGTACAACTTCTGCAAATCGCAAGAAAAGCTGAGCTCCACTTTGTTCATCTTTAACTTGGTTACAAATAATTGAAAATTTTTGCGATTTGTATTTTTGCTGCAAAACTTTTATTAACGCATAAGAATCGGCTAGGCTGGAAGGATCTGGAGTCAAGATAACATGACAGTCATCAGCTATCGAATTTAAGTGCAGAACGTGATCGTGCAACCCAGGTGACGTGTCTATGATCAGATAATCATAAAGAAAGTTGACGGACTCTAAACCCGTTATAATTTCACGGCGCTGGAAAGAGTTCAAATGGCTCAGTTCGTAGATGCCATTCCCCCCTGCCAATAGATCGATATTTTGCGAAACTGGAGTTACACATTTTTTTAATTCTTCGCCAGCTAGCAAATCAGTAATATTCTTTTTGGGGTGCACACCAAAAAAAATGTCCACATTGGCCATACCCAAATCGCCATCTAGAATAAGAACTTTCTTTCCAAGCTGCGCTAAACCAACAGCTACATTGCTAGTGATGGATGTCTTGCCGACCCCACCCTTGCCTGAAGAGAAACTAATAATTTTCATTTATAATCCTGTGTGTGTGAATAAGTTGAAGTTTCTTTATTTGAATTTTTTGAAATTTCTAAAATTAAGTCGACCACACGCTCTGCGGTAGCACGCTCAAAATCTTCTGGAACTTGTGGACCGATGCCAAACGCAAATAGCTTGGTTTTGATTTTTCGAACGAAGTTATAAATGTTTCCGTGCACTGCCGATTTATCCAAATCTGTAAAAATAACGTCATCAAAACCAAATTTTTCGAACCGAGTCGCGATATCAAATAAATCGGTGTCTTTCGTAAGACAAGACATCACCAAGTGAGTTCTTAATGAATTATAAACTGGAGGGGACATTCGCTTTAAATAATTAAATTCTTCTGCTGAGCGCATATTAAGCCCCGCAAAATCTACCAAAATATGATCGATCTGATCTAAGTGGGGAATAATGTGTGCCCAATCCTGCTGTGATCTTAAAAGCAAAAAAGGTACATTTAGAATCTGAGCAAATATTTTCATTTGTTCAGAAGCACCCACTTTTTGATTATCTGCGGAAATTATTGCAACACGTTTTCGTTGGTTCAAAATAAGATCGCTGGCAAATTTAATCAGTGAACTGGTTTTTCCAGAACCTGACGAACCAATAAACAAATGGAACTGCTCTGAAGCATCCCGAACAACCGGTGTCGTATCTAAAATATATTTGCCAATCCAATTTTCTATTAAGTTTTTGTTTTCAGTATGCTTCAAATCAATTTGTTTCTGCGCTTGTGTCACAATATCAGCTGCAATTTCAGGTAACAGCCCACGATTAACCAGTTTTTTGTAGTACTGCGTGTATTCGTAGTGAACACCCGATTCTGCGCCTGGATGGCTGTGAACAAAACTTTGTGGCACTGGCTTAAACTGATGAACCAACGACCGAAGCCCCTCGATTTCGCTTTTAAGCTGTGTCACTTCCATGTCGTTCCACTTTTTCTGTGCATACTGAGTAACCGGAGTCGCGGCATTTAACTGAATTTGGGTGGCTGAATCATTTGTGCTTTGGTTTTCATTATCGATATCAATGTATCTTCGTTCCGTATTTTTATGTCCAGGTTTTGGAGCCTCTACCACAGCTTTTTTCGGCAGATTCATCACTTGCATATTCATGCGAGCAATATGACTTTCAATCATCTTCTGCGTGACTTCTTTTTGGCTTTTAGCGCTGGATTTTAAGAATTTTTCTCTCAAAGCATCTGGCATTTTAGACTCAGCAAATTTCTTCTTCTGCATATTGGATTCAGAAAAAGCGGCCGTAATTTCAATGCTTTTTTCTCCGCCAAGACCAAAGCCCTTGGTAATTTCTTTTGCTGACAAGATGATTGCATCTGGACCCAGCTGTGTTTTCACCATTTCTAAAGCCTCTTTCATAGAGCGGGCTTCAAATTTCTTAACCTGCATAAACCATTACTCCTTTTAAGCCACGCCCACTGTTGCAATCGATTGGACTCGTGCATCAGCAGAAATTTCATTGTGTGATAAAACGATCAGTTGGGGAATAAATCTAGAAACCAATTTAAAAATATGACGCCGCACCGTTGGACTCGTTAAAAGTATCGGCTGACCAGCAATTTCAGGATGAGTCTCGATTTTGCTGGCAATACTAGATATCATTTTAGATGCCGATTGAGGATCCATTACTAGCTGCACACCTTGTTCGGTTTGTAGCAGTGAATTTGAAACAAGCTCTTCTAGTCTTGAATCAAACGTCATGACATTCACAGCACCATCTTCGCCAGAATATTTCGCTGTGATGGATCTTGAAAGTTGTTTTCGAACAGACTCTGTCAACAAATCTAAGTCCTTAGTTCTTGCTGCTTCATCTGCTAAGGTTTCAAAAATGGTTAATAAATCACGAACTGAAATTTGTTCCTTCAATAAATTTTGTAATACGCGAACGACTCCACCCAATGACAATGCATCTGGAATAAGATCTTCAATAACTTTAGGATGTGTTTTCTTTAAATTATCAATCAACTGAGAAACTTCTTGGCGACCCAAAAGTTCATGGGCATGAGTTCGAACCATTTCCGTGATATGTGTCGCCATCACCGTCGGCAAATCGACAACTGTATATCCAGCGATTTCTGCATCTTCACGTTTAGACGGATGAATCCACACAGCATCTAAACCAAAAGCAGGTTCTTTGGTAGCGATGCCGTCAATTTTTCTTTTTACATCACCTGGATCCATGGCCATCAGACTGTCTGGTTTTAAAATACCGCCGCCAATGCGACTGCCCTTCATCATGAAACGATATTCACCCGCAGCAAGTGTCAGGTTATCTCGGATATGCACACTGGGAACTACAATTCCTAAATCTAAAGCGAACTGTTTTCTAAGCGAAGCAATTCGTTCTAATAAATCACCCGATTTCGTAGAATCAACCACATTTATCAAACCGTAGCCTACTTCAAGTTCGACCATATCCAGGGGTAACATACTTTCAACGTTTTCTTTACGAGGTGCTGCAAGCTCAATATCTATTTTTCTTTTTTCTTCAACAATGGCCTCTTTGCGGTATTGCTCGATGGTCCATGCTGTTGCTCCCATAATGATCGCTATCGCCAAGAACGGAACACTTGGTAAACCCGGAACAAGAGCTAACGCTGTCATTACGGCACTACATATATAAATGGCTTTGGGGTTTAGCAACAACTGACTGGTTAATTCGTTACCCATGCTGGCATCAGAACTACTTCTGGTCACAATCATACCTGCAGCTGTTGAAATAATTAATGCAGGAATTTGTGCAAGTAATCCATCACCAATCGTTAGCATCGTGTAGTACTTAGCAGCTGTGCCGATATCTAAATTTTTCTGCATAACACCGATCAGTAAACCGCCGATGATATTAACAACTGTAATAATAATTCCGGCAACAGCATCTCCGCGGACAAACTTACTAGCACCATCCATAGATCCATAGAAATCAGCTTCTTGTTCGATTTCTTTACGACGGCGTTTTGCTTCTTGTTCGTTAATAATTCCGGCGTTTAATTCGGCATCGATTGCCATCTGTTTACCAGGCATTGCATCCAATGTGAAACGTGCAGCGACTTCGGCAACTCGCCCAGAACCTTTCGTGATGACCACGAAGTTAATGACAACCAAAATGATAAAAACGATAAAGCCAATAACGTAATTATCTCCAACCACAAAATTACCGAAAGACTGAATGACTCCGCCCGCAGCCTTTGTTCCTTCATGACCATGAGTTAAAATTAAACGCGTGGTGGCTACATTCAAAGCCAAACGGAAAAGAGTTGTCAGAAGTAGCAGCGATGGAAAAGAAGAAAAATCAAGAGTTCGTTTAATATAAATCGCAGTTAAAAGAATCAGTAAGCTTAAAGCTAAAGAAAAGGTCAGAGCAATATCTAGTAAAACAGGTGGAAGCGGTATGATCATAACACTGATTATTGCTAACAATCCAAAAGCAATAAAAAGATCTGTATTTTTTGTAACTTTTTCGAAGCGTTTCAAAAACTGAAATATTTGATCCATTATAATCCTCGCTCTGCAGGTCTACGTTTTTTACGGCGTAATCGAAATACATAAGAAAGAACTTCTGCGACAGCGACGAACAATTCACGTGGTATGACGTCACCAATTTTCATGGTTTTAAAAATGGCTCTTGCTAGCGGCTTGTTTTCGATAACGGGTATATTATTTTCACGTGCTATTTGTTTAATTTTTTCTGCTACGTGGTCCATGCCTTTAGCAATTAATTGTGGTGCTGGCAGTTTGTCTGAATATTTAAGAACAATAGCAATATGAGTTGGATTAGTAATAACCACGTCAGCTTTAGGAATTTCACTCATCATTTTACGTGTGGCCATTTCGCGCTGTACTTTACGAATTCTGGCTTTAACAAGTGGGTCACCATCTCGTGATTTCAATTCTTGTTTAACTTCTTCTTTGGTCATCATCATTTCTTTTTCTAATTGCCATCTTTGAAAAAAATAATCTGCTAAGGCTAATGCCAACATAAAAAAACCCGTTCCCACCAACAGCTTGAATAAAATTTCACCTAAGTAAGTCAGCATCTGTGAAATGGAATAGCCCGCCAAATAAGGAATCTGGCGAACTTCTGCTTTTAATAATAAATACATAACAAATGCGATCGCTGACATTTTTAAAATCGATTTAAAAAGTTCAGCAACTCCGCGCATAGAAAAAATGCGACCCAAAGCATTCAGTGGGTTTAACTTGTTCAAGTTTGGACTTAAAGCATCTTCAATTTGCAAAAATCCAGTCTGAATAACATGAGACCCCACGCCAATTACCAAAGCCATGACGAAAACTGGTCCGGTCAAAATAATCAGCTTCAGGCCCACGAACGAAAAGACATCTGCTAGCTTTCCTTCGCGAAAAAGCTGAATTAAATCTCCGCCCAAAGTGCGATTGAAAATTTCAAAAATATTTTCCAGAAAAAAGCGACCAGATACATACATCAACCCTGCCGCAACCAAAAAGAAAATGGCAGAACCCAGCTCACGAGTCATAGCAACTTGACCACGCTTACGAAATTCTTCGCGGCGCTGGTCCGTGGCCTGTTCTGTTTTATCACCTTGATCTTCAGACACTTCAGTTCCTTCCTAGAACTTCATTGTTTTAAAGCGTTTTCATAAACTTAAAAAATTCAACTGTTGTTAAATCTAGCAGCCCAGACATTTGCATCACCAACAGCGGTAAACTGACGAAAATAATTCCAAAACCTAATAGTGTAGACACTGATGCTGAGGTCACCAGAACATTAATCTGGGGAACGGCTCTGCTTAAAAGTGCTATCCCAACCTGCACAATGACCATCGAAATTAAAACAGGAGCTGAAATTTTTATTCCTAAAATAAAAAACTCTTGCGTCTTCATGACCACTTCTGCAAAAGACTGAACATTAAACTGCATGAACGCCAACTGGGATACTGAAAAACTTTGAACCAATCCTTGAATCATCATGTGATGGCCGTTTAATGCAAAAAATAGTAAAGTGCCAAGAGTCACATACAGCTGTTCCATGGCATTACCCATCGAACCCAACATCGGGTTAAAAATTTGTGCTTGGCCCAAACCCGTTGATATGGAAACGACTTCTCCGGCCATAGACAGTGCGAAAAAAAAGATACGCGTAAAAAAACCAAGAACTAGTCCAATCAGCAATTCACAGCCTGACATCACGATAAGCTGGCTTTCATTAGCACTGATTCGAGCAATCACTTCGTTAGATGTAACAGATTTAAATACCAACATCGACAAAACAACAGAAAACAACACTTTCACGCTAACTGAGATTGTGGGTGAACTAAAAATCGCAGATGAAAAAACAAACGCCGTCATTCGAAGCAAAATAAGCCCGAATGCCAAAACTTGAATTTCATTCAGCTGCGAAATATTAATCATCCAGGTCCTCGGACGATCGTTGAAATATTTTCGAACAGCGTCACGGTGTACGTGCTAAGTGTATCCAGCATCCAAGGTCCGGCTAGAATCAGGACAACAGCGATGACGATCATCTTAGGAACAAATGTTAAAGTGTTTTCATTGATTTGAGTTAAAGCTTGAAAAATACTAATAATTAACCCGATGATCAATGTACTCAACAACATGGGTGCCGCAACCATTGCCAAAGTTTTCAATGCATCCTGACCTAGCTGTATAACAATATCATCATTCATAAAAACTCCTTACCCGAAACTTTTGACCATGGAACCGATTAGTAAACTCCAGCCATCTACCAGAACAAAAAGCATAATTTTAAATGGCAAAGCAATAACTGTTGGTGGAACCATCATCATACCCATCGCCATCAACACACTGGCTGCCAGCAGATCAATAATTAAAAATGGTAAGAAAATAATAAAACCGATCATAAAAGCTGTTTTAAGTTCAGAAACAATAAAAGCTGGAACCAAAACTAAAGTTGGCACGTCAGCTCTGGTTTTTGGCTTTTCAACTTGGGCTAATTTAATAAATAAAGCTAAATCTGCGTCTCGGGTTTGATGAAACATAAACTTGCGTAGCGGAACCAACGCATTTTCTAAAGCCAAATCTTGGCTAAGTGTGCCGTTCATGTACGGTTGTAAAGAATTCTGATTGATATCTTTAAAGGCTGGACCCATCACGAAAAAAGTAAGAAATAATGAAAGCCCCACTAACAGTTGGTTCGGCGGCATTTGCTGAACACCAAGTGCTTGTCTTAAAAAAGATAACACGATCAAGATACGCGTGAATCCGGTCATCATAATAAGAATGGCTGGTGCCAAAGTCAGAACAGTCATGATAATGACAAGCTTTATGGCATTAACCACTTCTGTTGGATTCTGTGTTGTCTTAAAACCAAGATTAAATGTTGGTAAAGTCACCTGAGCAAATGCCCACGATCCAAAAAATAAAATAGCTAAAGCACTTAGCCACTTGATCATTTTCACTAAATGCTCCTCATTGATTTTATTTTTTTAGAAACAGAATCTTTTAGTCCTGCAAAAGAAAACTCTTCATCCAGCTCATTATCGTTCATCATTTGATCCATCGCTTGCGTATTGATTTGATTCATCGATTTTGTATTCGGTTTTGCCATTGCATCAGAAAATGTTTTTGGCGTCGTTGTCGGAACTTCATCATCAATCAATGACAGGGATTTGATCATAGAAATATTTGAATCCGTAATCCCGACCAAAATGGATTCTCCAGCTACATGTATAATAGCTAAACTTTTTTTAGGTCCTAAGAAATGCTGTGACAAAACTTTTATTTGCATATTGGATTTATTGATCGTGTTCGACGTTTTATATTTGCGCACGAAGTAATAAGCAGTACCAAGCATCGCAGAAATAATGAATCCAGTTAACAAAACGCGTGTCGAAGCAGGGGGTGCCTCAGCCGATTTTTTAACGACGTCAATATTTAATGGTATCTGTTCTTCTGCTGTTGCCATGCTGGCACTTAGAACAGGTTGAGCTTCACTGCTTGCCGTTTCATCGGCAGCAAAACTAGCAGACGATAAAACAACAACTGTACAAAATAGAAAACTTTTAATCATTTCAATTGCTCGATTCGCTCTGAAGGAGAAATAATATCCGTCAGACGCACACCAAATTTTTCATTCACGACAACAGCCTCACCGCGTGCGATCAACTTTCCGTTAACTAAAACTTCCATGGGCTCTCCGGCAAGTTTTGAAAGTTCCAGAACAGAACCTTGAGTCAAGTTCAGCAATTCGCTGACAGCCATCTTAGTTCGGCCAAGCTCTACCGTGACCTTTAATGGAATATCTAAAATAAGATTTAGATTTTTGTCCTTAGCAGGACTTAATCCGTGTTCACCGGTACCGCCGCCACTGCTGCTAGAGCCACCTCCACCGCCGCCACCGGTCGACTGCAATTTTAGTTCATTGAGTTGCTCATCTATATTATCTAATGGATCATTTCCCATACTTCCCCCTGTTTATTTTTCTATAGGCCGTGTGATTTGCATCGCCACAGTTCCGTGATGAATTCCGTAATAACCTTTAAATTTTTTAACATCTTCAACTTGAATGTCTAATTCACCAGAAGAATCTTGAGTCAAAGGAATGATATCCCCAACTTTAAGACTCATCAGATCTTTCAACTTAATTTCGGTTTCACCCAGATTCACGTTGATATCAACTTCAGTTTCTAGCAGCTGCTCTTTAATGATCGAAGTCCATAATTTTTTATCTGTTTGATCGGATTCAACTTGGAACCCCGTAGATAACTTTTGCTTGATGGGCTCGATTGTTGAATATGGAATAACGATAGAAATAGTTCCTGATGCTGCTTCTAGTTCGACATCAAAAGTCGTTGCGATAACCACGTCGGTCGGTGGAACAATACCCACGAATTGCGGATTTATTTCTGTACGCTGAAAAGAACAGCCAATTTTTTCAATGGTCGACCATGACTGCTCAAGATCATTAATAGCTAATTCGACAACTTTTTTTACGATCTGCAATTCAATCGGCGTAAACTCCTTACCATCTAATTTGGCATAAGGACGATCTGCTCCGCCGAAAAAAGAATCTACCAACGCGTAAGCAAGCTTCGCTTCAATTACAAAAAGAGCAGATCCACGCAAATTATTAAAACGCAGCACCGACATGCATGTTGGAATAGGCAATGTGTTGATAAATTCCCCGAATTTTAAAAACTCAGTCGATGTCAAAGTGATCGAAGCTATTTTACGCAACGAAGAGGACAAAGAAACACGAAAAGACCGCATGAATTTTTCATAAATAACTTCTAGCTGCGGAAGTCTTCCACGAATGATCCGATCTTGACTTGTTAAATCGTAATTGATGATGTTTTTACCATCGTCACGCATTTTAGAAACATTACCGCCGCCAGAGTTATCTGATGTAGGCACTTCGCCGTCAGAGACAGCAGCTAATAAAGCATCAACTTCGCTTTGAGATAAAATTTGATTCATTCAAGAAACCTCTTCTGGATTAGTTGTAGATCAATTCAGTAAAGTAGACGTTCATAATTTTGCCTTTGCTTAAAAACGAATTCACTTGATCTTTGATCTCATTCCTTAGAAAGTCTTTTCCCTCTTTAGTAGAGACTTCGTCATATGTTTTGCTAGATAGAATAATAATAATAAAATCTCTGATCTGGGCTTTTCTGTTATCGATTTCTTGAATAACGTCGACGCCTTTAACCTCTAGTTCCATATTTACTTTTAAAACTTTGCGACCTTTTGATCCTGCTAAGTTAACGATAAATGTTTCCAGCGGAATAACTTTACCGACCTCATCAAGCGCTTGCTGGTCTGCTTTGTCATCTTTAGGGACGCCTTCGATAACTTGATCTAAAGTAGAGGTTGGCTTCTGACTATTTTTCAAAAGCATGTAGCCGACACCCAGAACGACAACCATATTCACAACGACCAATGCAATGAGTAAATAAGACTTTGATCCAGCTGGTGCAGCGGGAGCTGCAGGCGGTGCGATTTCTTTTGATGCTTTGTCTTCAGCCACTTTTCATCCTCCGTGATGATTTGGAAGTCAAAAATCCTATCTTCTAAATGAAGACACAACTTCCCATAAAAAGAGTGAGCAACTGGAGTGCCAACTAGACTTATATGATGAAGATTTTTTTTTAGGCCGCATAAGTCAAAAAAATGAACTTCCAACACCAGACCAAAATCTGGTCTAGGAAAAAAAGTGCATTTCTGATGACTGGTCCTGTTGGTATTTTGTCAGTAACTAGACTGGGCTAACTG
>JAYTPC010000127.1:0-20802 GCA_043747425.1 Bdellovibrionales bacterium
CCAAATCACGGAGAGGTGGCAGAGTGGCTGATCGCGCACGCTTGGAAAGCGTGTTCAGGGTTAAACCTGACGCGGGTTCAAATCCCGCTCTCTCCGCCACTTTTTTTTTGATCTTGCTTCATTTCACTCAAAGTTCCAAAAGATTTTTTCAATTCATATCGAACAGTTACGATTTTTTTAAATGAAGCACGCTGTTTAAATCTAATCATCTCATTGAGGAATTTTTCTTTTCATATATTCATCAAATAGCGGGACAGTAAAGCTATTGTCCCCGTGATCTGGACTATAGATCATTCCTTTATTTATTAAAGTGGCACGAACAGGCGCAACACTCTGAACTTCTCGTTGCATTAAATGAGCTATGTCTCCAGACCTATGTGGACCAGGCCCTAGCTCGGCCATCGCGTGCAAATATTTTTTTTCTGTTGGAGTTAAGCGCTCGAATCTGACTCTAAAAAAGTTTGGCATCATCCATTGTAATTGGGGATTCTTTTGCACATTGCCAACAGTGCTTGCCCCACTCTTGCAAAAAAATAGCGCCATAATTAAAGAAGCAAACTGTCTTCTTGTATGTATTGTGCTTCATCTATAAATAAAACTAAGGCTGTTTTTTTTCTTTAGAAGCAATTCCAGGCAAGTTTCCCAGATCAAATCCAAACTCAATATCGTCGTATTTTAGCTTCATAGCGCCGACAAAGCCGCCAACAGCTTTTAATGCTTTTTTTGCTGAATCTGATTCATGTATAGGAAAGTTACCAAGGCTTATTAAAAAATGATAACTTTATATAAGATGTTTATATATGGCGTTCATATCTAATATACAGCATCTAAAGGCTTTTAGGACGAAAGCAACATAATCGAAATATTTCGGACATTTTTAGGTATTTCAAAGTAACTCGACCAAAGACTATTCATTTTCAGATCAAATAATCCGATTGATGTAATGATGATCTACAGTAAAATTTCTTTTTTTGTGATTTGTCTTTTTGCATGGGATTTTTCATATGCGTATCTACTGCCGGTTTCTCCACGTTTTAATCTGAAGCTTGATGAAAAAACGTGGCAGCTAGGTCAAGGAAAACTGCTTCCCGAGGGACCTACTTGGAACATATATTCAAATTCTAAAAAACCATCGCAACAAATTTTCATTGAAGAAATCTATGTTCCAGCTAAATTTGCAAAAGACAGATTGCCAAAAAGTTGCCAATTTCTTTTGGGTAAAACCGAATCAAAACAAGGTGACTACTGCAAAATAACCAAAACTGGTGGCAATAAAGCACAAGAGCTTTCGGTAATTGCGATATTTAAGACTTCAAAAAAAGAAATTCTAAAATTTAGAACCACTTTTCTGACAGGAAACTCAGGTGAAAGTGAGACTACATTTAAATCGTTTTTAAAAGAATCTAAACCTAACGATAGAGTTGCCAAATGAAATACATCATGATGATTTTGATGATGCACTCTTATGCCATTGCCGAAATAATCGTTGGTGATGAACAATTCAATTCCGGTGGTTTTGGCATGAGCGGCGGTTTTGAAATGAGTGGTGGTGATAGTAATTCTCTTGGAAATAACTTTTCTGATTCAAGTCGTAAAATTGGTGGCAACAGTTTTGGTCGGCTCCCCAGAACAAACGTAAAAAATAGTTTCGGAGCAGTTAGTCCCAACTGTCCTTTTCAAGAACCAAGTAGAGATACGAAACAAATACTAAATCGCGTTGAAGACGCCCTAAGAAACCTGGAAGCTGAATCTAGAAATTGTCCGCAAGCAGATCAGGCCATACGGGCCTCGCAAGCCTCGCTTGCAGCACTACAAAGAAACGAATCGCTGCAAGTTTTTAGCAATAATCCGTCACAAACAAATTGTACTAATTATGAAGCAAAATTAAGAAGAGAATTTGATGTAGCAAGATCCAATAGTGAAGGCAGCAGCTTTGATTTTAACATCAGCTCAACATATCAGAAATGCTCTGGTCAGGCTGATGCAAGTTCATGTCTTGAAAAAGTTTATGTAAATCAACTTGCGACCGCATCAGCTAACTGCACCAATTTGGTCACTGCTGAAAAAAATCAAATTATTAGAGATAATCTTGAATCGCTTACAAATACGACCATGGGATTAATTTCCAATTCGTCTTCGTGTGGCCCTAAGGCTCAGGAAGCAATTTTTCAAACCGTTATAGCACAAGCATCAGCCGCTGCCAGCCTGGCGCAAGGTTTTGGCTTAGTTGGTTTAGGTATAAACATAGCAGGCAGACTGTTGTCTGCTATAGCTGGAAACTTTTTTAATAAAAACTCTGCATCGAGTTTTTTAGAAAAAATAAGCGCAGAAAAAAGTCGTCCTTCTCGGTTCTGTTTGTATTATGATATTCAAAAAGCTGCTTTAAGATGTGAAGATTCGATTTATAAAAATCAAACAACAGTTCAGACGTCTAATCCAATTTGTGAAACTCAAAATGATGCAATATCAAATTTAAGGGAACTCAGCAGCCAAATCAGAGGTCCACTATTGGCAATGCCAACTAAAAATGAATCAGAAAAAAAACAAGCCCTGCTTGATCAATCACAATCTTTTATACAGGCTCTTGAACAACCTGTGGGCACTGATGGAAAAAAATATATTGATATTTTATCTGATGCGTCTGATACGCTTTCTAAATCAGATTCTCCAACTGATTTAACGCAAGCTCGTGAATTGAAAGAAGCGGTAGATCTTTATAAACAGATGAAATCAAATAAAACTGCTGACCCAAATAAATTGGTGTCACAGTTAACGGAATTATCTAGCTTACTTATGGGGTACCCGGTTGCTGAAACAGATACCCGAAGTTTGAATTTACCGAAAGCACTTTCAAGATATGTCGCTATAAAAAATGCTGGCGGCCTTGCTTCGACGGTGAATGCAACACAGAGTTTGTTGACTGCACTTGAATACGGAAACAAAGAAGCCACCGAAGCTGCCGTTGGTATTAAAAAAATAAATGATCAAAACTCGATTGATTTAGCTTTATCAGCACTGGTATCGACCTTAAAGCCTGAGTTTGAACAACGACTTGTGGCTTTAAATAAAGATTACTCAGAATATAAAGATAAAGAAAAAAATGCTGAACGACACCTGCAGTGGCTAGGAGAAATGCTGAGCATTTGTATGTCTTCGCAAGGAATTTCTTATTTTCCTGCTCACGCAAATCAGAGCCGTTTAAATATGAGCGCACAACCCGGAAAAACGTTCCAACAAATATGTGAACAATTCAATTGCCCTGGAGAAAAAATTTATCTTCCGTTTAATGAAAAAGATAGCAGATATGGCAACGGATCCCGAATAGAGAAATTTGAAAACTATCAATGTGCTTTAGATCGAAAAACAAAGTCTGCAATCGATAGCTTAGCAAATAACTTGAAAGTTAGTGGAAAAATTTGTGCAGAAAAATAAACTGCTTACTTTTATCCTTGCGATTACCGTCCCCTTCTGTGCCGTCATTTTTTTTGCGAAAAGCAATCAAAAAGAATTAGGCTCGCATGAGCTTAGTTCAGAATCTGCAAGCACCTACCAAAAAATTTGTGCGCTTCCACCACAGTTTATAAAACCTGAAATTTATAGATTGTATTGCAGAAATCGTAGCTGTTTAAGACCTGGTTACAGTTGCACCTTATCAAAAAGTTGTTGCAGTGGAATGTGCGCAAATAGCGTTTGCGTGGCCTCATCCGAACATCAGGCCCTGCCGGGCGAAATTTGTGAAAATAACTCAGAATGCTTTTCAAATGATTGCAGGCCGCACCCCTACAAAAACAGCCGAATTTGTTATGGCTCTACAGGTGAATTTTGCTCAAGAGTCAGCGATACGTGCACTGACAACACAAACTGCTGTTCTGGGAATTGTTTTAAAAATCGCTGCTTAGGATCTCAGAAAGATCCAGCCATTGTTGGTTCCTACTGCTATGCAGATAATTCAGAATGTGAAAGCTATTACTGCAATCCGCAGTCTCATCGATGTGAATAGGTTTTGAAAATTCGTCCCAGATTGAAGGCCATTTATTTGCTAAATATGACAAAAGTCTGGTGCCGTTGTAAAAGTCAAAACCTTTAGTAAACTGTTAGGCATGAACAAGAGGTTTATATGCGATTAGTTTTATTGGTTTTGAGTGCTTTAGTTTTTGGCCAGATTCAAGCTTTTGCTGATGAGGCAAAGGTATTGCGAAAACTAAAAGATGTCGGCAGTCTTGAGGATTTAAGTTCAACATTTAAAGATTCGCGGCCTCAAAATAATTTTGAAAATGCAGCCGTAAGGTATTTAGTCATGAAAGAAGCCTTCGATTTTGCCGACGAAAAATGGTATCGACCATATCCTCAAGATGGCGTGGGTAGGAGATATTTCAACAACAAAGCAAATTACAATTACTTTTATACGAAATGCAAACTAGGCGATGCTTTGGGTTGCAGTAGCCTAGAAAAAGCTAAAAACCGAAACAGCACATTCAACTTTGACACTTTGGAAATGATCGATATCCCAAAAATAGATGCGAAAAACGGAACTTTTACAACGGTAGATGGCAAAACTTACAGTGCTGCAACTGGCAAAGTGATCGCGATAGCAAATCCAACTAGTACGCAAAAAACAAATCAAAAAATTAATGAAGTCAAAAAAGATGCTGGCAATGACCTAGTAGCTCAAGTTCGAAAAATCGAAGCATCAGAAAAAGATGACTCTGATTTTAAATGCGAATGGGCAGATTTATTTCCACGAAAAATATTGCACGGACCGGGGTGCAAAGCTGGCGGATCTAAAATATGTACAGGTTACGTAACTTGCAGTTCTAAAAATCGAAAAGTAAATCGATTGGCGACTTGTTCTGAGCGCTTGTGCACCGATTCCACAGCAACAGAATGTGCAAATCAATTGGGATACGGTTCAAAAAATGCTGCAGGAGTTACCGATCAATACCGGTCGGACTCAGAAAATACAGATTCAACTGAAGTAAAAAGCAATCAGTAAAAATTAATGAGGTTTAATATGGCAATCAAAAAATATATTTTCGGAATAACTTTATTTGCAAGCTTAGTTTCTCTGGCTGCATTTGATGATAAAATTTTTATCCAAGGTCAAATTGGAAATACTTTTGATAAAGAGCAGGTAAAAGTCGTTGATAGCAACGATCAGACATACTTTTTACCAAAAAGTGTGTTCCCAAAAAATTTTAAATTTGAAAAAGGGAAAATTTTCAACGTCGAGGTTACTGTCGATCAATATAAAGATTTAGATATCAAAAAAGTACAAAAATAAAGTTAAGAATTCACCATAAATATTTTCGAAAAGCGTTACCGCTTGCCTTTTTCTTGTAAAAACGAATTAATAGCCTGACTAGCGACATTCAGTCGCAAGAAAAGGACTCCCTATGAAAACTCTAACGATTGCTACTTTAACTTTATTAATGTCCCACATTCCAAACGTTGTCTTAGCTGAGCAACTATTAAACACGTCATCAGAAATGATATCTACTAGTTCTGTGCTTGCTGATATAAGCCGCGCAGAGGCTCAGAAAGAAGTTAGCGATTATATTTCGAAATCAGAAGTGCAAACACAGCTTATGAAGCATGGATTAAGCGCTGACGAAGTCGATTCACGTTTAGCAAGCTTATCTGACCAGGAAATGCGTCAACTTGCAGGACAAGTTAGCGAAGCCCGAGCGGGCGGAGACGTCTTATTTACAATACTAATTATTGTCCTGATTATTTATTTAATTCAGCGCATTTAATTCAGATGCGTGCATTCTTTTTGGTATTGCTTTTATGTTTTGGTTTTCTGATCAGTGGCTGTGCTGCGCGTGCCGTGCAAACAGAAATGCTATTAGCAGAAAAACATAACTTGCCTTCGACTGCGCTAATAAAAGATATTCCTTTTATTGATCAATCCGAAGGTTACTGCGGACCTGCAACTTTGACGATGGCCATGCAACACGCGGGGCGTGATGTAAAGATTGAAGAGATTGCTCAACAGGTTTTTACTCCAGGATTAAAAGGCAGTTTGCAATCACACATGATCAGTGCTGCTAGGCGAAATGAATTAACAGCAATACCGATTAAAAACTTATCGGCATTGTTAACAGAAATTTCTGCAGGAAACTCCGTTATCATTTTCGAAAATTTGGCTTTAAGCTGGTTACCTCAGTGGCATTATGCTCTAGCGCTTGGTTACGATTTACAAAAACAAGAAATCATTTTGCATTCTGGCCATGAGGCGTATTTTCGCTGGGATCTGGCAAAATTTGAACGCTCGTGGATGCTTGGTGATTATTGGGGCCTAGTTGTACTGCCAGCTGGAAAGTTGTCAGCAACAGCCAATGAAATTGCACACGTCACCGCGGCTTTAGGTTTAGAAAATGCGAATAACTTTGCCGCTGCAGAAAAAAGTTATCGCGCTGTTTTAGAAAAGTGGCCAACTAGCTTAGTTGGATTGATTGGTTTAGCAAATTTGATTTATAAAAAAGGTCAGTACAAAGAATCGGTTGTTTTACTTAAACAGGCAGTCGTTGCCCATCCGTCATCTGAGGCCGCTAAACATAATCTGCTGGTTGCTCAAAAGAAATCTGATTGATAACTTTTGATTCCGCTACTATTTTTGTTGAATGAAAACACTTGAATCATATAAACTTGGATCGCTGCAATTAAAAAACCGAATTGTCGTGGCTCCGTTAACTCGGTCTCGTGCCATTGGAAATATTCCTAACGAATTGATGGCCGAGTATTACAGCCAGCGTGCCGGGCCGGTCTTATTATTTCAGAGGGAACATCGCCTTCAGCTGATGGGCTTGGGTACGCGCGCATTCCAGGGTGTTTTTCACCAGAGCTCCGCCAGTCAGTCCAACGGTAAAAAAACTGATTCGTCAAAATTTTAAAGGTGCTTACATTTTGTCTGGCGGATATAGTTTAGAAAAAGCAGAGCATGATTTACTTGAAAACTTAGGTGATCTTGTCGCTTTCGGAAAACCTTTTATTTTTAATCCGGACTTGGTCGAAAAATTTAAAAATAAGTGGCCGCTATTAACTGGTGATGATTCGAAATTTTATACGTCGGGGCCTGAAGGCTACACGGATTATCCAAAACACAAATAGCTGCTATAGTAATTACGGAGGAGCAGCAGCGCCTTTTTCCAAATCTTTGACGGTTTTAAACATGTCATTTATTACATCAGATGTTTCGTTTGCAATACTTTGAAAATCTGGATTTTTATCTGGATGGTATCTTGATCTTCTTTTGGCTAGCTCACTTTTAATTTCTGTTAGTGATGGATTTCCCTCTAAATTGAGAGCTTGTTGAATTTGACGTAGAGATTTAACTTTTCCTTTTGATTCAACAATGCGAACCATTTCGGGTTGATCACTTGAAAAATTTATTTTGTTTTCTGATTTGGGTGTTATCGAAGCTGCTTTTTCAAAATTTGATTGCTTCACGTTTGGTTCTGGTCGTGGTGGCGGAGGTGGCGTTGATTGTCGATTACCTGTAGACCCGCCTGGCGGAATATGGCTTGCACTATCTGCATCGATATTTTTTGTTAGAAGCTGACCGTTTTCAGACCATCCCACCGTGTACTTGGTTTTGCCAGTTTTGGGATCAATATACGAGGCTCCTAAAGTCCCTTCAGTAAAGCTGCCATCTGATCTGCCAAAAAAAATCTTCTGTCCTGGCTGATAATCAATTTTGATATTTCGGATATCAACTCTTTTTGTTCCTGTTTGCCCATTCTCCATCCAGCTTACTTCAACCACTGAAGGATTGTCGTTGGCATCTCTTTCTAAAACGCGATCTATAGTTGCCTTGGTTCGTGAACCATCTGAACGGGGTATACTTGCAGTTTGGCCAACGAAGCCATTTTTCGCGTTATCATCCCAACTTCCCGCAACACCATTTCCCCGTAAAAAAGCTGATTCTCTTGCAGAAAACCCACCATCTTTTAATATTTGATTTTTTTCTTTAGTTAACGGCGAATTTGGATCAAAGTCATAACCACCGGCTTCGTGCGCTTTTTTTAGAGCCATCTTTTGGCTTTCTGTCAGCGGCTTACCTGTAATTGCTTCTGCAACCTTATACCGTTCATCCAAAGTCAAAGTACTGGCAAAATCTAAATCACGGTTTTGTTTTCCGGATGTTTTTGTTTTTAGAATAAAATCTGCAAGCTTCTGTTCACGATCTGTTTTGGATGTAGCCAGCGATCGAGATGTTCTCAAGCTTTTCGTCAGTTCCCTAAGTGACGGAACAGCACCAACAAACGGTAGAATCGATGGTGCCGACAACAGTGCTGAAATAATACAGTTGGTTTCGGTCTCTTTAGCTTGGTCGAAATTTGAATTGCCATCTGAACAAACATTTTCTTTTACAAAATTTGTTTTTCTGGAAATTCCAACAGTCGTTTCAGTTTCCTCACTGCAGGCATCATAAGTACTTTTTAAATCTTGACCACTCAGGTAGGAATTTATGCCGACATTACTTCCCTGCAAACCTTGGCGAATTCTTGCAGCCTTGCTTGTAGTGTTCATCACACGAATTCCAGCGATAACTTCACCAATACCAAAAGTTGCTGCTGTCAGGACAATTCCCCCAACGGCACTGTCGACCACCGATTTTGTTTGCGCTCGGTCTTCATGTCTTTCTAGCAAGCAAGACTCTGCATCGAAGTAGGTTTTAGCTTCGGCTTCTGTGTTATTGTTCAACGAAAACATCGGGCTTCGCACGTCAGGTAAACCTTGTAGATGCGTTCTAATTTTTTCGAAGTCACAAGAGCTACTGGTCGTGTTGTTAGAAAGACATCTGAAGTTTTCTAAATTCGTCTTATAACCGGCAGCTAGTGCGTTTCTGTTGTTCGTGAGTTGTTGTGAGATTGCTTTTTTTATAGCCTCATCAGAGAGGTCATATTCCGGCGTGAAAATACCATTTCTTGGGCGCGGTTGTTTTTTTATCGCTAACTTTTTAAAGTCTTCACCCCTAATCCAAGGAATTTCGTTCTTTTTTATTTCAATTGCAGCCTCGATCGGGTTACAAGTCTGTTTTATTTTTTGACTCGTACTTTTCGAAAGCCCGCGACCTTCTCTTGCACCGGGTGCTGTTGTAAAACTGTCGATGCATTTATGAAGGGCTACGGTTAGACCCTCGATTTGCGAAATAATTGCCTGGGTTTTGCCGACAAGATCATCAAATCTTTTTTGCTTTGCGTTTGAAGTCGAGCATTCCGTGGCTGCCGCTTTCAGAGCGTTACACTTTCCTTTAATTTCTGGCCAAATAGGAACCGTGCATTCAATTCCACTTAACGAGGCACTAGGTGATGGTAAGACTGAATCTAGATAAGCGACTTCGTCGATAATTGCAGAATTAGCAGCTTCGAATTTCGTTCCGGCTGCATAGAATCTAGTTTGCACTGCTGAAGCTTTTTCTGGTGACAACGAATTGCAACTTGCTAGTGAACTTTTGTATGCAGGATTTATTTGTTTACTAAACTTATCAGAAAAAAAGGAACTCAGTTTCTTAGAATCTGACAAATCTGAACTTTGAGTTTTCTTTTTCGATAAGAAATCCCTAAAAGACTGAATTTGCGACTGGCACACTTTCGCTTCACTATTATATTTTAAGCCCCATGATTTTTTATCGAGGAAATCATCATTGACCCACTTTTCTAATAACGGTGGGCAGTCATTGGCTGCTGGCAAGGTCGCTTGATATCCGTCTGCAGCCCCTTTTGAGTCAAAACTTTTACTACGCACTAATTCTGAACTGAAAGTGCTGGCACTTAATAAAAAAAGGATACAGATCGATATCGATTTAAATGTTTTCATTCAATATAGTTTCGGTCATTATGCTAAACGACTTAACTAGATCTTTACTCAGGCGACTTCGTTCCAGACGTATGTACAGGACTTCCTCGCAGTTTTTTCCACATATATAAGTGAAAGAAAAAAGCGATGAACCACTTGACCCAAATAGCGGTTGCGTTGTGTTGGTAAGCGTAAAATCCTGTGGTGACAGCGGTAAACATACCCCACTGATGCAGACGCACCCGCTGAGGCAAAACAATCGAAAGTAAAAACGTTGCAGTGGATATCCAACCTATAATTTCAATATAAATACTGTTCACAATTTCCTTAGCTTTTAAACTTTTTTATAAAACCACGGAATAAAAGCCGAGGTTTCCTTTTGATACTTACGATACGCATCGCCACGACTTTTTAAAGACTGAATTTCAGCTGGTGGTACACCCGTAATTTTTAGTAGTAGAAGTAAAATAATCAGCGGACTATAAATCGTGTACAGCGTCCCTGCCGTTCCAAGAGCAAAAATAAAAAAAGCCCACCAGATCAGACTTTCAAAAAAATAATTTGGATGACGTGAATATCTCCAAAGTCCTAATTTGCAAACCTGACCTTTGTTTTTTAGATCTTTTCGAAACATCGTCATTTGATGATCTGAAAGTGCCTCACCGATAATTGCAATTAACCACACAGCAAAGCCAATTTTTTCAATCAACAAAATTTCAGCGGATTTGTTCAGGCTGATTTCTAAAAACATCAAAGACAACAACACCACGCTCCAGGCTTGAAACTGAAAAAACCAAAAAAACTGAGAAGCAATTTTAGGCGCATATTTTGTTCTTAAAAACTGGTAGCGGCTGTCTTCCTCAGGATGTGCTTTAACTATTCGCCACAACAGAAATGTTCCCAACCGAAAACTCCAAGTGCCGACCATTATCAGTAACAAGACTTTTCGAATATTCCAGTCATCAGTAACAGAAACGTAAAATCCAATCACCGCTAAAAATCCGTACGACCAAATAATGTCTACAATGCCATAATTATCAATTTTTCGCGCAATGAACCAGAATATAGCAAAAAGAATCGAAGTAAACACCAAAGCTTCAGCTGCTAACGTCCAAAACAAAGAATTCATATTTTTCCTAGGTGTTGCGGTCGTAAAAGAATTTGATGAACGGGGGCACCAGCCGGCAAGCGGTAAATTTGCAACAGAACGTAAGCAGCCATTGAAATATTACCAAAAGCAAATATGAAAACAAACCAAACTGTTCTAGATAGCCACGAAATTTGTTTATAAAAAACCCAAACATAAAATGTTAAGAACGCAAAATAAACATCCGCAAAAGTAGCGACTCCCCAGGGATGCTCCAGAATCTTTTTGCCACCAGCAAAAACATCTTCAAAACTGCTGGCCCAGATTGTAACAGCAAGCATAAAAATGATTATCAAAACAAAAACCGACGTGATTATTTTTTTTGAATTCATGCTCATATCTTAATAAATCCGATGAGCCCTCGGCAAGGCTTTATGTGTTGACCTGTTTCTTTTTTTAATTCTTAATAATTCGATGTCTAATTCTTTATACTTTCAGAAAAGAAAACCTGTCTTTTTAGAGCTCGGGTTGCAAGAATCTGCTTTAATTAAACTAGAAAAATACATTGATATGCTTTGGTCCGAAAATGAAGACCTTAATCTGATTAGCCGCAAAATGACCTATGCAGATCTCATCGATAATCATGTCATCGATTCTTTACTACCGTTAAGAAATTTTCCGAAACAGGTAAAAACAGCTGCAGATTTTGGCTCTGGTGGTGGTTTACCTGCAATCATTTATGCAATTCAATTTCCACATGTGCATTTTCACCTGTTTGAGAAAAGTGTTCGCAAACAGCAATTTTTAAATAAATGTCATGAAATTACAAAAAACTTTACCGTGCATGGCCTGATTCCCGACAAGCTTGAGAATGTAGATTTGATTGTAGCACGTGGTTTTAAACCGCTAGATGGAATCATTGAAATGAGTCGTCAGCACTATCATGCAAAAGGTCGCTATTTTTTGTTAAAAGCACGTTTGGAAAAAATTGAAGAAGAGTTTTTAGTCGCGCGCCAAAAATTTAAAAATCTGCAGATCACAAAAGTTTTACTGAATTCACCAGTTTTAGAGGTTGAAAGACATTTAGTACTTATAAACTAGTGCTAAGAATTTCTTTTTCTTGAACCTTTTCTTCTGAGTTTAAGTAACGAAGTACATCCGCAGCTTTGTAATGTGTACCGCCGCTAATTTTTAAAATTTTCATCAAATTATTTAAATCATCACCCGCCGTGATTAATGGCTTTTCAAAACTTAAGTCACTTTGCATTTGCGCCATTCCTATGTCTGCCATTAAAGCATTGCACAGACATTTACGACCGACTGTCTCTGTTTCAATGCCGCCCTTTTTGATATAGTCAGCGACTGGCTCTGCGGGACATCTTTGGCTTATAGCACCTTCTGGTGTTTTATAGGCATGACGTAAATAACCTAAATCACAGACTCGACTGCGGCCCTGGTAAACGCTTTCCTCAGACATCGTGTCTGTTAAGCGCACCGCTTTAAAGGGAAAACCAGTTGGCGAAGAAACCGGATCTGTAAAAACCCAGCCTTCTTTCGGAGTTTCTCCGTTTAATATTTTACCGATCACATTTTGCTTTAAATTTTCTGCAAAACCCGATTCATCACAAAAAGCAAACAAAGTACCGACTTGTATTCCATGGGCACCCTCAGCTTGAACCTGTTTTATTTTTTCCGGTGTCGCATAATAACCAGCCATCCAAAATGGCAGACCCAGAGCTTTCATTTCCGAAAGATCAACTTCATCACGTTGGCCATAAATGGGTTCACCAAGTGCATTTAACTGCATCGGCCCGCGAGGTGGCGCGTTGTGACCGCCTGCCAATGGACCTTCGACAATAAAGCCATCGACGGCTCCGGTAGACTTCTTTTTTAAATTCGCAGCCAAAGTACTAGATGAAACAATCGGAAAAAAGAATGGTCGTTTTAATGGGAACAAATGCTCGGCTCCAAGAATTTCAGACGGATTAAATGTTGTTTTGAATACATCTTCGGGGCCAGCACCAGCAACAGAAACTTTTAAAGCAGCTTCTAAATTTTGCGACAACAAATCGATGGCTCCCGGTATTTCACGCGGAATCCCCGCACCCATAATCACATAATCCACGTCAGCTAACATGGCACCGTAAAGGCAGGCTAAATTTGGTAATACGATTTTTTCTAAAAGATTAATTCCGACTTTTCCTGAGTGATTTTCTTTTGCTAAATAAACTTCAACAAAGCTTGCAACCATCGTCTGCTGCATCAGCAGTTTTGAAGATTTTAAGTTGTACATCGGCGTGCGCTTGTAAGGCTGATCTATTGCTTTACCGCCTTCGACAAAATAGGCCTGTAAAATTTTTTCCACAATTTCTTGAGAAGGAAACTGAGCCAGCGCCCGGCGAGTGTCGCCTTGTAGATCCCCGTCTTGAAGACGACGAATCATGACAGAATTGATAGCTGTTCCGGAAACCACTCCCAGTTGACCTAGTTGCGATACAGTTTTTGCTAAATTCCAGTTTGAAACGGCGATACCCATTCCACCTTGAATGATTCTTGGATGCTGATTTATCATCACCCAGAAATAGAGTCTTTAGCAGCCGGTATCAAGTTAAAATCCCACAAAATGCTGGAACAAATTGCCTGTGCCAATTTACGCGTTGTGACCCACCAAGTAGATTTTCCATTTCATCTTAATTCCATAGCGTCTTTCGAAAATCGGCTACTCATCTTGTTTTTTTTATGTTACCTGATCAGCACATTTACTAGGCTTTTTCATCTTATTCTACCAATAAGCTTTTTTATACAGGAGTAAAAGTGGCTCAGAAATTACTGATTATCATGATTGTTTTGCTTGGACTTTCCATTAAAAATGCCTTCGCACAAGTTTGGGAAGACGGAAGTGTGATGGAAACTGCACCTGTTGATCCTGAAATCATCCAGTTCAATGAATCTCAATTTCAATCGCGACCTTATCTGCGTGAATTCACAAACATTGTTGTGGTGAACAAATCAAATACGGGTCCTGGTAAACAGACACTACGGCTTTTTGTTGATGGTAAACTGAAATTAGTTACTAAAATTTCTTCAGGCCGAGAAAAATATGAAAAGGGCTGTGCCCCAGGTCAAGAACCCAAAAAAGATCACTGTTCAGCGCGACCTTACTGGTCAACAACTCCCGTTGGCTATTTCGACACAGACAAATTAGACGAACGTTATTTCTCGAACCTATGGCAAACGTGGATGCCCTATGCCGTTTTTTTCGAATCAGGAATAGCCACGCATCAGGCTCCAGCAGGGACTGAGGGAAAGCTTGGAGAGCGTGCATCTGGCGGCTGTATTCGAATGCATCCCGATAAAGCTCCGGTTATTTTTAAGGCCGTGCAAACTGCGGGAAAGGGACTTGTGCCGGTCCTTAAGCGCGACGGAAACTTGGCAAAAACGCCGGCTGGAGATGTGATTCGAAAAATTGCTTACAAAACTTTATACATTATTGAAAATAAAGATTCCTTATAAAATGACAACGTTGGATCACGAAAAAAATAATACTGAATTCGTTGTTCATTTAAAAACCAAAGATGAAGATCGTGATCAAAAATGGGATGACAAGTTTTTTAAGTTGCTCAGCGAATGCGACTTAAAAATGTCATCGCCAGATCCTCAACAAGGCCCTGATGGTTGGCCTTATCTGATGTCCGAAATTGCTACAGCCACCACAGCGGAATATGAATCTCAAGACTCAGCACAAAAAATTTTAAACTGGTTATCAACCCGCGGAATTGGTTTGGTCGTTAATCCATTTAGAAAACCGTATCCTGATTTCGTTTTTTCTTATGGAATGATTTGGTCTTTCCGTGAGACGGGTTATTTTATAAAATATGAAGACCGCGACGAAAGCAAACTTTTGACAGTTGATACCATCGATCAGGCAAAATTTGGGCCGCCGACAGAGGCTTACTTTCCGCTGTATGCGCGAAAAATTTTAAAAGCATTTTTATTAGATCAAGCTGTTTTAGATCCTAAAATATTGATGGTAACAACTGACGGTAAAAACTATGACTTATGCTTTTCGCTAGAATCTTTGGGTTCTCCGAAACAGGCTGAACACGACGGCATTTTAGAAGCCATCGCTTGGTTTTTGCCTCCGCATTACTCGTTAGCGATCATTAGCGAAACTGATTTGCCACCATTTACTGCGCTGTAATTTTAGTCAAGGCTAACGACCAGTCCAGATGCAAGCGTTCCAACTGACCCGATTTCAAAAAAATGATAACTTTTAATACTTGAGGTTATCATGTTCAAAAAATTAATTATTGGTTTTTCGGCGTTGTTTTTAATTGCCTGTAGCGGTTTATATTTACTTTTTTTATCAGTGCAAAAAACATTACCCGAAATCATTCAGGTCGAAGATTACAAACCCTTACTGGTTTCACAAGTCTATGACAGAAATAATAAAAAATTTGGTGAATTTTTTCGCGAGCGACGCACATTAGTTCCGTACAAAGATATTCCTAAACATGTTATCAATGCTTTTCTTGCTGCCGAAGATGATCAATTTTTTCAACATAAAGGTATTAACATTCAAGCTTTACTGCGCGCAGCTATCGCTAATATGAAAGCTGGCAGAAATGTTCAAGGCGGATCAACAATTACACAGCAGGTTGCTAAAACTTTGTTGCTCACTGACGAACGAACACTTTCCAGAAAAATGCGCGATATATTATTAGCTATTCAAATGGAAAAAAATTTGAAAAAAGATGAAATTCTTTATCTTTACTTAAATCAAATTTATTTTGGTCAAAGTGCTTACGGAATAGAAATGGCAGCGCAAACTTATTTTAAAAAATCAACAAAACAGCTTACTGTCGCTGAAGCTGCTTTATTGGCGGGTTTACCGAAAGCTCCATCTGATTATTCTCCAGTTAAAAATCCGTCTCGCGCGAAAGAGCGTCAAATTTATGTTCTAAACCGAATGGCCGATGTGGGATTTTTAAAAAAAGATGAAGCCTTAGCTACGATCGAACTGCCAGTTAAAGTTTATCTTCGAGAAAATTACGAGCAAATGGCACCCTTTTATTTGGAAACAGTTCGCCAATTGCTGATTCAGCAATTGGGCGAAGAAACCATCCTTGATCAAGGTGTGAAGGTATATACTTCTTTAGATTTAGAAGCACAAAAATCTGCAAATTTATCAATGGTTAAGGGGTTAAAAGAACTAGATCGACGCCAAGGTTTTCGCGGTCCCCTTGAAAACATTGCTGATGACGATGACATTCAAGAATTTTTAAATAAAGAGAAAAAGAAGTTGATCAGTGAATCAAACCCCGAGAGAACTATTTTGCCTGATGGAACGTTTGCAGAAATTGAATGGCTGGCTACAAAAAAGAATCCCAAGACCGTCAAGGTACAAACAGAAAAACTTCCAAGTTTTATGAAAGTTGAGTCCACTTATCAAGGCGTAGTTATTCAAGTGGATGATGTGAATGGTTTTGTTGATGTTCAGTTGCCAGAAGCTCGTGGAATTATTCTTTTTGATTCTATGACCTGGGCAAGGAAACCAAATTTTGAAAAGAAGTCAGAATTAGATCTTATTAAAAAACCGTCACAAGCTTTAAAAAAGGGTGACGTTATTTTAACAAAGATCATAAATGTGAATCATCAATGGGATAAAACCAAGTACAAGAAAAATGCTGAACTGCCGGACCAGAGTATTTATCTTTCATTAGAACTGGATCAAGAACCGCTTGTTGAAGGATCGTTGCTTTCAATTGATCAACAAACCGAAGATGTTTTAGCGATGGTTGGTGGATATAGCTTTGCCAGAAATGAATTTAATCGCACGCTGCAAGCGGCTCGGCAAACGGGCTCTGCGTTTAAGGCAATTATTTATGCTGCTGCTTTAGATAAAGGATACAATCCGTCGACTCAAATTATTGATGCTCCGATCATTTACAAACAAACTGGCACGACTGAAGAGGGACAAGGCGACGAAAATGTTTGGAAACCATCGAATCACGGTCGTGAATTCAGTGGCGAAATTACGATGCGTAATGCTTTGGTGAAGTCACTAAATATTCCTGCTGTTAAAATTATGGAAGATATCGGCGTTCCCTTTGCGACAGAGTTCGCGCACCGTTTAGGAATATTCTCAAAGCTAAATCCAGACTTTACTCTTGTATTAGGCTCAAGCTCGTTAACATTGTATGAAATGACAAAAGTGTTTTCACAGTTTGGGCGCATGGGACAACATACCCATCCGAAAATGATAAAAAAAGTCGTCGACCGACAAGGAAAAGTTCTTGTCGAGGCCATTTCGTTGGAATCTAGGTTTTTAGAAGAAACAAAAGTTAATGACGAACTTTTTGAAGAAAAAAGAAAGTCTTTTTCTGAAAAATTGGCAGCCGATCGCGCAGATAATTCAGTCGAGTTAGACGCAAAAGAAGTGAAACCTGTGAATTCTTTTTACTTTAAAGATCCAGAGCAGCTGATCAGGCCTCAGACAGCCTTTGTGATAACAAATATGTTAAAAGGTGTGATTGAAGATCCGAACGGAACTGGCGCCCGAGCCGCCTCTTTGGGCCGTGAGGTTGCGGGTAAAACAGGAACAACGAATGGATACGTGGATGCTTGGTTTTTGGGTTACACGCCGAACATCGCAACGGGCGTATGGGTTGGCTTTGATAAAGAAAAAACTTTAGGCAAATCTGAGGTCGGCGGCAGGTCGGCGCTTCCGATTTGGCTGGATTACATGAAAGACGCACATCGTAATTTGCCAATGCTCACATTTCCTATGCCTGACGGAGTCAAATTAGTGAAAATCGATGCTGATACTGGTAAGCTGGCCCATTCGGCAAGTAAGCGAGTTATCACTCAGGCCTATATCGATGGGACCGAGCCAACTGCTGCTGCAAGCCGATCTGAGGAAACCACAGATTACTTGAAGCAGGATATCGATGAGTAGCATCGTAAGGAAATAGATGAATAGCATCGTAAAAATATAAATGAGTAAAAAAGTTATTGATAACCCCGATAAAGATATACACATCTGGGGTGTAAAACAAAATAATTTAAAAGATATTGATGTGCGCATTCCGCTGGGAAAGTTGACTGTCGTTTGCGGTCCGTCTGGCTCTGGAAAAAGTTCGCTAGCATTTGAAACTTTGTTTGCAGAAGGCCAGCGCCGCTTTATCGAAAGCATGTCGAATTATGCCAGGCAGTTTTTGAACAAAGCTCCGAAGCCAGATATCGAAGGTATAGATAATATCCCGCCAGCAATTTCTATTGAACAAAAAAATTCTGTTAAATCAAGTCGTTCAACAGTAGGAACCGCAACAGAGATTATAGATTATTTAAGATTATTTTATGAAAAAATTGGCGTCGCTTTTTGTCCGAATCATCATATTCCTGCCGTAAAAATTTCTACGACTGAAGCAACTGATCTGGTTTTAAGTAAGTTTAATGAAAAGCGTGGATATATTTTGGTTGAAATTCCAAAAGTAAATCGCATTGTTGAAGGAAAGAAATTACTTTCTATTTTACTGCAAGATGGATTTCTTCGCATAACGACATTGAAAGAAAAAAAACGAACAGCTAAAACAGACCCAGTAGTTTTTGAAGTGGGTCCCTTGATCGATTTTGCTGAAAGCGCCAATATCAAAAAAGGTATTCCCAGCGATACATTTTACATTGTCGTGGATCGATTGTCTTTTAATGCTGACGAAAAGGGTCGCCTGACCGATTCAATCACCCAGGCCTATGATGCTAGTGTAAAGTACATTATTGGATCACAAACCCGCCGCGCTTTGGTGACCACAACAGATGGTGACACTTTAAAACTCAGCGAAGTGCCTTCGTGTCCGATTTGCAGTTGGTCACCACCACAAATGACTTCGAAGCTTTTTTCTTTTAATTCTCCGATAGGGGCATGTCCGACGTGCAAAGGTTTTGGAAATATTTTAGAATTGGATGAAGCCAAAGTTATTCCTAAGTCACATTTATCGATAGCTGAGGGGGCCCTTCATCCGTTTACAATGCCAAGCGCAGAGCAAGACAAAAAAGCGCTATTCGCTTACTGCAAAAAGAAAAAAATTGATTTGCAGAAAGCATGGAAAGATTTGCCAAAAGCAGCGCGTGATACGTTGTGGAATGGCAATGAAGAGTTTTTTGGTGTTAAGGGATTGTTTCAGTATTTAGAACAAATTAAATACAAAATGCACGTGCGTGTTTTTATTTCAAGGTACCGGAGTCCTAGACTTTGCCAAGACTGCAATGGTTCACGACTTCGAAAAGAAGTAAAAACTATTTTAATTAATAAAAAAAATATTTCTGAATTAACTTCGTTAACAATCGAAGATTTGTATGCTTTTTTTGAGAAAATCACTTTATCTGATTACCAAATTGAAGTTGCAGGTGAAGTTTTAAAACAGCTTCGTTCACGATTAAATTTTTTGATGCGGGTTGGGGTTAATTACCTAACAATGGACCGAGAAACCAGAACGTTATCTGGCGGAGAATACCAACGACTGATATTGGCGAACCAGCTTGGCATGGGCTTATCACAAACATTGTATGTTTTAGATGAACCCACTGTCGGACTGCACCCACGGGACAATGACAGATTGATTTCTATTTTAAAAGATTTGAAAAATTTAGGAAACACATTAGTCATCGTCGAACACGATCATGATGTGATAAAAAATTCTGAGAATATTATCGAAATGGGACCAGGCTCTGGTTACTTGGGTGGAAACGTCATCTATTCCGGTAAAACAGAAAATTTTTATGACTCCAAAGAATCTATCACTGCACCTTTTTTAAAACCTCAAAAGTGGGCTCCGCTTCGTGTAACAAGACCTGTTGAGCTTGAAACGTACCGCTATAAACTGGAACTGGTCGGCTGCAAAGGACACAACTTAAAAAATGTTTCTGTGGATTTTCCGCTAAACAGACTTGTTGTTGTCAGCGGAGTCAGTGGTTCGGGAAAATCAACTTTGGTCAGTAAAACTTTGTACCCGGCACTGGCCCGCAAACTAGAACTTGAATTTGAACCGGCGCAAGAATTTTCGAAATTGTATGGCCATGAAAATGTCAAAAACGTTTTGCTCATTGATCAGTCGCCGATTGGAAAGTCTGCCCGCAGCTCGCCAATCACTTATTTAAAAGCATTTGATGCAATCCGTACATTGATGGCTGGAACGACTGAATCTGTACAACGCGGCTACACGCCAGGAACTTTTAGTTTGAACGTCGACGGCGGTCGGTGTCCTGCCTGCCGCGGAACTGGTTATGAAGAAATAGATATGCAGTTTATGGATAACGTGATTATTCCGTGTGATGTTTGTGACGGGAAAAAATATCGACCAGAAATTTTAGAAATTACGTTGCACAACAAAAATGTACACCAGATTTTATCTTTAACTATTGCAGAGGCTATGAATTTTTTTGTGGCTTATCCAAACATACGAAAGCCTTTGTCTGTTTTGAAAGAAGTGGGTCTTGATTATCTGACGCTAGGACAACCCGCGAATTCCTTAAGTGGCGGCGAATCACAACGCTTAAAAATTGCAAAAGAACTTTCTCAGGTTACCCAAAAAGCCACTTTATATATTTTGGATGAGCCGACGACAGGTCTGCATTTTCGTGAAGTAGATCTGTTGATGAAGGTATTACACAAATTGATTGAATCTGGTGGATCCGTTATCGTGGTTGAGCATAATTTAGACGTTATCAAAAGTGCTGATTATGTGATTGATATGGGTCCAGAAGCTGGTAAAAATGGTGGTACTGTCGTAGCTTGTGGTTCACCAGAACAGATTATAGCTGCTAAAAAAAGTTTAACTGGGCAGTATTTAAAAAAATATGTGGGGAAGTAATGCTGCCGAAAGAGCTTCAATTAACGCTGAAAGAGCTTTTCGTAC
>JAYTPC010000128.1:0-10109 GCA_043747425.1 Bdellovibrionales bacterium
ATCCATAATTATTTTTCCAGTTTCGTAAACTTTAGTTGATTTCAACACTGAAAAACAAAAAAATAAACCATGAATAAAAAAACTAACCTTCTTCTAGCTTGCTTACTTGTTTCTACGGGCCTATTCGTTTACCTAACTTCCCATCATTACGCCGTCAAAATGGGATTATCTGAGAACTCACTATGCACGATCAGCGCATCGCTAAACTGCGATGCTGCTGCTACTAGTGAGTTCTCGGAAGTTTCTGGAATACCCGTTGCAATTCTAGGTGGGGTTTTCAGTTTTCTGCTTTTTGGACTGGTTCTTTTTTTGAAGTTCGATTGGGTTGAAAGATCTGTTTTCGCATTAACGACCGTTAGGTTTATGCTACTGACTGCTGCCATAACTTCGGTTCTGATGGGTCTTATCACTCTCATTTACATCAAAGTAGCTTGCCCGTTTTGTATTGGAACTTACATTCTTTCTTTTCTTCAGCTATTTCTAGGCTGGCGCTTGTTTGAAACCAATGAAAAGCTGGAACTTCCGAACTATTTTTCTGAATACAAATCCCATTTGATATTTTTGATCTGTGTGCCCGCATTAGCCTGGGTTTTTTCCGGTATGATGAAGCAAAAGTATGGGCTAGACGAAGTGCAAAAGCTAGCACCTGAGAAGCTTATCCAATGGAAAGCATCACCGCTACAAACTTTTAACCTTACTGACGGGCTTATTAAGTCTGGAACAGACTCTAAAATCACTTTGATCGAATTCGCAGACTTTAAGTGTTCGCATTGCAGAACGACTTCTCAGACAATTGAATCTTTTCTAAAAGGGAATCCGAAAATTACATTCATATTCAAACCATTTCCTTTAGATGGAGTTTGTAATAAAGGTATTCCAAACAAAGGCGACGGAACTAGATGTACACTGGCCGCTTGGGCTCTTTGTGCAGAGAAAACTCAGAAAAAGGGCTGGGACGTTCATCATTGGATTTTTGAAAATCAACAGAAATTAAGTGCGGTTACCGATCTTAAACCGTATCTAGCTGAACTGGAAACTGAATTGAAAATTGATACTGCTGCCTTAACTCAGTGTAGTGAATCCAGCGAAACTTACGATATGATAAACCGTACGTCAGATGAAGGTGCTAAAGCTGAAGTTCAGGGGACACCGACTATTTTCATGAATGGTCGAAAACTTCCGTACGGTCAGTTTTTAGATATACTAAAAGCTGCAGCTGCCGAAATTAAATAGATATTTTCGCAAATATATCGGGAATTTACAGAACCTTTGTGAATATCCAGTTTAACAAATTTTCAACATGGTAATTAAAAACGATCGAGGCGGTTGCGCCCAATCCGTTGAAAAGCTCCATGACAACGCCAGCGATAAAAATCGTCACCGTGGCTAACCAAACAGAATTCACGAGAATACGTGTTGATTTGACATCGTTGAGTCTTAATTCTTCCATGCAATTTTCGATTTTTCTAAGAATCACCTTAAGTTCACTAAAGTGCTCGCGAAATTTATCTTTTAGCTCTTGCTGCTTAGTCCTAGTTAATGCGTTGATGCCCGGAAAATTTCGTTTCGTACGTATGGCATAGATCAAATCAACGGCGTGCATGGAATAACGCTCAATTTTATTTTTAAAGTTTGGATAATCAGACTCTGAAGCCATAAAGTCCTTGATGGTTTTTATGGCTCGCTCGTACTCTTCATTAATGACAAATGATAAAATATTATAACGAAGCGTATCAGGACGGCCAAGATCGCTAACATCTAAATCGTTTTCTCGGCGTAAATAAGCGGAATTTTCCTGTGGCTCACCCATATGTTATTTATCGGCCGAATAGACAAATTACTAAAATTACGCCCTAGGTCTAGTTTTAAGCTTTGCAGCAGCAGGACTGGACCAAATTATGGCAAAGTAAGGTGTGTATCTTCAGGAGGAAGTCATGGAATTTGAAATGAGCCATTTGGATATTATTCAAGTCGACGCCGAGTCAGGCAGAAGTTCAAGAACAGCACCAGAAATAACTGCCCACCCCTCTCAATCTCTTATACTGAATGAATTGCAGAAAGATACTGAAGAGTTGCAAAATAAATTAAAATTGAACCATCGAAGACTTTTATTGTTTGAAACAGAAAACAACAAACTGATCGAAGAGAAAAACAAACTTTTCTTCGAAGCACAAAATCTGCTAGAAAAAAACCAATTGCTGTCTGAAAAAAATGCGGATCTTCAAAATCAGTTTGATGCATATCAAAACCAGAATGACCTATTGATTGAAAAGAATGAAACCTACATCAAAATCAACCAAAAACAAGCCAGTGAACTGAAGCGCTATGCTAAATTTCACTTAAAAGTTCAAAATACTGTAAAGCCTTTTCTACAAAAATTAAAAAATACAGTCAGCGAACTGAGATCTGAAGTTTTAAAAGAAAAAAAAATGAATTTGGATCTGCAAAACCACACAAGTGATCTGGTGCAGCGTTTTGAAGCCGAAAGAATTTTCTTAAGCCAAAGAATCAGTGCAATGGAACTAGATAAAAATCAAACCATCACTTCTTATGAAGAACAAATTCATTCATTTTCAAAAGAAATTGTTCATCTAGAGCAGCTGAAAGATGAGTTTGCCAAAGAAGTTGCAAGACTAAAAAAAGCTGTCGAATTTAAAAACTATTTTGAAAATGAACTTATTAAGTTTAAACGCGTTCATGAAGATGATCAGCGTGAGATTTTAGAACTAAAAAATTCAGTCAATCATTTAGAAGTAAAGATTATCGCTAGCGAACAGGCTAAAAGCGAAAGTTTTGAAAAATTGAAAACGTCTGAGAATCAGTTACTGAATACGGCTCAAATTCTAGAGGCTACACGTGATCAGTTGGCAAAAAACTTGGATCATTCCAATATTTTAACAGAAAGATTTTCGCGTTTAGAAAAGCTGAATTTAAATCTTAGCCAACAAATGCATCCGAAGACTTAATAGCTTCGGATAAACTTGAAAATATTTTTATATCAATGCCTTTAAGACTTAATAGCTTGTAGAAATCTGGCTTAAGGCCCACAACACGGGCGTCGCTGATGACCCTAATAGACTCAAAAAATGTTGTGATGTTTGCTGATGCTGTAAAATTCAAAGATTCTAAGCAAAAAACGACCTTTTTATTTTTTAATTCTTTTTCACAGACATCGCGAAATGGTTTATTCTGTTCAGGCTCGATACGTCCTTTGATTTCCACAACTGTTAGGTCTCCAACTTCATAATACCGTGCTTGCATATTTACCTCGTATTTGACTTGTCGGCAGCAGTCGAAAAAAAATGTATGCGGCTTTGGTCCCATGTTCGTGACTTCAGTTAAGGAACTGCTACACTTTTTAACGTGAGACTAAGATCTGTAGGATTCGTATTTTTTTCTTTTTTACTTGGACTAACATCTAGTATGGTGGCTTTTTCAGATGAAGTTGAGGGTGCAAAAAAAGTTAAAGCCGCCGCAAAAATTCAAGGTTTTACAATCACTGCAGATCGTCTTGTTCGTGATATTGAAGCCGGTAAAGTTTATATCGACGGTCAGGTTAAGATTGTTTATTTGAATCAATACTTTGAAGCTGACTCCGTCGTGATTGATCTATTGCAGAAAAAAGCATTGCTCAAAGGAAAAGTAAAAGTTCAAACGCCACAGTACCAAATCGGTGGCAACGAAGTTCAACTGGATTACGAATCCGGCCAAGGTTTGATTGCTTATGGTTACGTTCAGTCAAACAATGTTCGTTTTCAGGGTAATTTAATTGAAAAAATATCTGATACAGAATTTGATGTGGCCGAGGCTGACTACACAACATGCTCGAACTGCCCTGCCACCTGGAGTTTCCAAGCCTCTAAGATTAAGGCTAAACTTGGTGGCTACGCCTATTTAAAAAATACTTTTTTTAAAGTGGGCCATATCCCTATTTTTTGGCTTCCCTATTTGGCCGTTCCGCTGAAATCAGATCGGCAGACTGGTTTACTACCGCCAACTATCGGCTACATTCCTGGACGCGGTTTGGTATTGGCTGAAAGCCTTTTCTGGGCTCCGTCTAGATCCCATGATTTTACAATCACTCTAAAAAATTACGAACTTGGTGGCTTAAAACCTTTGCTCGAATATCGCTACGCCTTGGCAGAGGGAACTTTTGGATCTGCGCACGCTTCTTATATTCAAGATAACGTTTTTTCATCCGATGAAAGATTTTATCGTTACCGACCCGATCAACGTGATAAAAAAATAAATCGCTGGTCCTTTCAATCAAAAAATCAGTACGTCGTAGACACAAATACTCAAGCACGATTGCAGGCATCACTGGTTTCTGATTTACAGTATCCAAAAGATTTTTATGACGAATTTAAAAATTACACAGATCCTGCATTGGAAAATCGCTTCAGTTTATCAAAGCAATTTAAGCACTCTCTGTTAACCCTAGATGCTTCCTACTACCGAAATTTACTAAATGCCGACCCACTGTCTAAAAATGACGAATCCGTTCATCGTGCCCCTGAAATTAAATTTGATTCCTCTATTTATAAATTAGGTAGTTTCCCGTTTTATTTTAAGATGGAATCGACATTTACTCAGTTCGTTCGAAGCAACCCTTACGATGACATCAGTCAGACTGCTTTGATCGATGGCCAAAAATATGTTTCCAATAATAAAAATGATCCGACGTGCGAAAATAAAAAAGATCCCACTTGTTTGACCACTTATGATCAGGTTTTTGATCCGGCGATTGATCAAATTCGCTCTGGTCAAAGAGCTTTATTACGAACCAGTCTGCTGACAGACACGTTTAATATTCAAGATTTTGCCAACATCAGCTCGGCAGTTAGCTTTAATGAGGCGCAGTATTTCTTTCCAGTAGGCGAAAGTCGTTTCAATGCACGCCACTACGCGCAGGTTGATATAAATTCTAGAACTAAATTTTATAAAATCTATGATTCAGATTATGAAGAAACCAAAGTGAAATACAAACACGAGATAATCCCCGAAATTCAGTACACGGTCGTGCCGTGGATCGAGCAAGAAAGACATCCCTTTTTTGGAAATTCTTCTGTTAATGATGATCCCTACTCGTCAAAAGATTTGATCATTTCGAACAACGATTTAAATTCTAAGCGGGGTCTGCAATTTGATTTCGATGACCGAGTTTACGACCGAAACGTCATTTCAGTTTCTGTTTTAAACCGCGTTATTAAAAAAAGACAAATCGATAATACATATAAATCGGTTATGACGTTTCGCTTATCTCAGGCTTATGATCTGTTTCAAGCCCAGTACGGCCAAAAATCAGATCAACCTTTATCGAATGTTGCAGCCACGTTCGAGCTTGATTTAGATCATTTTCAAAGTAGTTCGCAGGTGAAATACAGCCCGTACCAGTACGCCACAAATTCCACCACCACACTAAGCTATCTGAATGAAAAGCAGCAGTATTTTAAAATTGGCTTAACCAGTAACCGTATTGAAGCCAAACAGGACGATATATCGTTTGCTATAGGCTTTGTTAGTCCTTACATCAACGTGCTAACAGGAATCGTTTTTGATGCCAGCGCAGACCGCGATAGCTCGAAGCGATTGAAGCGAACGTCGTTGATTACGCAGCTAAAGCCGCCCGGTGAGTGTTGGGCCGTAAATTTTTATTACGACCAAAAAGAAAGTACCGATGGCCAGTGGAATTTTACTTTTGATTTTTCTTACGATGGAAAACCAACAAAAGTCATTCCGCCGGCAGAGTTGAAAATCAATTAAGCGTCAAAAACTGACCCACTGTAATGTGCTTAGCGGTTCATACCGCCTCGAAATGATGAGTTTATCAATAGATTATGTGGCTCGTTGGTTGACTTCTGATTGTAAACAATCAGAAGTCCCGTTCGAAAAATAAGATAACATATAAATATCAAGTTTTTAGAGAACGGAGTAGTGCAGCATAAGCACATTACAATGGGTCAGTTTCTAAGCATCAATCAACCATCAATTAACCAGTACGAACGAAACTTGATTTTTTTTATCGACCCAGCAAACAGTGGCTTTAAAATTAAATTTTTTTATATTGGTTGAAAGAAAAACCAAATTTTTTTGTAATTTTAAATATTGGCTTCTTTTTATGCGCACAAAAGAACGCCAGGGTTCATCTAAGGTTTTCACTTCAATTAACAAAACTTCGTTTTTTTTAGTAAAAATAAGATCAATTTCAGCAATCGTCGTTCGTGCGCGTTGGCATTCCAAAACCCAGCCCCGCATGGTTAAAAGTCGGATGACAGCCAGTTCACAACGATACCCCGTAATATGATCTGCATTCTTAGATGTATTCGCGGACTCCGCTGAAAGTCTGACGATGCCATTTTGTAGGACCAAATTTCTGAATGCACTGCCGGTGCAATTTGGTGCCGTATCCTTTATGTTTTTCAAAACCATAATTTTGATATTGCTTCGATAAATCCATCATGAATTGATCGCGAGCAACCTTTGCAACCAGTGAAGCTGCAGAAATCAGGCTTACGTGTTCATCCCCTTCAATAATAGGAGACTGCTGGTAAAGATCAAAATTCGGAATTTGATCTCTGCCATCAATTAATAAAACGGCGCCAGTCAAATCTGCTTGTGATGCTAATGAATCAACGGCGCGCTTCATGGCCAGAAACGTAGCCTGTAAAATATTGTACTGATCTATTTCGTCAACAGACGCCGATCCGATGGCATAGTAATGGTTGGTTTTAATACTGGTTGCCAAAATTTCACGATGGATATGATCCGTGTCTTTTGAATCTTTATATTTTTTTGTATCGATTTCAGATTTAAAGCAAACGGCCGCAGCATAGACCGGACCAGCTAGACACCCGCGCCCAACCTCGTCGATTCCGACAAGCGGTTGGGAAAGAGTTTTTAAATATTCTTTTAATTGGGATTTTGTATATCTCAAAGAAGCTTAGTTCAATTTAACGATTTACTTCGCTTCAGCAGCTGCTTTAGCGGCTGTTGTTGCTTTTGATTCTGTATTTACCAAGTCAGATTCGATACGTGCAGCACGACCGTCAAGACCACGTAAATAATAAAGCTTAGCGCGACGTACGCGACCATGACTGACTAATTCAACAGAATCAACAGCCGGTGAATTGAACGGAAATGTTCTTTCAACACCCACGCCTGCAGAGATTTTACGAACAGTAAATGTTTTGTGAGCGTGACCTTGAATTTTGGTCACAACACCCTTGTAGACCTGAACTCGTTCTTTTTCGCCCTCGATGACTTTAACAAAAACGTTTACAGTGTCCCCAGCAGAAAAAGTGGCGATCTTTGTATTCGTTTTTTTCTGAGTTACACGTTTAACTAAGTTAGTTTCTTTGTGAGCAACCGTTTTAACTTTTGCTACTTTTTTAGGTGATGCTTTTTTTGTAACTGTTTTTGCCTTAGCCATGTTCTGTCCTTATTTTTACGTTTCTTAAAAGAGATATGAGTTACCATGACCCTAAGAGTCGGTCAAGACAGATACTCACCGCCGAGCGAACACTTAAGTGCCGATAATTATCAGCAGAAGCTCCGCTGATGGGTTCTAAAATGCCATAGCAGCTGCCTATGAAATCTTGCGTCAATCCAAAGCCAGTTCCAAAAATCAAGACGTAAGGCTCTGTTCCGGTCTCAAATTCATTTTTGAGGTCCTTAAAAGTAAAATTTTTCTGAGCTTCCATAGAGCGCGCCGCAGTGGCAACAATGCGAGCGTCCGGATAGCCCCAATGTGTCGTTGCCTGTTCCAAGTTCTTTGCAGTGAAAACCTGCTCAAGTGCAGTGCGCCTCATAGGGTTGAACTTTGAACCCTCGCCGACCCTCCAGTGATCCAGAACACGCTCTACGAACATCAGTTGATCGGCAGCAGGATGAACCAGGTAATAGCGATCAATCCCGTAAACCCGGCAAATACGGGCTATGTCATGTATGTCAAAATTAGTGATGTTGGTGGCAACCAAGTTTTTCTGTCGGTCAATGGTTGGGTAATGCATTAAAGCTACTGCCAAAGGCACTTTACGTTTCATCCGGAAACTCCAAATCTACAATCTGAAGCAATGCTTTATCTGCCGGATCCATTTGGGTATAAAAAGTTTTCACTTTTTTCCAGTCAATGTCTTTTTTCCTAAGTAGCAAATCAGGACGTTTTTTTAGCGTCACCAAAACAGAACAGTAATTTCGCCATTCAGAAATTTTTTGGTGATTGCCACTCAGTAAAACCGCTGGCACCGAAAGACCATTTTCTTCCTGTGGCTTCGTAAACTGGGGAGATTCCAGCAGGCCGATTTCAAAACTGTCGTGTTCAGAGGAAACGGGATCATTCAAGAAACCCGGAAGAAACCTAGCAACAGATTCGATCACAACCAGAGCAGCTAGTTCTCCGCCAGACAGCACATAGTCACCTATCGAAACTTCCTCGTTCACATACTGGTGAATAAATCTTTGATCGATTCCTGCATAACGGCCGCATATTAAAATGACTTCATCCAGCTGACTGAATTTTTTAGCCAGACTGTGATCCCATTTTTTTCCTTGCGGGGATAAATAAATAATTTTTTTTCGAGAAGGATTTTTTTCTGCAGACTTTGGTATGCTTTGGATTGCTAATTCTAAAGGGCGCGTTTGGAATAGCATCCCGTCACCGCCCCCAAAAACAGTATCGTCAACTGAGTTGTATTTCTTTTGTGAAAACTGGCGCAGATCTATGGTTTCCACATCGACGATTTGATTCGAAATCGCACGGGACAGAAGTGCATCCTGCAAATAAGGCTGAACCAGCTCTGGGAAAAGGGTAATGACTTTAAAATTAATCTTTTTCATTAATCTGAATTAATCCCTCAGGTAAATCTGTCATAATTTTTTTGGAAGCGTAATCAACTTGGCTTACAAACTGTTTAATAAACGGAATTTCGATATTTTGATTGTTTACAGATTTATCTAAAACCAATAAATCTTGCTGTCCGTTACTCGAAAACTGGATCACTTTACCGATCAATCCCAATTTAATATCGATCACTTCAAAATGAATAAGTTCATTTAAAAAGGGTTGCTCTCCGTCGTTTGAAACCAAAAGATTTTTATCGATCCAGACTTCATATTTCTTTAACTCTTCAGCTTGGTTTCGGTCGATGATTCCATGAAAGCTAACGATAAAGCCTTTTTTGAAAGCTTTTATTTTTTTGATCTTGTGAGTTGATCTGGTTTCTGTTGGTTGCGATACTAAAATGATTTCTGTCATTTTTTCTATCCAGCTAATATCCCCAGAAAAAACGATGACATAAACTTCTCCTCGAATGCCGTGAGCGTCTGAAACAATACCAACTTTTCTTGAGTTTAAAAATTTATCCACGACGTATGGGTGTAGCAGTTTAAATAAAAAAAAAGGAGCGTTAAGCTCCTTTTTTTAAAAATAAAAAATGTGATTATTGACCTATTCTACGATATCTAAATGGTAGCGCTTATTTAGTTTGGTGCCAGCCGCTCTAATGATGGTTCTCATAGCTGCAGCTGTTTTACCCTGCTTGCCAATAACTTTACCTAGATCTTCTTTATCAACTTTTAAGGCGAGCAGCGTTGTTTGCTGCCCTGGAATTTCGTCGACAGAGACATTTTCAGGTTTATCAACTAAAGACTTAGCCATGTGTTCAACTAGTTCTTTTAAATTATCCATCTTCGTCCCCTATTTTCTAGCAAACTGCTTTAGAATCTTCTTCCCTATTTGACAAAAAACCTTGCTAAAGCACAAGGCTAAATTTCACAAAATAGACGAACTAGGCCTTAGCAGCTGCAGGCACCGGGATGTGAATATGCTTTGGCTTTTTCTTAGGTCCACGAGCTTGCTTTTTTGAAGGTTTAGTTTCAATACCTGCTAATTTAAGCACGTGGCGAACTGTGTCTGAAGGTTGTGCACCTTGAGTTAACCATGCTTTTGCTTTTTCAGCGTTCACAGTCACTTTTTGCTCTTTACCCATCGGTGTTGGGATATAAGTTCCTAAAACCTCAATGAATTTACCAGTCACATACTTGCGAGAATCTGCAACAGTGATTCTGTATTTTGGATCATGCTTCTTACCAACTCGGGCTAAACGTATAAC
>JAYTPC010000129.1:0-21727 GCA_043747425.1 Bdellovibrionales bacterium
ACTATTTAACTTAAATTTCAAACTCAAATTAAGGTTTATAGTCCACAAGGAGCCCATCTTGGCAAAAAAAGAAGTAATCGTCGAGGCCACCAAAAAAAAACCTCGTAAACCCCTGGCCTCTGAAGCAGCAAGCACAACGGAAAAAAGCGCACCTGAAAAAAGCCAAACAAATGCCGAGCCTTCAGAACCTGTAGCAAAAGCAACCGCTCAGGAAAACGTTGGACCTGTAACGCCTCAACAAACGGCGGCACCAGCCCAAAACCCACAACAACCCACACAGCAATCGCCTGCACCCCAACAAGAGCAACAACAACAGCAACCGCGCAGAGAATTTCGCAAATATGGTGGTGGTGGTGGTAGCAGTAGTAGCGAACGACAAAGTCACGGCGGCGGCAGCGGTGGCGGACATCGTCATCAAAGTGGTGGCGGAGGTGGCGGTCACCGTTACCAAAATAATAACAACAATTCGAACAATCAACCACGCAGAGACTTTCGCGAACGATTCGATAGAAACCGCGATGACAACGAGCAACAGCCACAAAACAGTACTCAGCATTCACAAAATACTGAGCCAGAAATTGATTTAGCAGAAATTAATTTAACAGACGAAGAAAAAAGCTGGCTAAATTCTAAAGATTTAAAATCAAAAAACATTCAGGTCTTAACTGATTTAGCAACGAAGTTGAAAATCGAAAATGCGGCAGGTATGCGCCGCCAAGATATGGTTTTTGAAATATTAAAACGCGCAGCTAAATTAGGTGATATTTTTGGTGCAGGTGTATTAGAAATTTTACCAGACGGATATGGATTTTTACGTTCGCCTGATTATAATTATTTACCAGGACCAGATGATATTTATGTTTCTCCGTCACAAATGCGTAAATTCGGTTTACGAACAGGTGATTTCGTAACCGGTACGGTGCGACCGCCAAAAGAAGGTGAACGTTACTTTGCATTGATCAAAGTCGATTCTTTGAATTACCAATCGCCAGAATCCAGCAAAGATAAAATTTTATTCGATAATTTGACACCACTTTATCCGAACAAGATGTTGCGCCTAGAACACAATCCCGCGGAAATGACGACTAGAATTGTTGATCTGATGTCACCACTTGGTAAAGGTCAACGGGCGCTTATCGTGGCTCCGCCTCGAACGGGTAAAACAGTTTTGATGCAAAACATTGCCAACGCAATTTCGACAAATCACCCCGAAGTTAAACTAATTGTTTTACTGATCGACGAGCGACCTGAAGAAGTTACGGACATGCAAAGAACAGTCAAAGGCGAAGTGGTCAGCTCGACATTTGATGAACCACCAACACGTCACGTACAAGTTGCCGAGATGGTTCTAGAAAAAGCAAAACGTTTGGTTGAACACAAACACGATGTCGTTATTTTGTTAGATTCAATCACGCGTTTAGCTCGTGCTTATAACACTGTGGTTCCACCGTCAGGTAAAATTTTATCCGGTGGTGTTGATTCAAATGCGCTTCATAAACCAAAACGATTTTTTGGTGCAGCCAGAAATATCGAAGAAGGTGGATCATTAACAATCATTGCAACCGCATTGATTGACACGGGTTCTCGAATGGATGAAGTCATTTTCGAAGAATTTAAAGGAACTGGAAACGCGGAAATTCATCTTGATCGAAAGCTGATGGAAAAACGAATTTTTCCTTGTTTAGATATAAATAAATCAGGAACCAGAAAAGAAGACCTATTGATTGATAAGGCAGACTTGAATCGTCTGTGGATTATACGAAAAGTTTTGGCTCCGATGAATGTCGTCGATGCCATGGAATTTTTAATGGATAAAATTGAAAAATCAAAAACCAATGGCGACTTTTTAAAGAGTATGAATGGATAACCAACAAACTGAACAAGCTGCAAAAAAAAGAACGCTTATTTTTGCGGTGATTGCTGTTTCCGCCGTTACATTGGTTGCAGCGATTGCATTCGTCATTTTAAGCAAAGTAAAAAATCAGCAAGAAAACTCTGTTGCTGTATCGCAGGAACAATTTCAGGCAGCACCAGAGCTTTCAGCAGCTTTGCAAAGCGAATGTCAAGAATCGGCAGCAAAACTGGCAACTCTAAAAAGCAATGACGAGCTTGAATCTGAATTTAAATCTCATGTGACCAACTGCCGCGAGGTTTACTTCAGCATCGAAGCAGAATCACCGTTTCGAAAAGAAGGCATGTACGCAGATTTGGCTGTGGACCTTTCGCACTATTTCTCAAAAGAAAATAAAGCAAAAGCAATGGCTATGATGAACTTTGCAAAATCTTTGAAACCTTGGGAATTTTATTTAGGTCCTGTTAGTTGTGATTCACACCACGTATTGGATGCGTACTTAGAGTCTTTGAATTTACCTTCTGAAAAAACCTGTATATCGATGGAGCAGTACAAAGAGAAATTAATTCCTGATCTGCAAAAGAAAAATTTTAACGTCTTAAAGTCCGTGCTTTCAAACGTCGATGTTGTATGGATGGGTCAGCCAGAATCTGACGTCGGTTGCCCAGAAAAAATCTCTTCGGTGATAGATCTTCTGAATAAATTGTTACCAACCTCGGTGACTGTTGAAGATCCAAGAATAGAAGAATCCGACTCTCAAGAGCTTTCGCTAGCTCTTAAAAACAACGGTGAAGAAAAAGTCGTTCTGGTTTTTCGCGCTGAAAATCAGTGTTTACAGATACGTTCGCTATTAGTGCCGAACCTTGAAGTCGTAGAATAGAAAAGTATCAGAAACTTTGTAACCTATTGAAATCTTTGATATTATTTAATACAGAGTTTTTGAATTTGCACCTAATGACATAAATAGACGATTAAATTTACTTTGTCTGGTTTGTGCTTTTCTCTTGAGCCAGCACCGAATTTTATGTTATCACCGTAGTCTTTGAAATTAAAATAAAGGAATCGATCATGAAGCCCAATTTACATCCAAAAACAAAAACAGTCGTTTTTAAAGACATGTCTTGTGACTATCAGTTCTTAGGAACAACAACTTTAGACTCTAAAGAAATGGTTAAGTGGGAAGACGGCAAAGAATATCCGCTTATTAAAGTCGAAATCTCTTCTGCTTCTCATCCTTTTTATACTGGCAAGCAACGTATCATGGATACTGAAGGTCGCATTGACCGTTTCAAAAAACGTTACTCAAAACCTGCAGCAAAATAACTTAAATTTTCATGTGCTCCTCTTAACAGAGGGGTTACCATTTGAAGCGGCCTGACAAAGCCGCTTTTGTTTTTTGACGGCAACAATGAATTTTTGTGTTTAAAGGTTGAGGCTATGTTTTCAAAATTAGATCAGGTCGAATCTCGGTACGAAGAAGTGAATATGTCACTTCAGAGACCAGACGTGGCATCTAATCAAAAAGTATATCGTACATTGATGAAAGAATTTTCTGATTTAGAAAAAATCGTTGTGCTGTATCGTGATTTCAAAAAGAAAACTGAAAATCTTAAATCCAGCAAATTGCTATTAACCTCAGAATCTGATTCTGAAATGAAAGAAATGATTCGGGAAGAAATCAAAGAACTTGAAACGGATATTCCCCGCATCGAAGCTGATTTAAAGATCGCGCTTATTCCAAAAGATCCAAACGATGACAAAAATATTTTACTTGAGATTCGCGCTGGAGCTGGCGGCGATGAGGCCTCTTTATTCGCAGATGAACTTTTCCGCGCTTACGCAAGTTATGCTTCAGTACTTGGTTGGAAAGCAGAGCTAATGTCTTATACCGATGGAAATGTCGGCGGAGCCAAAGAAGTTATCGCGATGATTTCTGGTGAATCTGTTTATTCTAAAATGAAATACGAATCGGGCGTTCACCGGGTTCAACGCGTTCCTAAAACTGAAGCAGCTGGTCGAATTCATACATCGACGATCACGGTGGCCATTATTCCCGAGGCTGAAGTGAACGAAATTAAAATCGATATGAAAGATATCACGATTGACGTCATGCGGGCCAGCGGTGCCGGCGGTCAGTCGGTCAACAGAACAGAATCAGCAGTGCGGCTACATCATTTGCCAACTGGTATTTTGGTGCATTGCCAAGAGGGCAAATCACAAAATTCAAATAAAGAACGCGCTTTTCAAATTTTACATATGAAACTGCAGCGCTTAGAAGATGATAAAGTTTTAAAAGAAGCTTCTGATGCGCGCCTTGATCAAATCGGCACGGGCGATCGCTCAGAAAGAATCCGCACTTATAACTTTCCGCAAACACGAATTACCGATCACCGCATTGGTCTTACCATTCACCAGCTAGATCAAGTTATGAGTGGACAGTTAGAATATTTAGTAGATCCACTGATTGCGCATTTCCAAGCCGAAGCCCTAAAGAAGCAGACCGCCATTTAAAAAATGAAATTAAAAGAAGTTCTTGATAAATCCATACAGTTTTTCAAAGAAAAAAAAATGGATACTCCACGTTTAGATGCGGAACTGTTAATTGCATTTGCTTTAAATTTAGAACGCATGCAGCTGTACATGAAATACGAAGCTCCGTTGACTGAAACAGAAATAACGAATTGCCGCGAAGTCATAAAACGTCGCAGCCAAGGCGAACCTGTTGCTTACATCACCGGAGACAAAGGTTTTTACGGATTTATCTTTAAGGTTGGTTCCGGCGTTCTTACTCCTAGGCCAGAAACAGAGCATTTGGTGGAACTGGCTTTAGATTTTATAAAAACACAAAAAATTTCTAATCCAAGAATTTTAGATTTAGGTGCAGGCTCTGGTTGTGTTGGATTTTCAATTTTAAAAAATCATCCTGAATGCACTTTAGTCAGTGTTGAAAAATCACCAGAAGCATTTTTCTTTCTTCAAGAAAACTGTAAAGCTTTGGATCTACAGAACCGGTCAGAACTTGTGCTAAAAAATGCAAACGATTTGGAAAAAAAAGACTTAGGTAATTTTGATATCATTTTGGCTAACCCACCATATATCGACAAAAATGATCCTGCCGTCGAAGCGGCAGTTAAAAAGTTTGAACCACAGGATGCATTGTTTGCAGAAAGTAATGGTTTCGCTTTTCTGACTGCCTGGTCACAACAGTTTTCAGAGTGCCTAAAAAAACCGGGACTAATGGCCTTTGAAATGGGTTATCTTCAAGGACCCGAAATGGTAAAAAACTTTAATAGTTTAAACATTTTTTCCAATGTCGAAATCGTAAAAGATTTATCAGGACTTGATCGAATCATAAAAGGTGTTCGATACTAAGCTTCTTGTATAATTAAAATGTAAACAGCGTTAAGAAAGGTCTTCCATGGACAGAATGTTAATTCAGGGCGGTTCGCAATTGAATGGCACAGTTGAAACCAGTGGTGCTAAAAATGCTGCATTACCAATATTATTTTCAACCTTACTAGCTGAAGGCGAACATACTTTTACCAATGTTCCATTTTTAAAAGACATCGAATCAACAGCAGACCTGTTAGCAAGCCTTGGCTGTGTCACAAAACGAAATGGTCATACATTCTCAGTTCACGTTGAAAAATTAAAATCCGTTGAAGCCAGTTATGATCTGGTTCGAAAAATGCGCGCAAGCATTCTTTGTTTGGGTCCCATTTTGGCAAAATACGGTGAAGCTGTGGTTTCTTTGCCTGGTGGGTGCGCCATCGGAACACGGCCAATTGATTTGCATTTAGATGCAATGAAGGCCTTAGGGGCTTCTATCGAACTGAAAGAAGGCTACGTTTTAGCAAAAGCTAAGAAGCTAAAAGGCGCCACGGTTCTTTTCGAAAAAACCACCGTGGGTGGGACAGAAAATTTAATGATGGCTGCAACTTTAGCTGAAGGCATAACAATTATTGAAAACGCTGCGAAAGAGCCTGAAATAGTAAATCTTGGAAATTATTTAAATAAAATGGGTGCAAAGGTCTCTGGACATGGCACTGGAGTCATGAAAATTGAAGGCGTTGAAAAGCTATCAGCGGCCAATCATGAAATTATGGCAGATCGAATTGAAGCGGGGACCTTGCTGATTGCCGGCGCGATAACCGGAGGTGACGTCACAGTCACAAAATGCCGGCCTCAAGATTTAGAAGCTCTGATCAATAAACTAAAAGAATGTGGTTTTAAAATCGATATTGGTGAAAGTCACTTAAGAATTCACCCTTTAAAAAAATGGGCAGCGTGTGATATTTCAACGGCGCCTCATCCCCTTTTTCCAACGGACTTACAGGCACAGTTTATGGCTTTAATGACCGTTGCAGAGGGAACTAGCATAGTTTCAGAAACGGTTTTTGAAAATCGATTTATGCACGTCACAGAGCTTATGCGGCTTGGTGCAGACATCACTCCAAAAACGCAGGTTGCCGTCGTGCGAGGAAAGCCCGGAGGCCTGACGGCAGCGCCAGTTATGGCCACAGATCTGCGTGCCAGCGCTTCGCTGGTGCTTGCAGGCCTTGTTGCAAAAGGTGAAACATTGGTAAGTCGAATTTATCACTTGGACCGTGGATATGAAAATCTTGAAGGTAAACTTGGGCTTTTAGGAGCTAAGGTAAAACGTATTTAAGAAACTTGAGCCCCAGCCAAGGAGGGGCCAAGGCTGAGGCACTAAAACTGACAGTTGGTTACCCAACAAAGTTTTCTGAATTCGGATCAAACTTCATCTGGTGAAATGTCTCTAAACCGTTATCTGGGAGGGGATCCTGGATTTCCAATTGTTGTGACTTTTTCACCGGATGATTTAATTTATTTAATGCAGGATTAGATTCCAGGTGATTTGCCTGAGCTTTTGCAGACATAATTAGTACTAAAATAATGTAAGAGGCGATAATCCATTTCATCATGATGTCCGGTATAGCAACCAGTGTGCCAAATTCTGCAGATGCGTAAGTAAAAGTAAAGTACTTCCAGGGAGTTAGATTCGAATTTAGTTCCAGACTGGAACTAAATGTTGGTTCCAATGTGGACTTTGGTCATGAGTTGGATCCACACACTTCTATACACTGCCATAGTGGCTCAGTTCTTTTTATAATAAAAGCTGAATGAAAAAAGAAGCGGACCAGTGGGTCATCAAACTAGAAAGCGATCAGGTTAAAGGCCCTTACTCAACCGCTGCGGTTTGTAAGATGATTGCGACCGGAGCATTTAACGGAAACGAATTTGTTTGCGCTTACCCTGAAGGGGAATGGAGATCTTTAAACAAACAACCCGAATTTTACGAAGCCTTACTTGAGTCCTTAGAAAACCCTGTCGAAGTGGATTCCAAAAAAGCACAGCTGATGGATGCTGAAACGGTCATTCGTAGTCGGCCACAAGAGCCCGCGAAGGAGCCTGAGAAAAAAGAACTGAAGGATGTTTTAAAAAGTACTTTAGAACCATTTTCAAATTATCAAGTTGAAGAATCAAAGAAAAATTTGCCCACATTTAAAAACCAAGTTGCGGTACAAAACGAAAACGCACTGATTAATTCCAATCGCTCCATGGGACTTGGTCAGATAGATTCAAAAGATGATATTCAACTGAGTGATCTAAAAAATATTCAGAAAAAAGAATTGAAAAAGTTTTTGCCAGTTGTGGCTTTGGGTGTAATTACAGTCGCCGTGATCGCCAACTTTATTTTAGGCTCTGGTAACAACACGCGATCTGGCTGGATCCTAATAGCACCTCAAATAAATGCGCAGACAAAAAATTCTTCCGATATAAAAGATCTTAAACGTAAAGCCGTTCTGCAGTTTCAAAGTGGACGTATAGAAGCCGTTTTGGTGGCACAGAAACACTTGGTAGAAGCCGTGGAACTTTCGTCTCGAGACCTTGAGGCAATGGGTTTGTTGTGTATGGCTTACCATCAACTTTGGCCGTACACGCAGCAATCGGTTCAAGATTTAAAAAGCATTTTAACTGTGACTCAAATGATTCGCGGTATAAACCCGATTTCAAGCTATTCGGAATCTTGTCAGGCCACGTATTTAAACGCAAAAGGACAAAACAAAGAAGCCCGTGCTTTGGTTGAAAAAACTTTAGATAACGTTGTTGATGAAAAATTTAGTTTAGGCCCATTTTTGTATTACATGAAGGCAGAGATGTTGGAATACGAACAAAACTTTATCAACGCTGCAGCTTATTTTGATCAAGCATCACAACTTTGGCCGAAATGGATATCACCAAAAGTTGGTCTTGGCCGGATGTATTTAAAAATGAATAAATATGCAGAAGCCCTTTCGGTGTTCAAATCCATGTTTGATTTAGACAAAGAATCAAAGGCAGCACTTTATGGTTTAGGGTTAGTAGAATACAAGGGCTACCAAAACATTGAAAAAGCGTATCAGTATTTTTCTACGGGATTTTCACTGAAACAAACTTTACCCAGAGCTTTTCAAATTGATGCTTTGGTTTCTTACGCAGAACTGCTGCTTGAAAAAAAAGACAGAAGTGGTGCTCTTGAAGTTGCTGAGGCGGGCTACCAATTAAATCCCAGTCACCGCGGATTAAAAGAACTAGTTATAACCTTAGGCGGTGATGAAAAAATAGAAAACGCACAGACAGAAATTGTTTTACTAGGTGATCAATTTGCCAGAACAGCAGATCATTTTGCAGCCGTGGCTCAGTACAAGGCGGCATTCGAACTTGATCATACAAATGCCACAGCTGCACTGAAGGCTGCAAAAAGTCTGTGGGCCATTAATCAGTCACGTGAAGCCATCAGTTGGTTACAAAAATCTATAAACGCAGATCCAAAGCAACTTAGTGCCTATGTCTTGAAAGCCGATTACGAATCTCAGAGATACAATTTTTTGGAAGCTGCAAAAACGCTGCAACTGGCTGCTAAAAATGGCCGTGACAATTATGAAATTTTAAAGGGTCAGTCCCTGCTCGAATTTAGAAAAAATAATATGCTGGGATCAATTCAATACGGAGAAAGAGCACTGAAGTTTTACGATGCAGATGTTGAGCTTTTATCTTTGTTGGCCCAAGCACATATTGCTTTTTACACAAACTCACCGGGCACTAGAAAAGAAGATCAAGATCGAAAGAAAAATTCTTTGAAAGAAGCTCAGCGGTATTCAGGTAAAGCCATCGACTTAGAACCCTCTTGGCCCGAATCTCAGGTGACCTATTCCAGGTTTTTATCGGCATTGGACGGCCCGCTTCGAGGAGAAAGTTATTTAAAAAATTTAATCAAAAGTTTTCCGTACACGGCTGATTACAGGTTAGCATTGGCAGAATTTTATACGACCGAAGAAAAATTTCAGGCAGCTGCTGATGAATACTTTCAGATCGTAGAACTGGATTCAAAAAATAAAAAAGCTAATATGGGCCTTGCAGAAAGTTACCGTGCTATTAACAAGCCAGACTTGGCGCAGCGTTATTACAATGCAGCTTCAGCTCTTGATCCAAGTGATGTCGAGCCACTATTTTTAAACGCGAAATTGCTTTTGGAAACAGCTAGTGGAAAAGAAGCAAAAGCAAAAATTACGCAGGCGTTGGCCAAATTGAATGTAGTGAAAGAAATAAACTCTAACTTTCCAAGAGTTTCATACTACTTAGCCAAATGTTACCTTGAACTTGGTGATTTTCAAAAAGCCGTCGAACTCGTGCGTGAAGAAAAATCCAAAAATCCAAATCTGGCAGATCCTTTTTTGTTAGCAGCTGAAATTTATTACCGAAAAGAGCAGTTTGCCGAATGTGCTGCAGAGTATTCGATGGCGATTAAACTTCGCCCTTCGAAAGCAGAGCTTTATGTGAAAAGCTCTATTTGTTACCGAAAAAGCGACGCACTTGATATCGCAGAAGATATGTTAAGTATCGCAAAACAGCAAGAATCGGGCTATCCTGACATTTACCGTGAGCAGGGATTCATTTTTGAAAAAAAAGGAATGCAACGTGAAGCCAGTGACTCATTTGTAAAGTATTTGGAACTTTCACCGAACGCTCCGGACAGAAACACGATTGAACAGCGTATACAAAAATAAAGGGTAACCCATGGGCATCGCAGACAATATTAAAACAATGGCGTCCAATATTCAGCAAGGCGCAAAAAATTCTACGGTAACGGCAACCCAAAAAATTTTAAGATTCTTATCTGGGCTTTTTGTTGCTCTTATTTTATCTTTGATCATTCAAGAAATGATGCAAAGTGGAACATTAACATTCCTGTTTTTCACGGTGCTTTTTACATCCATGTTGTATATTTTTTTAGGAAAGTTAAGTATTTTACAGATTTTGATTTTTGATCTGATCTGTGTTCTTATTATTTTGCTTATGAAGCTATACATTATGGTTGCACCATAAAATTAAGATTCAAGCAGTAAAAATTAAAGAACTAAGATTTAAAACGACCAGGAGTTTCTGTGATCGACATTAAAATGCTAGAGAAAAAATCAGACGGTGGTAGCAGCTACTTTGAGGATTATAAACAAGGACTTATAAACCGCAAAGCAAGCACAGCAGTATTAGATCAAATCGTGAGTTTGAATATTAAACGTAAAGAAATGATGACGGAATCCGAGACTGCAAAAGCACACCAAAATAAACTCAGCACAGAAGTTGGTAAATTAAAGCGTGAAGGCAAAGAAGCAACGTCCCTTCTGACAGAGCTTGAAACTCTGAAATCAAAGGTTAAAGAACTTGAAGCAAAGTCTGCAGAAGTCGACAGTGAAGTTCAGAATCTGTTGATGACAATTCCCAATAAGCCGCATAGCAGTGTTCCAGTCGGCACATCCGAGAAAGACAACCAAATTATAAAAACTGTCGGAGAAATTAAAAAATATAGTTTTAAACTAAAAGAGCACTTCGAAATCGGCGAGAAATTAAGTATTATTGATTTTGACCGTGCCGGTAAAACAACAGGCACACGTTTTGCCTTTTTAAAGGGTGCTGCGGCGCAAATGGAAAGAGCGCTTATCCAGTTCATGATGGACTTACACAGTATGAAGCACGGATACACTGAGATGATTCCACCGTTCATCGTAAACAGTAAAAGTTTAATGGGTACGGGACAATTTCCAAAGTTCAAAGAAGATGTTTTTCATTTGGAAAACACGGATTACTATTTGATTCCAACAGCTGAAGTCCCAGTTACAAATTACTATCACGACGAGATTTTAAATGAAGAACAATTACCAACTTCTTTTTGTGCCTACTCGCCCTGCTTCAGATCTGAAGCAGGCAGTTATGGCAAAGACACAAAAGGGTTAATTCGCCAACATCAGTTCAACAAGGTGGAACTGATGACTTTTTGCCATCCGCAAAAATCGTATGAGGTGCACGAGCAACTAACCGGACACGCTGAAAAGGTTTTATCAGAACTTCAGCTGCCATACAGAAAAATGCTTTTGTGCACGGCGGATATGGGTTTTGGCGCCTCAAAGACCTATGATTTGGAAGTGTGGCTACCCGGACAAAATGCATACCGAGAAATCAGTTCGTGTTCGAACTTCGAAGATTTTCAGGCAAGGCGCGCGAACATTCGATTTAAACCAAAAGATGGCGGTAAACCGCAGTACCTACATACATTGAATGGCAGTGGATTAGCTGTTGGTCGTACGGCAGTTGCAATTTTAGAAAACTATCAAAATGAAGATGGAAGTGTTTCTATACCGACTGTTCTACAGCCATACATGGGTCAAAAAACTGCAATTAAATAATTTTTTGATTTTTATCCAGTTGTTTTTTAAATAAGCTATCACGTGCAATAAATTTTGCCTGGATAGCTTCGGCTACAGTCAAATTCATTTCATTGGCTTCGGTCCATAAGTCTTCGTATAGAACTTTGGTGCAGCCAATTGCTAAGGATGGAAAAGCACCGTCATCGACTTCGCCGTAAGCAACTATAAGTAGGTTAGAAAACAATTCTTTCATGGCTCGATTATAAGTTGCCTGGTTATCTTTGCCCTGCAGCTCTACCAATTTTTTAATAACTTTTGTAGATAATGGGGAATCGCTTTCTAAAAGTTCTAAAATATTTTTGGCTGATTTCGACAGTCTCAATGTCGGGAGTTGTTTTTTCTGCATAATACTTAATAAAGCGGTAAACAGCTGGCGCGAGAAAAACGTCGCTCTATTTTGATACCACTTTGAATAAACGACCTGTTGGCAATCAGAAAGCTTTTTCATTAGCTGCCACAGATCACCGACACGGTGATCACTGTCTTCGTTCCAGCTCCACTGCATTTTAGATTTGGGGAAAAACTCGGACCATAAGGAAGCAGGCTCTTTTTTGTTATTGATCGGAAACACTAAAAGAATTCCTGATTTATTTATTTTTGAAACAGCTGTTTTTTGATTCATCAATGAAATCCAATAAAACTTAAGTTTCTGCCGGGTGATTCGGGATGTCTTCGATATGAATTCAGAAACGAAGTCGTTTTTGTGTCCATACTTACTTCATGCAATATAAAATCAGTCCCGACAGCCTCTTTGACTTGAGATAACAATATACTTTTAAGATCCACGAATCTTTTTTCTTCAGTGACTTTGTAATGTATTTTCTTATCTTTTTCAAAAGACGAATCAAGCAATTGGTCTAATACATCCTGGTTTACTTCAAAACTGGATTTTAAAATATGTGGTCCGACCCAAATACAAAAATCTTTTGATGTGGAATCTTTCGTGCATAACGCCAGCAAAGTTTTATAGGCAATCTGATTACAGATCCCTTTCCAACCAGCATGAACCGCCGCAATAGTCTTCGTAGATTTATTCAAAATTAAAATAGGTAAGCAATCAGCAGTTGCTATCAATAGCCCAGTTTTTTTAATTGCTGTCCAGTGAGCATCAGCCTGCAATATTTGGGAACTTGAAGCAACCAGCTTATCAGAATGGGTTTGTTGAATTTTATGAAACTGAAAATTGCAAAATTCTTTTTCGATATAGGCTTGATTGGCTAAAGCCTTGCCAAAAAAAACACAAACCTGAGTGTCTGTGTACAAATAGCCGAATTCAGATTCCTGGAATTGTTTTAGCAAAGCCAAACTCCTGCAGTTTCATTGCATCTGCCTGTGGCCATGATGCTTTAAACAGTAAATTCTCTTTTGTATGTGGATGAGTAAAACCCAATTCGGCTGCATGTAAGAAAAATCGATTCAATTGATATTTTTTGTAATAAGATTTTGAACTTCCATATATTAAATCACCGAACAAGACGTTGAAATTTTCGCTCAAGTGAACGCGAATTTGATGGGTTCTTCCAGTTTCAAGTTTCAGTTGCAGATAACTAAGAGACAAATTTTTATCAAGACGAATATTGGCGATCTTTTTATAATGTGTAACTGCCCATTTGCCATCAGTGATTTTTTTGTCATGGACGCCAATGATTCGTTTTTGATTTCTCAACGAAGCGTAGCGTTTTCGATCGACTGGGTGCCGTGCTAGGTAAGACTGAAATGTTCCTGAATTTTTAGGAAGATCTTTTTCGGTAACAGCATAATAAATTCGGTGAGTCGTCTTGTTTTTAAATTGCTCTGCTAAAGCTGCGTGAACGGCATCGTTTTTTGCGATAACTAGCAGTCCGCTGGTTTCTTTATCAAGACGGTGCACGATGCCGGGACGAAGCTCGTTCTTCATAGAAAGGTCTTTAGTGTAATGAATCAGCGCGTTCACCAAGGTGTCCTGCTGGTGTCCGGCAGCTGGATGCACAACAAGCCCGGACGGCTTATTTACGACCATCAGATGTGTGTCCTCAAAGACAATATCTAATTTAAAATCGAAAGGAATCAGTCCAACAGATACAACTTCTGGAATGGATAACAAGACGGTCTCATTCATTTTTAAAATGTGTGATGATTTAACCGCAACACCATCAATTAAAACTAATTTTTTATTTATTAAGTCCTGAGCGAAGCTTCTAGAGTTTATTTCTGGAGCTTCTAACAACCATTTATCAAGTCGCTGGCCGACATCTTTTAGCGCAACGACAATGACTTTAGTTTTCAAGCGCTTTTTTGTAAATTTTCATATAGGAATCTGTAACTACTTTATCATCTAATGAAAGACTGCGTGCTATTTGAATAATATATCCACGAACGAAAACAGCTGCAGGCAAATTATTTGCATCCATTTTTTCTAACGCTTGAATGTACCACGTGTTAATCTTGGTTTTTTCATTCAATGATTCGATGCTTACTTTTTTGTATTCACGCACTTGCCTTAGAAATTCACCAGTCCACTGTGTTTGATCTGCAATCTGAACTTCAAAAGCTTTATCGACTGTGTAAGGCGCTGGCGCACTAGTTTCTATAATTTTCTTGGCAGCTGTATCTGCAAAAAGCTCTAATCCGGCTGCTTTGATAGCATCGATAGATAAATCTTTTTCCTGGAACGTCTTTGCTTGGCGGCGTTTTTCATAGATGTTGCGGTAAGTATCATTTCCTAAAACTGCAAAAGCTTCGTCGATCATATTCTGCAATTGGTCAGCTTCGGATTTGTCAAAGATAGTGTACAAAGCCGGATTTTGGGCTGAATAGGTTCTTTTTGCTTTTTGATAAGCGACTGCAATTTCTTGCTGAGTTGCGCTTTGGGGAACTTCTAAAATTTCGTAATAATCGTGCTTGATTTCTGTGTTCATCTTAAAATTATGATACGGCCCATTATTCACGTTGATCAATAAAATGTTTTTTTTTTTTAAGATTCTTAATTTACAGCGTATTACAGGATAAAAATTATAATTTTACTTAATTTGCTTAAATTAAGGGCTGAAACTTAATTCCTTTTTTAACTTCTTCTGCCTCAGAAGCGCGCAGATAAAGCGGTAAAAATTTTGACCAGTGTATCGACTGACTAGGGTATTTGTCTAACACCAGCTTAGCGACCGCGTTGGCTTTTGGGTCATCGTGTGCCGGGTTTGGTTTGTGGACAAGTCCCTGAGCTACTAGCGGTAGGTTTGACGACAGATAATTAGCGTACGTCGTAAAACCATCTCCAACGGTGATGCATTCGGTCTGTATGTAATCCTTTAAGTTTTGTACACGAACGACCTCAGGATCTTTGATTACTTTAAGTGCCCCCGAGGAATTCGAATAGGTGGCAACATAAACCATGTTTTTGTAGGCGTTGATCATACTGATAATGGGAAGTTTAGTAACTTCGACCTGCGAGGCCAAGTTTTCAAGTGAATTAATTCCAAGCACAGGTTTTTTGTGGCAGTAAGCGAAAGTCTTTATCAAATTTAAACTAATTCGAATTCCAGTAAAGCTGCCGGGTCCGGTACCGCTTACAAATAACTGTACGTCTGCCAATTTCAAATTGGCTTCTTTTAAAACTTCATCAACATAGTAATTAATAACATTTGTGTGCGAACCCTGGCGAAGAGATTCGCGGTAAGCGAGTACTTGATCATTCCGATAAACTGCAACACTTCCTAACAGTGTGCTGGATTCACATACTAAATAAATCATGATTTAAAAAAGAATTTATTCACGTCATTGAACATCGATAACAACATTAAACACATCAATAAAATAAATCCAACTTGCTGTGCGACTTCCATTTTCTTCATGCTAAGTGGTGAACCTTTTATGGCTTCAATTCCGTAAAAAATAAGATGACCACCATCCAGAACTGGAATCGGTAATAAATTTAAAACAAATAAGCTGACTGATAAAATTCCCATCGTCATAAGAAATGATTGCAAACCGCTTTCATAAGAATCTTTAGCGGCCTTGCCAATGGACAACATCCCGCCAACATTTTTGTGCGAAATTTCACCTTGAAAAAGTCGAACAAACGAGATCAGTGTCATCGAACTGATCTCCCAAGTGCGAGAAGTGCCTTTGGCAAGTGCTGAAAATAAATTGTCTGCCTTTACTTTCACCAACTCTGGTTGCGAGTAATTAATAAACGGTAAAATTCCAATGGTGTAACGTCTGTCTTCTTTACCCTGAGCTGTCATTTGGCTAGTTACTTGCGGCGTAATTTTTTTCGTTAACTCGGCACCATCACGAATTATTTTTACAACTAAAGAATCTTTTCCATCAAAAGATTTTATTTTAGTTAAAATTTGTTCCCACTTAGTAACGGGCTCAGAGCCGATAGCAATAATCTTATCAAATCTTTTAAGGTCTGCTTTTTCAGCTGGAGAATCTTTTACGATTTGATCCAAAAACAAATCAGGTTGTTCAAAACCCAAAGCAGAAAATGTTTTTGAATCCGCGGTGCTGCTGGCTGCAACAGAAAAACTCATCTTTTCTTTTTTGCCATTCACTTCGCGGTCTACTAAAAAATTTAGCTGAGAAGCTGCAGCACTTAATTTTTCTAAGTCGGTCCAGCGGGTTACTTTTTGACTATTAAGCTCGGTGATTTCATCTCCGGGTTTAAATCCTGCCTTGTCTGCAATGGATCCAGAAATAACCCCCACTGTTGTACCTCGGGCTAATGGAAGTACTCCAGATATGTCACCAACCATCTTTTGCGTAGAAAAAATATTCGGATTTTTCACTGATCCTACAGTCAAAACAACATCTTTGCTATTTCCATCTGTCGACTGAATAACTGCATTCACCGTAGAATTCTGAAATTGATTTAGAGTCTTTTGAAAATCCTCATAAGTTTTTACTTCTTTTGAATCCATTTTCAAAACACGGTCACCCGCTTTTAGACCCATCGAAGCAGCAACAGAACTGGCTTCGATTTCCGCTAAGACAGGGGCTCTGGTTTCTTCGCCAATGATAGAAATTAAACTAAAAACAAAAACAGCAAAAAAGAAATTCATCAAAGGACCAGCAGAGACAATCGCAATTCTTTGCCACACTGTTTTGTGCGGAAATGAAACCGACTTCTCGCTTTCACTGACTGTTTCGCCGCTGTTTTCTCCAAACATCTTCACGTAACCGCCAAGTGGAATTATCGAAATACAATAGGTCGTTTCGCCCTTTTTATAGCTAAATATTTTTTTGCCAAAGCCCAAAGAAAAAACTTCGACCCGAACTCCGCACAGTCTTGCCACTGTAAAATGTCCAAGTTCATGAACAAATACTAAAATACCTAGAAGAATAACAAATGGTATGATTCCAGATAAAAACCCTGAAGAAGTCTGCTGTAAAAATTCAATTATATTCATAGCAATCAGTTTAACTGATCGTGTGAAAACGTCTAGATGGTTTGCACCAAAGGCTAGACTAAATCTTCATTTCTCATAATGAGAAATACGTAGCGGCTAAATAAAACAAAGGTGCAGCTAGAAGCACCCCGTCAAGTCGGTCTAATATGCCCCCGTGCCCAGGCATTATCGACCCAGAGTCCTTTACGCCAGAAACTCGTTTGACAAGTGATTCAAAAAAATCACCGATCTGACCCAGAGTTCCGCCAATTAATCCACAAATTAACAATACCATAATAGGAGTGTTGGGTAACAAAAGTTGAAAAGCAGCTGCAGCACCCATTGAGAAAATTAATCCGCCGACACAGCCTTCTAAACTTTTATTCGGAGACAATAACGGTGCGATTTTGTTTTTACCAAAATTGGATCCGAATATGTAAGCACCAATATCCCCGGCAAAAACAACGCTCAGTAAACATAAAAACCATTCGATGCCATTGTTCGACTGCGTGGTCCAAGCGACAGAAGCAGGTAGCAGACAGGTATAAACAAGACCCAGGCAAAACTTAGCTATGAACGTTAAAATAAGGTCTAAACTTTTAAAGAATTTGTGAAAGACAATTCCAATTGTTGTTACGATTAGAAAACTAAGAATTATAACTAGACCAGTGAAAACCTGTAGCGGCGTTTGCGTTATTGCTAAAAAAGCTAAAGTAGAAACTACAACAAAAACTGTTTTTGAAAAACCTGGGTACTCTGAACTAAAAAACAACCGTGCAATTTCGAAAGAACATCGAACGACAGCTAGTAAAATGAGTAGGTAAATGCCTTTTTCCTGGCCGAAGTAAACAGCTAGAAATAAAGCGACCAAGGCAATAGTTGCAGAAATTATTCTAAAGGAAAGATTCTTCATTTTTCAAAGGTACGCGGCCGTAGCGTCGCTCGCGCTGGAAAAAATTTTGGCAACAATGGTCGAAGTTTTTTTCATTGAAATCTGGCCACAGCGTCGGTGAAAAATACAGTTCACTGTAGGCTGCCTGCCACATCATAAAATTAGATAGCCGACTTTCACCACTGGTGCGGATGATCAAATCGGGATCTGCATTGTTGGCAGTCATTAAATGTGAGCTCATCAAACTTTCAGTGATTTGATTTTGATTTATTTCATTATTTTTGTATTTTTCTGCGATGCTTTGCACTGCCAGCAGTATTTCTTGTCTAGAACCATAGCTCATCGCAAAAGTCAGATGCAAGCCGGTGTTTTTCGCCGTCAGATTTTTTGTATGCTCGATAGCAATCTGAATATCTTTCGGAAGCTTTATTACTTCGCCAATCACTTCAAATCGGATATTTTTTTTAACAAGGTTATTAGTTTCTTTTTCTAGATAGCGTTTTAGTAAGCGCATAAGAAATGAAACTTCCGTTTTTGGTCTTAACCAATTTTCTGTGCTAAACGCATATAATGTTAGGTTTTTAAGACCTGAGTTTGCAGCGTGGGTTATTATTTTTTTTGCGACTCTGGCACCTTTGATGTGACCGTAAGTTCTGGGTTTGTTGCGAAGCTGTGCCCAGCGACCGTTTCCATCCATAATAATCGCAACATGTTCTAACCGAGCAGCCATGATTCTATTTTCTTCAAATCGTTAAGATTGATTTTTCTTTTTCTTCAGTAACCGCATCTACTTTTTTGATAACATCATCAGTTAACTTTTGAATTTCAGTCTCTGCTTTTTTGGCTTCATCTTCGCTGACTAGTTTGTCTTTCAAAGATTTTTTAACTTCTTCATTGGCATCGCGGCGAACCAAACGAACTGCAACACGCGCGTCTTCAGCAATTTTTTTAACTTGTTTGGCTAGGTCTTTGCGGCGCTCTTCCGTCAAATCAGGTACCTTTAAACGAATAACTTTTCCATCGTTTATGGGTGCCATGCCGATATCTGATTTTACGATACCTTGTTCAATGTCTTTTAAAATAGCTGATTCCCACGGGGCGATTAAGAAAGTTTTAGCATCTGGCGTAGAAACCGAAGCGACCTGATTCAATGGCGCCATTTGGCCATAATAATTAATACGGATTGAATCTAACATTGATACTTGCGCTTTACCGGTACGAACTTTTTTGAAATCTTCGCCAAGAGAAACTAAAACTTTGTCCATTTTAGCCTGAGCATTTTTTTTATTTTGATCTAACATGGTCATCTTTCCTTGCTAGTTAAGAGTTAAAATTAAAATAAACAACTGGTTTTTTAATGAACCAATGTGCCAATTTTTTCACCAACAACAGCTTTGAATATATTGCCATTCTTGGCAAGATCAAAAGTCATGATCGGTAACTTGTTATCCATACAAAGGCTAATGGCCGTTGAATCCATAACCTGAAGACCTTGTTTCAAGACGTCGATGTAGGTTATTTTTTCGTAACGAATGGCATCTTTATGTTTTGTTGGATCTTTATCGTAGATGCCATCAACCTTTGTGGCTTTCATTAAGACTTCTGCATTGATTTCCATGGCCCTCAGTGCAGCAGCAGTATCTGTTGTGAAATACGGATTACCAGTCCCTGCAGCAAAAATAACGATGCGATTTTTTTCTAAATGTCGAACCGCACGTCTACGAATATATGGTTCGGCGATTTCATTCATTTCAATGGCTGATTGTACACGCGTGGGAACATTTTCTTTTTCTAAAGCATCCTGTAGCGCTAAAGAATTAATACATGTCGCTAACATTCCCATGTAATCAGAGCTGGCGCGGTCCATGCCTTGGGCAGACGCTGCAACTCCGCGAAAAATATTACCGCCACCGATCACAAGTCCAATTTGTACGCCGGTGTCGTGGGCTTGTTTGATGTCTTTTGCAATTTGTTTGATGGTTTCAGAATTAATTCCATGACCTTGAGTGCCCGCAAGGGCTTCGCCACTTAACTTAAGAAGAATTCTTTTGTAGACTGGCTTGCTCATCAAGGTCCCTTCGTTAATTAATTACTGAAATAAAAAATAACTAGTGATTCTGAGTTTGTGCAGCAACTTCAGCAGCGAAATCGACAACTTTTTTCTCGATTCCCGCACCAAGCTCAACACGAACAAAACGTTTAATCGTTAAGTCACCACCAGCTTTTTTGCCAACTTCTTTCATGTACTCAGAAACTTTCAAATCTGGGTTTTTTACAAACGCTTGATCCAACAAACAATTCTCGGCCAAGAATTTACGGATTTGGCCTTCAACAATTTTTTCAATCATTTCAGGTTTTTTGCCTTGTTCTAAATTTTTAGCTTTTAAAATTTCTTTTTCTTTTGCAACAACAGCAGCAGGAATTTGATCTGAAGAAACGGCCATAGGGCTCATTGCAGCAATATGTAAACAAACATCAGCAGCAAATGTTTTTGCGTCAGCAGAAGTTGCTGCAGCTGCATTGGCAGCGCCAACTTCGATCATTACGCCGATTTTTCCTTCGCCGTGAATGTAAGTGTGCACTAAGCCAGAACCAGCAACAGTGTATTTTTCAGTTCTGCGAATAACGATATTTTCACCGATAAAAGCAATGGCTTCTTTCAAAGCATCACCAACAGTTTTACCCGGAGACTTTGCATAAGCTTGCTCTAAGATTGGAGTTGTTAAATTTGTTGTTAATACGTGCTTTGTAATATCAGCAACGAAAGTTTTAAAGTTATCATTTCTAGAAACGAAGTCGGTTTCAGAATTAATTTCAACAACGGCAGCGGTTGTTCCAGAAGTCGCCGCATTAACTAAACCTTCAGCAGCAATACGATCAGATTTTTTTGCAGCAGCTGATAAGCCTTTTACTCGTAACCACTCGACAGCAGCTTCGAAATCGCCCTTTGATTCTTCTAAAGCCTTTTTGCAATCCATCATTCCAGCGCTAGTTTTTTCGCGCAGTTCTTTAACCATTGACGCAGATATAGACATGACGTCTCCTTCATTTAATTTTGGTCGTTTAGAAAGGCCCGCGTTTGCGGGCCATATTTTATAAGAAAAGCGGCAGAGAATTACTCTGCAGCGTCTTCCTTAGCTTTTTCTTCAGTATTTAATTCAGCTTCGATTTCAACAATTTCAGCAGTTCCAGCCGCAACTAATTTGCGCGTCTTGTTTGCCTTAACAATTGAAGGACCTGTAGGTTTTTTCTCTTCAGGTTTTGCGCCACGAGCTGGGCGTTTAGCCGCTTGCTCTTGCGTATCTAATTCTTTTACTGAATCAGATGCTTTATCTGTTTGCGTGCGCATTTTTTGTTCCCAAATTTTTGCACCTTCAATGAAAGAATCAGCAATTAAATTCGTGAATAATTTAATAGATCGGATGGCATCGTCATTTCCTGGAATTGGATAATCAACAGTGTCTGGATCTGAATTTGTATCCGCGATTGCGACAATTTTTATTCCCAGTTTTTTTGCTTCTAAAACAGCGATGTGTTCTTTTGGCAAATCAACGACGAACATGACTTTTGGTAAAGCCTTCATGTCTTTGATACCTTCTAGGTATTCAGTCAAACGAGTCGCTTCGTGATCAAGACCAGCGCGCTCTTTTTTTGTTAATAAATTGTAATCGCCTTTTTCTTTCATCGCATCGATTTTACGAAGGCGATCAATAGACGCTTTGATAGTTTGGAAATTTGTTAACATTCCACCCAACCAACGCTTTGTAACGAAGTACTGTCCAGAACGGCGAGCCGCTTCTTGGATAGGTTCGATAGCTTGTTTTTTTGTTCCAACAAGAATCATCGCTCC
>JAYTPC010000130.1:0-11363 GCA_043747425.1 Bdellovibrionales bacterium
TTTTGCGCTTTCTAAGGCAGATCTAACCGTAAGGCGCTGGGCCTGATCGTCGTCAACCACAAGAACATTCAACATAAAAATCTCCCCCGAGAATTTGAATTACACTTAATATTTATAAGGCTATACCATGACTTTATTTGATTTGCCTAAAACTTATTCAGTTCGAAGTTCAATTAAAAGCTGTTGTTTTATGGACCGTGAACTAATTATTCAGTGGCAGGCTTACAGTAAACTGAGAGCCCTTGCCGGGCTCGCTGATGACGTTAATACGGCCTTTATGAAGCTCAACGAAATAGGACGCCAAGTACAAACCTAAGCCTGATCCCTTGATTTTCGATGTCTTAACGGTGTGGGTGCGAAAAAATTTCATGAAGATGTTAGGTAAGTCGACAGTGGGAATTCCCATCCCTTGATCTATGATATCGACAAGAATTTCGTTTCCGACCTCTCGGCTTTTTAATACAATCACTGATTCTTCAAAACTGTATTTTATCGAATTTTCTATAAGGTTCGAAAACACTTGTTTCATCAATTCAGGGTCTACCAGAATCGGGAACAACGGTTCAAGTTCTTGAACAATCTTGATTTTTTTTATTTGCGCCAAGAATTCATGCTTTTTAATCACTTCTAGAAGCAATTGGTTAATATCTTTCGACTGGCGGTGCAACTCAAGCCCTTGGCTTTCGATACTGCCGTATTGCAAAATGGCATTGATAAACTTTAACAAATCGTTCGAGCTGCTATTGATCGTATCGACGGCTTCACGCTGCATCGAACTTAAAACAACATCCTCTTTAAGAATAACTTCAGTCATTCCCAAAATGCGTGCGATCGGAGTTTTCAAATCGTGAGACATCATCGATATAAAATTGGTTTTTAGTTCTTCAACCTGCTTTAGCAATTTATTTTTTTGAAAGTACTCCCAACTGCGCCTGTTTTCTATAATCAAGCGGTAGGGGATAAAAAAGTAATAACAAAGAAAAATAGCTAGAAACGGATGTGCAATATCAATCCAAATTCCAGCAGCTAAAAACAATAAAAAAGCAAAAATTGTAAATCCAACTAGAGTTGATCCCAGTAATAAAAGTCCTCGAGAAGGCTTTAAACTTAAAACAACGTGCACTGTAAGGACTGAAATCAAACACGTTAAAAATATATTCACCCAGCTTGGCAGGCGAATCGGAGCACTGTTATCAATCAATGTCTGGATCATATTGGCGTGCAGTTCGATCGAGGTCATCGCATTGATTTCGCGCGAATACGGAGTCAGTGCATATTCTTTGGCGGATTTTCCGGTGTCTGTTCCAACAATTACAATTTTGTTTTTAAATGCGTCCTTCTGAAAATGACCGTTTAGAATATCTTCAAAAGTGTAGGTAGGGAAAGATCCCTTAGGATGGTAATTGATATAGGCCTGATCAGAATCAAAAAAACTAAACCGCCCACGAACTTCGTTAACGTCTTGAATTTCTGGGTTGTAGTGTTCAGCAATTATTGAATGCAGAAGTTTTTGTTCTTGGTAACGAATCATCATTCTGCGGTAGACGCCGTCTTTGGCAAATAAGATGGTATCTGAAGTTTTGATACCTGGATAAATTTTTAGTTTCTCAAGCGGAGGGTTTAACTTGAGTTTTCCGGTTTCACCCTTCATTTCTAATTCATCAGTGGGAATATAGAAGTCTCCGAATTGACTGGCGACATCAAAAAATAATTTCTTTTGAGAAATGTCTCCGTCGATATCTTTCAGCTCGCCCTCTTTTGGACGGAAATCGTAAACAACGAACCGAGGAAGGTCAGTAATCAATTTATTTAGAAAATCACTGTGGTTCTTATAGTTCGGAAATCCTTGAAAACGTTCAACGGTTTTGCTGTCAATTTTAACCAAAACGATATCTGTTTTATTAAGGTTAGAAAGACCAACAGCTGCTTTAAGGCTTACTCGCAAATCATAAAAGTAACTTTCAATGTTATCTAATTTTAAAAAAGATATTAATGCTGACGCCGTAACGGCGAAAAGAAATCGGATGGTGAGCTGCCGCCAAGTCAGCGAACTGAAGCCAGATTTTTCTTCTGGATGAGACGATATGGTGTGTTTCATATTTTAAATTTTATAAAAATTAAGATTAATTGGCAGCGTCTGGAGGATTGCCAGATGGAATGCAAGCAAGACCCGTTGAGCTGGTTCTAATTCGCTTCGAAGGCTTCACTTTTTTAATATGATCTTGCAACGTCGTTTTCATATTTATCCTTGCCTGTAATTCAGGCTCTTGCCTTTTTATAATACAGAATCCCTAGAAGAATCAAGCCCCTTGTGCGTTCACAGAACATTTCATCTTTCACATGTTTATCGCCGGTATGGGCACGATTTATGAACATGCAGCCTCCACCGCAGACGAACCGAGCCCAACATGTTTGGCAATTATTCAGTTCAATCAAGGGCTTCTGGTATTTTTCAAGTTTTGCCATATTTAGGTTAGATCCTGCACCAACGACTTCAGCGGCCTCGCCAACCACCCAAGGGCAGGTGTAAAGTTGATTTTTTGCGTCGATCATTAAGTAACTTTTACCAGCACCGCAGAAATTTTCTATGCGTTGTTGTGAATCCAATGTGTCGAAGTAAGCGTTAAAGGCTTTAATTTTTCTAAGTTCTGTTTCTTGACCAAAGGCCCAAGCATGCTCTGCAATCTTTTTCATTTGCGACAAAAATTCAGTTTGAGCCGCTTTGTCTTTTTCGGTGTAAGAAAAATTAAATTCGTACCAGTCAGCGCCCAGCGTTCTGAAAAATAAATAACTTTTTTCTACATTTAAATTTTGAGAAGAGTACACGCCACTGATTCCGATCGAAGCTAAACTGGATCGTATAGAAACCAAATTTTTAATTCCATTCAAAGTCTGCGCCGTTGAAGGTTTGCCATCTTTTCCAGGGCGCACCATATCGTTAATGTCTGCACTGCCATCCAGGCTGACGGTCACATGAATCTTCATTGTTTTTAATAATTCCAAAACAGCATCCGTGATCAAGGTGCCGTTTGTAGTCACCATGTATTTGCAGCGAATTCCACGCGTAGCTGCTTCTGCTTCAATGTAGTCGTAAATGACTTTCATACCTTCCGGATATAAAAAAGGCTCTCCACCGACAAAAGATAAATTGAACGGACTTCCATCTGGCAATTTATCTAAAAAGAATTTTAGCTGCGGCAATGTTTTTTCAACTTGAATTCGAGTCACTGGGTCGCCGTACGTTCCATCGCCACCGGCTGCGCAGTAAGTGCATTTTAAATTGCAGATTTGTGTCACGTTCAACGTTAACGACTTCACGCCGAAGCCAACCTTGCCAGATTTTGCTTCTTGGTTTTCTTCTAGCTGCCATAGTCGTAAATACTGAGAGGCCTCATCATCAGACAGTTTGGAATCAGGAACTGTGTTCGTAGTTAGATCAATGGGGCTCATGTTTTGAAAAGCTTCATGACTAATTTCAGCAACTTCTAAATTGCGCCCGTGAAAAGCCACAATGCCCTGGTCTGTTTGTGTGGCGATGATGTCTTCGAAGCGTCGTAGGTTCACTTTGTCCTGTCTAAATCAATTAAAGGTTACTTCAGTTTAAGTTTCAGATATTCCCTTAAACATAGCAAGTTCCTAGCCAGACAAACTGCGCCTATATGTAGGTCTAGTCCATTTTTGGAAAATGCGTGTGACCCCGTAATGTAGATAAGAAAAAATAGATCTATGAAGATTAAATTTTGGGGAGTTCGAGGCTCTATCCCAAGTTCTATGATGACAGAGCAATGGGCTGCACATTTTAAGAATTTGATGTCCGAGTTTTTTCAAAGCGGAAATAACTCAATTCAGCAAATCGATTCATTTATCCAGCATAAAACTTTACCTGAAGTGGGTGGATACGGAACGGGTACGACATGTGTAGAAGTTTCGGATCAGGGCCAATCATTGATTATCGATTGTGGCAGCGGATTAAAAAATTTAAATGATGCCTTGATAGTCTCCGGCGAAATTAAAACCAAGAATGAATACCATATTTTAATGTCTCATTTTCATTTTGATCACATCATGGGTATGCCTTTTTTTACTCCACATTTTTTTAAAGGTAAAACGATTCACTACTATTCGGTACAAAAAGAAACAGAAAGTATTGTAAAGCAAATGTTTGCAAAACCAACGTTTCCGGTTACTTTTGAAAGTTTGCAAGCCGATATTCAATTTCACACGATTCATCCATATGAAAAAATTCAAATTCAGGGTTTTGATGTGACAGCCTACAAATTAGATCATCCAGATCCTTGCTACGGGTTTCGTGTAGAAAAAAACAATAAAGTATATGCTCACGCCATTGACCACGAATCTGTTCGCACTTCTTTATCCGAGCTTGGATTAGATAGCGGACTTTTTAAAAACGCAAATCTACTTTATTTCGATGCACAGTATACGGAATCACAAATGAAAACAAAACAAGGGTGGGGCCATGGAACTTGTGATCGAGGCTTTCAAGTTGCTGCCAACTTTGGTATTGAACAAATACTTTTTGCTCACCATGATCCTGCTGCTGATCTGCAAACTATTTGTCAGCACAAGAAAGAAGCGCAAATAGTATTATTAGAAAAGTTTCCGGCTTTAACTAAAGATAAAGTGTTGAAGTGGGACTATGCTTTCGAAGGACAGACTGTAGATCTTTAAAAATTGAATAAAAATTATTTCCTAAAAACTAACTCTGTTTCCAAATCTGTATTAAATAATTTTACATTTCTTTTTTCGACATCTTCTGACCATTTGAAATCATCTTCGAACCAACGCTTACTATAATTTTTCATCAGATTGTACCAAACAGGCACAGCGCCACTTCCACCGGTTAATTTGCTAGAAAGGCTTTGATCATAACCCAACCAAACCAATGCTGTTTGGTGTGGGGTGAAACCTGCAAACCAAGCGTCTTTGTTATCTGACGTTGTACCAGTTTTTCCGGCAGACGGCTGATTCCAACCCAGAAATTTTGCCGACTTTGCGGTGCCTGTTTTTAATGTTTCGGCCATCATTCCCACCAACACTTGAGTGCTTACAAAATCGAGTGTCTGATTTTTTAAAGTTGTGAAGTCATAAAGAACTTTTGCATCTGAATCTTCAATACGCTGGATAAAAGACAGCTCTTGCTGGTTTCCAAAGTTAGCCAAAGTTTGATAAGCCTTCAAAACCTCAACAGGATAATGTTCGGTAGCTCCAAGACTTAATGACGGATTTTCTGTTAATTTTGAAGTAAAACCGGCTTGGCGTAGTGTTTCGATAATATTTTTCAAACCTACTTTTTGTGCCAGTAGTGCTGCTGCTGCATTCAGACTTTCTTTGAGTGCAAAATAAATTGGGACTTCACCATTAAATTTTTTCTCATAATTTTCAGGCTTCCATTTTTTCTTATCAAAGACCCATTCAATTTTTTCATCCAGAACTGTGGTCAAAGGATTTATCGAATTCGAATCGATTCCTTGAACCAGAGCAGTCAAATAGATGAACGGCTTAACCAGCGAACCAATTTGCCGATGTCCTTCGATGGCGCGGTTAAACTGTGTTTGACGATAACTTTGTCCTCCGACGACCACATTAACCAAACCCGTTGCGTTTTCTGAAGTTAGAACTAAGCCTTCTAAGCGCTGTCCATTTTCTTTGTTTTTCTGTAAATTTTTTCGGTTGGATTCCAAATCTAAAATGTGTTGAGTTAAAGCTTTCTGCGCTGACGTCTGCGCATCTAAGTCTAAGCTGGTAAAAATTTGTGTGCCTTCCAAAGGTATGTTCATACGTATCATTTGTTTTCGAACAGCATCGAAAAAATACGGAGCTGTTTCGACAGCCCTACTGACTTGCTGTAAAGGTAAAGGCTGTTTCACGGAAGCTTCAAATTCAACAGCGTTAATTAATTTTAAATCTAACATTTTTCTTAAAACAGTGTTTCTACGTGACAGTGCTTTTTCTGCTTTTTTCCAAGGATTATTTTGTGCTGGGTTGTTTAGTAAACCCGCCAGCAGGCTGCATTCAGCCAGATTTAAATTGGGTAGCAGTTTGCCGAAATAGACATCTGCGGCCGCACCGAAGCCATGAACTTGAAAAGCTCCGGATTGGCCCATGTAAATGATATTTAAGTAAGTTTCTAAAATTTGATCTTTGGTCCACTGAGATTCTAATTTCACTGACAAGTAAATTTCTTTTAATTTTCTTTTTAAACTTTTTTCAGGTGTTAGAAAATAATTTTTTACTAATTGCTGAGTGATTGTACTGCCACCTTGTGCTGCTCGCATTTTAATAATATTTTTAACAAATGAGCGTGTCATTCCCGTGTAGCTGACGCCCGAGTGATCCAAAAAATCGTTGTCTTCGATGGCGATAACAGCATTCAGGCAATCTATCGGGATATCAGAAATTTTGTAATCTTGCTGCATGATAGGCTCTTGCCCGCGAAACTGTGCAACCAGAACAGGATCTAGCGCAGCATACCAATGTTTTTGCCAAGGTAGTCCTTTAAGTGTCTTCAGAATTCTGAGGGTCTCATCAATAAGCACCAGAAAATTTTCACCGCGATGATTTTGCCAAACCCAGCAATTAAAATTCACTTCTGAAAACGCAGCTTTTTGTTCACTTGGTAAAGAAGAAAAACATTCACTTTGATCTATCTTTTTAGCATCTCCGGCCGATAAACTTTGGATTCCGTCCCGCAGACGATAATTCTGTTGCTGTAGTTGTTGAAGAAATTCAACTTCGTTCCATTTCTGACCTTCCTGAAAATGTGGACCTCTTGCATAGTAGCTTGTTGAAGCTGACAATTCTTTTTTTTCAATCTTGTTTTCCATTTTTTGAGCTGTTTCGGGATCTGACTTAAATGGCCAGAAATCACCAAAGCCAGCGAAGCTTAAGATCGGAAAGTGTAAACTTAATGTCAGTGTGATTAATGCAGCAGCATTCAGACTTGTCATTGGTCTAGAAATGGTCTTTAATTGAGTCAAAATAAGGAGCATAGAAACATAAAATGATGAAGCTCACGACAAGTCAAATACAAAGGCTAGCAGAAAAAGTTCTGCATCAGTGGAAAATTCAAAACTTAATAACTTTAAAAGTCGATGAAAAAGTCGTCATGAAAACGATTGTTGATTGCATCACAGAAGAAATTAAAAAAGAAGACAATCTAGACCGCGAAGTGATGGGGATGATCGACGAACTTCAGCGACAGCATGGTTCTGAATTTCAACGCCACAAAATGTTTCCAATTTTAAAACAAAAATTAGCTAAAGAAAGAAAAATGATTCTATGATTTTATCTGAAGACCGACAAAGTCATTTGGCTCATCTGGTGACAGACAAAGTTTGGGGCGACGACATCGCTGATTTTTCTGATGATGATTTAGCATTGAAAGCGACCAAGAAAGCTGTTGCTGAATTCGTTAAAGAGCACAATGACATCGATAGAAAAGCCCGAGAAAAAGTGGCCTCTTTAAAACGTGGAGTTTTAGAAGGTTCGCCAGAGTGGGACATTATGTATAAAAAATATTATGAAGAGGAAAAAAATCGTCATGGCAAATAAGAAAGCAAAAAAGCAAAGTCCAAAAAAAACAGGTAAAAAAAGCCCGGCAAAAAAAGTTATAAAAAAAATTACCAAAAAAGTGGTTCAAAAGTCTGTCAAGAAAGCAGTTCCAAAAAAAGCTGCAAAAAAACCAATTAAAAAACCAGCGAAAGTAGCTGTCAAAAAGACCGCGGTTCCATTAAAAGCTAAATTAATTCCAGTGAAAACAGCAAAGCCTGTGAAATTGACGGATTATTCAAAAGCGTTTACCCCATTAGCTGATCGCCTTGTGGTTCGTGTCGCTGAAACTGAAAAAGTCACGGCAGGAGGAATTATTATTCCAGATTTGGCGTCGGCAGTTTCTGGATATTTAAAAGGCGAAGTTTTAGCCGTCGGTAACGGCGCTAAAAATAAAAAAGGAAACATCAAACCCTTAGATGTTAAGTTGGGTGATTTTGTTTTATTTGCGCAGTATTCAGGAACTAAAATTGAGTTCAATGCGGAAGAGCTGCAAATCGTTAAAGAGTCTGACGTTATGGGAATTGTTCAAAAATAATTTAGAAGGAAGTTTTATGAAGAAAATCATTTTTTTAAGCCTATTTGTAATGACAACGAACGCTTTGGCTTTATCGATCGACTGGTCGGGTGGCTATCGTTTAGAATATACAGAAATCGATCGTCCAACATTAGCTGACGGAAAAGAAAGAAAAGCCTACGCGCTTAATTTTTTGTATTTGCAGCCAAAGATTTCAGCTTCAGATGGAATCAATATCATCAGTCGTTTTGATATTTTTGCAAACTCGAAAGCAGCTTATAAGAATTCGCAACTGGGGTCTACATTCGGCACTGGCTTAGGTTCGCCTGTAGGGACTACTGACAACGGCAACAACGTCACATCTGAAAATCAAGACGCAAGTACACTCAAAGTCAGTCAACTTTATTTAAATGTGAACCATGAATACGGGTCGTTTGTCGCTGGTCGTGCGCCGATCGAATTCGGTTTAGGAATCACACACAATGCAGGCTTAGCACCCTTTGATCACTGGTATGACACCAAAGAGATGATCGGTTACAAATTTGTTGTCGATAATATTTCCTTCATGCCCATTTTAGCGAAAGTCTATCAAAGAGATTTTGGTCAAGGTGTAACAATTTCGGATCAGATTTTTGTTTTTGAATATGACAATAAAGACATCGGCGCAAAGGCTGGAATTTTTCATCAAACGCGTCGTAGCAGTATCGAATCTAATGATGCAATAACTCCTCCGAATGGTTTGCCAATTGCTGCTGCAACGCTAAATGGTGGCTGGTCTACGCAAACAATCAATTTATTTTTTGGACGTTCTTGGGAAGCCTTTCAGTTTAAGTTAGAAGCCAGTTTCTTAACGGGCGACACGGGTCTTTCTGTGGCGGCAGGAGCAGTTAAATACAACGCCTATGCAGTTGCTGCAGAAATGTTGTTACCAGCAGACAGCAAATGGGAATTTGGCGCTAAAGTTGGTGTTGCCAGTGGCGATGACCCATCAACAACAAACACGTTAGAAGGCTATCAGTTCGATAAAAACTATGACGTCGCCATGCTGTTGTTCAATCACCGAATGGGTGCCAAAGATTTTTTAACGACAAAAAATATTCACACAGATGCATCATTGAGCGTTGGAAATTCTGCGGATGATGAAGCGATAGGTAACGTTGTGTATTTAGCTCCGTCAGTAAAATACAAATGGGATGAAAAATTAGATATCAAATCGACTTTGATTTACGGTCAGCTGATGGTTAATCCAACTAATTCCGTAGACTTTTCAAAAGATTTGGGCGCAGAATTAGATATGGAATTGATTTATAAACCACGCGAACGCGTGATCTGGTCGAATCAATTAGGAGTTTTAGTTCCGGGGCAGGCGTGGAAAGACGGCGCTTCGAATCTAGAAAATAAACTCAACTATGGAATTACAACTAAAGCCGCCATCACCTTTTGATTACAACGTGATTGCAGTTCGTACGACATCTTAGAATCAGCTCGAAGACATTTTGTCGGTGGTGAGCAGGGCCGGAGGGGGGAAACCCCCTCCGGATTTTTTTTAACAAGTGCTTGCAGTCGAGCTTTACATCCATAAACAAAAAAACCAGCTCGGTCCTGAGCTGGTCGGAGTTCCTAAAATTTTCTTAAAATCTAAACTTAGTTAGATCCTCGGTTGCCACGTGGCGATGACGATGGAGATCCAAACTGTATCTGTTCTAGAACGCTTGGTTTGTTGTCTCTGCTAACTGTATCTGCACGGCCTGATCTAGAGTTTCTAGTTGAAGCTGATGTTGTACCTGAAGCCTCATCTTTCGGAAGATCTATCGACGAAGATGTCTTTTTTCCAGTTTCTGATACGATTTGAGTATTCAGTTCAGCACCATTTGGATTTCTAAGGTTCAACGTTATTTTGTCCATAACTTCTGTGTATTCCTTTTGTAAGTATACTAAAGTTGTGTAGTCGCGAGACTTATTTAAGCCGTCAATAATGCCTCCGGTAAGAATTCTTGAACTGTAATCGTAAGCGTTTGCAGATGCATTTCCAGCATTGATATACTGAATCGCTTCTAATGGACGTTTCGCATTTGTCAATTGGTCAGCCATTTTGAAATTGCGACTGACCTCTGAGGCTCGAAAAATAGCTTCATTACGGGTAATATCAATTGTTTTTGTTTTTAAGAATCTGTACTCCGACGGAATTTCAGATTGAATTTGAAACAAAGCTTCAGCGGCGATATTGCTATCTTCTGGATTTCGTAAAGCAGCTCGCAGATCTTTTGCCAAAATTTGATTAAAAGCTTTGTTAACAACGGTGTTATCAATTTTTTTATCATCTGTGTAGTTCGATAACAATGAAGTTAGCCCTGAAGCAGAACATTCGATACCTTCTTCTTTGCATTCTTCTGCAATCTTTGCAGCAGCTTCAGCAAATTTTTCATGGCGAATCTGTTTTTCTGCTTGTTTCTTTTCTTGGGCTAGTTCTAATTTTTCACGTTTTTTCTCAGCAATTTCTTCAGCTTTCGTTCTTTTAGCTTCTTCTTTTGCTTCGCGGGCTTCTTGGCGCTCTAAGGCTAAACGTTCGCGACGCTCTTTTGCAGTTTCTGGGGCGATTTCTACAGCTGCTTCGGCACTTGCTTCAACAGCAGTCTCTTGAACTATCTCAATTTTTTTTGCAGCTTCTAATACTTTTAAAGCAGCAGCTATATTCTCATCCGTTGGAGCACAGCCACCTTCACAAACTTGTGTAGGGCTTGCAGTGCCTTCGGTCTTTGCTTTTGCAACTTCCAGTATTTTTGCCGGGGCAACGATTACTGTAACTGGTTTGATTTTTTCTTTCTTTTCTGCGGCAACCAAAACTGATAATTTTTCTGCTTCCACTTTGAAATTTTTTGCCTGCGTTAGTTTAAGAGATTTTTTTTCTACATCAGTTTCTGATTTTGCTTCCGTCAACCGTGTCAGTTCATAAGACTTATAAAATTCAAATAATTTAGCGTTGTCGGTTTTTGATCGGTCTTCTTTGTGTTTTTCTAAGTAATCATTTTCAATTTGTTTTTGTAATTTAGCCAATTTTTTTTCAGCGTCTTCGGACAATTTAGTTACAGCCTGAGGTTGACGATCCAACGATGCAAGTTCTACTGAACTTAATTTGTTTGATGCCACTTGATAATAACTTTGGCTGCTTAATGCCATGATAAGTGCGGCACACAATAACCACTGTTGTTTGTTTCCGTTGTACTGTTTCATAAATCCTCCGTTAGTATTGATCATCCCGATCAAAAATTTATCTACA
>JAYTPC010000131.1:0-37774 GCA_043747425.1 Bdellovibrionales bacterium
ATAAAGTTAGAGTTCTCGACAAACTTATTTTTACGAAAAAAACGGCTATTGCCTACTCTTTATGACTTGTTGCTTCCAACTTTAAAAGGTAAAGATCCCAACTTTGCGAAGTACCATGAACTAAGGCCTGCGGTCATTAGCACCATGAAAATAACAAGTAAAGAAATCCAACTAGGTATCTTTATGAAATCAACCAAAAGCATTTTCACACCAATGAATCCCAAAATCGCTGCAAGTCCTGGTTTTAAGTAACGAAGCTTTGTAACCCAGTCTGCAAGAACAAAGTAAAGCGCTCTAAGTCCCAAAATTGCCAAAATGTTAGAGGCAAAGGCTACGAATGCATCCTTGGTGACTGCAAATACTGCAGGAATTGAGTCGACCGCAAAAACAAGATCAGTGACTTCTATCACGACGAGAGCCAAGAAAATGGGAGTAGCTTTTCGTACTCCACCCTCGATAACAAAAAAGTGGCTACCATTGAACTTATCCGTTGTGGGAATAATTCGTTTCAATAAACGAATCGACCAACTGTCTTTAGCATCAATTTTTTCATCAGTATCGCGCAAAAATTTAATAGCTGTGATGACCAGAATAAATCCAAAAATATAAAGAACCCAATGAAATGAATTTAGTAAATGAGCACCTAACAAAATAAAAATAGCTCGAAGAATGATTGCGCCCAATACTCCATAGAAAAGGACTCGGTGCTGGTAAGCATCTGGTATTTTGAAAGAACTAAAAATAAGTAAAATTACAAAAAGATTATCAACGCTAAGACTTTTTTCTACTAAGTAGCCAGTCAAAAATTCTAGGCCAAGCTCAGTGCCATAAGAAATCGCAAACCAAGTGTTAAACGCAAGGGCAACAGCAATCCACAAACCACTTTCAAGCAAAGCCGCTTTAGTTTGAACTTTATGGTTTCCACGCCCGAATAAACTTAAGTCGATTGCTAGCAGTACAAGAACACCAATTGTAAATGAAATCCAAAGCCATGAGGGTGCAACAGAAATGTCAGTGACGAACTTATTCATTCTTTTACCTTTCGGAGATTTTTAATTTCGAAGAACTACCTTCAGACGTGTAAAGCAATTTTTCGGTATAAGCAAGAGCAAGAGCTGAAAGTAAAAACACGATGTGAATAATGACCTGCCATTTAATTTGTTCAGGATCTTTCTTGGTGATGTCGATAAAGGACTTCAGTAAATGAATACCCGAGATGCCTTGGCTTGAACAGCTTCTGAAGTAAACAATTATCTCAATCAACTGAGATAATTAACTCAATTTATTGAGATAATCAAAATCCTGTAAAAGCTGGAATGAGAAATGCCAAAGCCAAGGGTAAATATCAAGGATGTTTTTTTGAGAAAAAACGTCAAGGGCCGATCACGAAAAGCAGTCATTAAAACATTTCAATTATTCACTGCGTTCCCTTTTTAACTTTGAGTCGTGCTTAAAAATAGCCGATAGTTTATAAAATAATTTGATTTGGGAGATTAGAATATCGGAGGGTACAATGTTGAACAAACTTTTAGATGGCTCGATATCACAGAGAATGCCTTTGCTTTTTATTGGCCATGGCTCGCCGATGAATGCCATCGATAGCAATGAATATACAAAAATGCTGACGGCCTTAGGATTAAATCTTCCAACGCCGAAGACCATCTTAGTTATTTCTGCGCACTGGATGACGGAAGGTTCTTGGGTGACCGAAATGGCAAATCCAAAAACCATTCATGATTTCTACGGTTTTCCGCAAGCGCTCTTTGATGTGAAGTATCCGGCCCCTGGCAGCCCGGAAACGGCAAAGCTTATTCAAGATATGACTTCGCAACCAAAGATTCATGGCGACAAAGAAATGTGGGGCCTTGATCATGGAACTTGGTCAGTCCTTCGACATATGTACCCGAAGGCTGATATTCCAGTGTTACAATTAAGTCTTCACATGTCACAACCGCCTGAGTATCACATCAACCTTGGTAAACAAATTGCGAAACTTCGTGACCACGGGGTTTTGATAGTGGGTAGTGGTAATCTTGTTCATAACTTGCGGCAAATTCGTTGGGAAGCTGACGCGAAACCTTTCGACTGGGCCGTCGAGTACGATGAATGGCTTAAGAAAAAATTAATCGATCGTGATTTTAAAGCAGTCCTTAATGACTTTGATAAGACGACAGCGGGAAAGCTAAGCGTTCCAACTCTCGATCACTATTATCCCCTTCATTATATCCTTGGAGCTGCGGATGACCAGGATCAACTAAATTTTGAATACGAAGAATTACAAAATGGATCAATATCTATGCGTAGCTTTAGGATTGGATAAAGATAAATATTAATAAAAAATTAATTAGAATCACATTCAAATCTTTGACCAGAAAATCTAGCGCGGCCACCTTGGCCATCCAGAGTTGAGTTTTGGACCTCTAACAAGGAAGAAGAGCCAACTAAAGAATAAACTGAAACCGTACCATTATTTCTAACACTATTAGTTTTAAAAACTTTAGGTAAAGAGCCTTGTGACTGAACTCGTAGCTGAACAACTTTATTGTTTTTAACTAAAAGTAATAAAGACTTATCTTCACCAGATAGGCTTTGGCATGTGATTGCTGACGATGCAAATGATAAATTTGGCGATAAAATCAGTAATAATAGAGCTGTTAACTTTTTCATAAATTCTCCAATGTTTAGTCATATGACCCAAAAACAGTGGATATGTCAAGAAGAGGCCCACTATATGGAATTTATTATCTTGTGAGCTAGTTTGTTAAATTCTTCCAGCTTTTAATTTTGTGAACATTAAAAACCTTCCTATGAATTTCTTCGGTCTACTCTGTTAGATATTCCAGCTGCATCCCGCTTATGGGTATGGTTCAAAGCCCACGATTTAGATTTCGGCAAAAAGAAAAATAAAATGGGCATCAGCCAGCGTCTTGGAATTAGCCGTCTTAATAAGTAAAAAACAACAGCATCTGGAGTTGCCGGAACCCATAAAGGCGGATTTTCTTTTTGTACGACCCAAAGTATTTTTTGAGCTACGTGTTCCGAAGTGGTCCATGAAATTTTCATCAGTTTTTCAACGAACGGACCCATATGTTGGTAGTAATCAGAGTATGTTCCATCATTTTTCAAATTTTCAGATTTTGCTTTAGTACTAAAATACACATTTTGAAATGAATGCGAATTTATAAAGCCTGGCTGTATTAAAGAAACATTGATTCCGAATGGTTTCATTTCATACCACAAGGCTTCGCTGGCGCCTTCTAATGCATGTTTAGAGGCTGAGTAACTTGCCATGGTCGGCATAGCAAGCATTCCACTGACAGAGGACACGTTGATTATTTTACCGCGGCCTTTTTCTCTCATTTTGGCGATGACCTCTCTAATTAAAGCCATTGGTCCAAAATAATTAGTGTGCATTTGAAGTTGTTCATCATCTTCTGACATGTGCTCCACCACGGATCGATAGGAAATTCCCGCATTGTTAATGAGAATATCGACATCACCCCAAGCGTTTCGAATTTGTTCTATGCAGTTTAAACGAGAATTTTCATCAATAACATCGAGTTCGACTATTTTGAAATTATCATTTTCTGTGAAATGATTTTTTAGATTTGCTAAAGACTGGCGGCGGGCAGTTACGGCAGTCCGAAATTGGGGTAGACGATAAAAAAGTTCAGCTAATGCGCGTCCTACACCTGAATTGGCGCCAGTGACCAAGACAATGGGTTTATAACGAGGATTTTCCATATTAAATGAGTATCGCATGAGTTGCTAGATTCATCGTAATGTGAAGCGATTGTGTATCAATATAAATCGCAGTGTGGACATAGAATTTGTAAGCCATTATTTAAAGAACATTCGTCCATCACCAAGTAAATGTGCATGACAATCTTTATTTGCAAGCAGACAGTTTTTCACAAAACCCCTCATAAAAACAGGATCCCAGCCATTCATCCAATCACCATGTCCGGAATATCCCCCAGGGCTTGTTGTTTGGTAATTATCACTGGCTAATCTCCATTTTGAAGTACCGCTAGAACCAACTGGATAATGCACGTTGTAAGATATCAGAGGAATTAGGACTGGGTGAGTAGTTGGACAAACACCATCTCTTGAAGAGGCCATGTGACTTTGATGGTTTGCTGAATCTAGGTTTCGACCATCCCAGCAATCAGGAAACACAAGCATCCAATCAAGAGTTTCGCCAGGTTGACAATTTGGAATATGCTCTTGTTTTGTTTCATAAACCTGATTGCAGGTGTAGCGATTTTTTTTGTCGTATGGGCCCGAAGGGCCGGTTGTATTTGTTGATCCATAAGCAATCATTCTTAAACCAGCTGGAGGTACAGTTACTTTTTCTGGGTTTGGAGTTTTATAATAGACCAATATATAGAGTGGCTTAATTGGAGCACCATTTGCCGTATCAATCATGGAAGGCACCCAATAAGAAGATCTGTTCATAATACCACCGCTACATGTCGTGTTGCCGGCACTAGCTAATGAGGCATTTGTTGAAAATGCATTAGAGCTGGTATTTCCAAAAAATGTATGATGATGAGATGCCCCTGTTTTTCCAGGGAAAACAATAGGATCATTATTTGCCATGTGCGAAAAACCACATTCGATTCGAAATGAAGCGGCGCCAATACCGACTGGTGGAATTTCAGTAGTAGGCTTAACATTCAGCGAAGAAATTCCAATTTCAGATGGTGGCGCAAGCGCCAGATTTACATAAGGCATGTAACCCCGTGAAACCGTCCATGAATAAGAAGAAAATGTTGTTAAATTATTTAACAAATCAATGGCCTTAACTTGAAATTTGTGGGACCCCACTGGCGAAACAACTGCTACAGGGCTTGTGCAATCTCTAAATGTTGTCGAATCATAGGCACATTGGATTTGTCTACTTGTTGAACTGGTTACTACACTAAACGCAATTTCACTGAGTGTTGATGTCAAATTATTTGCTGGCACTAAAGTGAACGCGATAGTAGGTGGTGCTATTTTTACAAATTTAAAGGTCTTGAAATTAGCAATTCCGTCACCACCAGCACCAACAAAGTAGATATCTTTTGTGCCAGTAATTTTTTGATTTAATCGAACACGTTGATTAGAAAATGTTGTCCAAGAACCAGTGCTCGCAACTATTAATTTGCCAATTGAGATTCCTGTTCTAGAGCCAAGACGTATATCTATGGTTTGATTTGCTTGAGCAGTTATTACTGCTACAGATAGTGACAGTGACCGAGAACCTAATGTACCGAAATTAAGACCTTTGAAACCTACGTAATCACTATTGTCAAAGTAAGACACATAACCATTTGTATTTTTAATGACTCCACTCGTGACTGAAGAGTTGACAGCTTTTACATCGACGTACGGATCTGTTGATGTTTGAGCTAAAACAAATTTTGTATTTAGAACTGTGAATATAATTAGAAGAACGATTTGTGTATTAATAATTCCAACCTTTATTCATAGGGTAATTCAGGCGCAGACGCTCATATTATCGGAAAGTTTGTAATACAATGTTAATTTAATTTTTCTATAGTGTCTTTACATTAGCAACTTTGTCTCATAACAGCTTATTGAGTTGCTGATTTGTATTAAGATGACACAAAATCATGACGGCTTCGTCATGTAAAAAATTGAAATATTAATTCTTTGCCTTATCCCTTTATAATTTTCCCGGGGATGGTATGTAGGGGACAAGCTTGCCGAAATATTCTTGATAAATTTTAGATTCGGGTTGCGGTAAACTAATTATTTCAATGCCGATTCCTGCAGGAATGTTATGTTTCCCATGATGTTGTATCCATCGCACAATGCCTTCACCTTTAAGGGTTACGAGTTTAGGCTTCTGTACCTCAATAGTAAAGGTTACGATCGAACCTTTATCTGGTGGTGAAAGTGCGTGTGCTATAAAAAAACCGCCACGCCCAAATAGTACCTTTTTCTGTGACTCTAGTTCAGAAAAGCTTTCCCCAGTTTTTTTAATATTTAAAGTACGCCGATCCCCGGTCAAAGGCTTATCCCAACGTGCAACAGGTGTCAGTAAACAGGTTTGAACCGCATTCCGAATGGCTTTATTATCGAACGGTTTGGTGAATTTTCCCTCGGCGCCAAAATGATAGATTTCCTCGTTTAATAAATCGGTAAATCCAGACATTATCAAGACGCTCGGAACAGTTGGATGATGAGCTTTTATTTTTTTTGTAAGCTCAATCCCATCTCCATCAGCCATTCTAACGTCGGTTAGAACTAGATTATATAAATTTTTCTGACAAAGTTCCCAACCCTGATTGCCACTAGTTGCTTTATCGACTTGAAATTCATATGTTTCAAACAAATCTGAGATCATTTCAAGCAGTAAGGGCTCATCGTCTACAATCAGTATACGAACGTCTGATGTTTTCATAAATTCCTTTTGGATGACAATTTCTGCCACTTAGAGGATAAGCTACCTCATCGAAAAAGAATAGTTTTCCAAAGATGAATGATTTAGACGCGACAAAAGTCCATTCACGGCCAGAACAGATTTAGAACAAAGTAAATGTTCCGATAAAGAATCAATCGGGTAGCTGCTTAATGGGGTATGAATGGGATTACTAAATTATTCTGTGTACGAAAAAATTGTTGAGGCATCAGGCGAATGTATCTTAATTTTAGACATCCATGGCCGAATTTTAAATTTTAACAGTAATTTTAATACTCTGTTAAATTTAAAAACAGAGGAAATCTCAAATAGAATATTTGCAGACCTGCTTCATCGGGATGAGGGTCATTTATCCGCATGCAGGCAATACTTTGTGAGCGATGGAAATGAAAAAAACAACTATTATTGTCTGAAAGGCACGGACAACTCTAAGGTATGGGTTAAATATTCGAGTTGCGATTTAAAAAATGACAGCGGTCAGGTGATTGGAACAATAAAAAAACTTATCGATATAACATCAATTAAAAATGCAGAAGAGAACAAAATTACCGATTTAAAGTCCTTAAGTGATTTGGCATTAGCAAGCGAAAATTATTTTCGCAAAATGTGTGAAGCTTTGCCACAAATAGTGTGGACTTCGGAACCTAATGGATTCCTGGATTTTTATAATAATCATTGGTTTGAATATACGGGAATGAATCTAGAGCAAACGCAAGGTTGGGGATGGGAGCCAGTGATCCATCCTGAAGATTTACAAAACTGTATAGTGCGATGGACACACAGTCTGAAAACAGGTGTTGATTACGAAGTTGAGTATCGATTTAAGAGGGCTGTCGACAACCAATATCGCTGGTTTCTTGGGCGCGCGCTTCCTTTACGTAATGATGCAGGAAAAATTATTAAATGGTTTGGCACATGCACTGATATCAACGAACAAAAGAACAGGGCTGAAACTTTAGAAAGAGAAGTCACTGAAAGAACGGAAGCGCTGAAAGCATCCAATCTGGCCTTAATCAACTCGGCGAAAATGACGGCGCTTGGAGAGATGGCCGGCGGCATTGCCCATGAAATTAATAATCCTTTAGGTATAATCAAAGGCTATGCTAATTTACTTCCAGTTTTATTACAGCGAGTTCCCTTCGAAAAAGAAAAAATCACAAAGTATGCTGAAACAATTGAAAGTACGGTTGGCCGAATTGCTAAGATTGTCGAAGGTCTGCGGGATTTTTCGCGTGAAAGCGAAAATCTTGCACCTGAGTCTAGAGCAGTGAAATCAATTGTTGAAAGCACTTTAAATCTTTGCAGCGAGAAGTTTAAACTCCACCAGGTTGATTTAGTGATAAATTATTCTTCGGAAGATTTGATGTTGGTATGTCGACCAATTCAAATATCACAGGTTCTGATCAACTTACTTAATAATGCCTTTCAAGCAGTCGAAAAACTGCCAACTAAATGGATTAATTTAGATATAAAAAAAGCAGGCGAAAATATACTTTTCGTGATAACAGATAGTGGTACTCCTATAAATAAATTAATTCAGAGTCAGTTATTTCAGCCGTTTTTTACGACCAAACCAAATGGCCTAGGCACTGGTTTAGGGTTAAGTATATCAAAAAGTTTAATTGAATCTCATGAAGGAAAATTGTATTTCGATGCAGAAAGTAGTTTGACTAAATTTGTGATGAGCATTCCTATTAATTTAAAAAGCGAAAAACTTACTAAAAATGCACCATAGTTCAATGAGCTCTGATCGTCTAGCGGTGGATTAGCGTTGCTAATTTCGCTGATACAGCGGAAGTCGCATTCACTTAGAATATCCGGTGTTAAAATCCAAGAGGGTGACATGTTAGATAATCTAATTAACAAATCAATCGCATACAGTTTTGAGCATGGTGTGGACTTTGAAAGCTATTTGACCGATATGAAAACAATTAATTCATATGTTGCAGCTACTTTTAAAATAGAGCTAGATAAAAAAAATGATATTACAATCATGCGATTTATGTTCGAGTTAACTGAATTAAGCATAAAATTAAACTCTAAAATACGTTTGTACAACAAGAAGTACCTAAAAAAGTCAGTACTGTCAAGGGAGTCAATTAAATTTGAAGGATTATCCGATCTGACCACTGTTTTTAAAGGTGAAGTTTTTTAATTTCTATTTTTTGTAGCCTTAATTTTTCTGGAGATATTTTTTTCAGAACTAGCCCCAGTTGGGAGTGCCTCCGAAGCCTTCTGCGAACTATGAACGCCGTTATGCGGATTCGAAATATTTGCATCGATACAATCAGGTCCAATAAGATAGTTTTTTAATTTATCATACTTGGTTCGCAAGTGAAGACATTCACTCACGGACATTGGACATTGAAACCGCGGTTTAATTTTTCGAACAGAATTTTTTTTACTTAATTCAGCCAATTGAGTTTTGATGGATTTTTTAAGATCTGAACTTTCATATTCGGAGCAATTGATTCCTTCATCCCAGGCGGCGCTAACGTAATCAGACCAATTGAATTCGCGAATTTGGTTCCATTTCCCATTCACACACGAGAAATAAGGGTCGCTACCGCCATACAGGTTATTCCAAAATAAAAACCCTTCGTAATTTGCTGATAAGTCAGCATACGATTTTATTCCGGTTGTTTTTTGACCGAAGTATTTTTTTTCGGAATTTAGGCCGTTGTTCAAAACTTGCTTTAAGCCGCTTCGGGTTGGGTCATTTTTATAAACATCATAGTACCAGTACCCCTCATATAGAAAATGACCCAGCTTATCGATTCCAACGTATTGACCGTTGATATTTATCGAGGGGTCAATACCGGCACTTGTCAACATGAAGCCCTTTATTTTTTCATTCAGGCTGCGGTTTGAATAAATGGATTTGTTAATATCCACCACGTGGCGTTGAATATTAGGGCTAGTGCCAGCAAAGTTTTCAAGATCACTTTTCAAATTAGATGAATTAGATTCAGCAGCTATTTCATTTTTTACGGCTTTAGTAATATCTTTTTTAAGGCAAGTTTGCGTATGCTGAGAATTCATCGAATCTGCGACTTTTTTTAACCGAGCGTTCATGAATTGGTTGAGCTCATTTTTTGAATCCGGTAATGGATCATAACGGTTTGTAAAATTATCGACTTCATAAGCCAAAGTCTCTGTAAAAATAAGGTGGCTGATCAATATAGGTATTAAAATCGTATACTTCATCAATAACAATTTCGGATATTTTTTGAATTCGTATGAATTTAAAATAAATTTAACTTAACTTAATTTAACATGGCTTTGTAGAAAGTGTTTTATTCTGAAACACTCTAAAAGTTAAAACATAAATTACGCAAAAATATTCAACATGTTTTACAAGTTTTTTAAATATGTCTAAAATTGAGAAACACAGTTGTAATAAACAAAAAATCGACTCATCCGATGTAGAATATCTGAAGGGTGGCCGATGCTATATATTCACTTGAATAAAAAGGTGTTGGTGGGGGGATTTGATGTTTAATCGTTTAAAAATATCCAGAACAGTCAAATTTAAAGCACTCAGTTTAATTTTTTTAGCGTCTTTAGTTATCCCCTTCAGCAACTGTTCAAAACTTAATAATTACAATGGCGATGCAGAATTTAGCAGTTTAAATGGGGCCATAAATGCCACGGATCTAAAATTAGGTACGGAGCTGTATACAAAAAATTGTATGTCGTGCCACGGCCAGTTGACATACACGACAAAAGCGGGATCGTCAGTTCAGTTAATTTCTGCAGCACTTAATTCAGAACCTCGAATGGCACATTTATCTTTTTTATCAGCACGCGAAATTGAACTGATCAGCATGGCTCTGAGAGGTCCAAGTGAAATTATCACAGACGGGAAAAAGACTTTATTTGCATGTGATGCGAATACAGTTAGAGCAAGTGCAATTCTAAAATTAAGTAACCGTGAATTTTCAAACGCATTGTCAAGTTTACTGAATGATTTTACAGCAAACCTAAGCCAAGATTCCCAATTGCAAGGTTTGTTAAACAATTTATCATCCGATGTCAGTGAATCACAATTCACACGACAAGAAAATTCATTCTTGCTGTCTGCTAATATGGTTTCAGGTTTGTTTAATGCTACTTACCGAGCTGCGGAATTGGCATCTACTGCAAGCGGATTAGTAAATTATCCTAACACTGCAAACTGTCTTGGAAGTGCTTCAATCACGCAAGCTTGCCATCTGTCATTTGTAAAAGAATTTACTTCGAGAGCGTTTAGAAGATCGGTTTCTGCAACTGAATCAAATGCACTTGCAAGTGCTACATGGAATTCGGCTTTAGCAAAATCAGATTTAATAACTGAAACTTTTGCAACAATTGCATCGTATCCCGATTTCATTTACAAGGCTTACAATACCGGATCTAACCACCCAACGATTACGTCAGCCGTCAGTGCATCTGGTGTTGAGTTAGCAAATAAATTATCTTTTTTTCTGACGGGATTCCCGGCGTCAAATGCTCTTAGAGCGATTGCTTTATCTGGTGGACTCGATAATCCGGTAACTTTCCAAGTTGAAGTAAACCGCATGATGACCTCTGGTGCAGGCAAAGCAAATTTACAAAGACTTTTTCGCGAATCTTATGGCTATGACGTTAATAGTGATTTGCAATACTCAGCAGCTTTTCTAAATGGAAGTTCTACGCAAAATTTGCAACCAGCTATGGTTCAGGAGATGGATTATTTTTTCACTGACGAAGTGCTTTCAAAAAAATCACGGTTCCAAGACTTAATGAAATCTAAAAATTCGTTAGTTACTCAAGCTTCTTTGGGTCAGATCTATGGTGTGGGTGCCAACGCAAGTGCAAGCACAACACTACCAGAGGACCGGGCCGGATTCTTAACCAGAGCTGCTTTTTTGACAAAAAAATCTGGCAATTATACATCGCCCGTAAAGCGCGGTCGTTATGTGATGGAGCAAGTGCTGTGTGATACTGTAGGCGATCCGCCAGCGAACGCACCAACCACCGTCAGTGAAGCACAAATCGTCGGTCAGTTAGTTTCAACGCGCAGTCGCTACGAACACTTAACACAAAAACCAAACACAACATGCTTAGGCTGTCACAGTAAAATAAATCACTATGGCTTTGCATTAGAAGGTTTTGATTCTCTAGGAAGAAAAAGAAATGTTGAAAGTATTTTTAATTCTTCAGATGGCCAGTTTTTAGGATCCGTTCCTGTAAACACGGTAACAGCAGTTCAATTGCATCCATCAGGGTCTTTAACGCCTGTGAATGATTCGATTGATATGGCCAACGGTTTAGCGTCCAGCAATATGGCTATGATGTGTTTTGCAAAGCGGTTAAAAACTTTTGATATAAGACAAGCAGCTTCAAAAATGGATTTTTGCCATATGAATGAAGTATTAAATGTCATGTATGGCGCAAATGATAATCAAGGCACTATTTACGATGCAATTATCGCGTATGTGTCTTCAAAAGATTTTAGAACTTGGAAATATTGATGAAAGCGAAGTATTTTAAAAAGGAGCTGTTATGAGTATCATTTATTCACCCAAATCACGCAGGCAATTTTTAGTTGGCTCAGGCCATGCGCTTTTGGCGTTGCCGCTGCTGTCTAGTTTAATTCCTCGTTATGCGCTTGCGCAAAGTACAGTGACTCCTCGTCGGATGATGAATTTCGTATTTGATCATCATAATGAAAGTCAGTATTGGCCCAATCCTTCCATTGCAACCACATCGGTGGGTTCAATCGGGATCAAGGAAAGAATGCTAAGTTCTGTTGGAAGCTCGGCCTCTACCGTGATTAGCCAATTACTATCAAACCCTTTGTACAATACGTTGTTGGCTAAAAACCAGATCACGTTAGCCCGCGGTTTTCAAAATCATCTGAGTGGTGGTAATGGTCATGTCACCAGAGCGCTTGGTGGTCACTCAACTTTAGAATCAGGAGACAACTCTGAAAATCCTGCTCATCAATCCACTTTTGATTATTTAGTTGAAAAATCTGTAGCAGTTTATCCGAATGCAGCGGGTAACATTACAAAATCAGTTCGTATTGATTTGGATGGTGCGTGGACGTATGTTCAAAAAGTAGGGACTAGGTCACTAAATCCGGGCGCTTACGGATACGGCGAGATTTTACAAATGTATAATGCTGTTTTTGGAAGTCTTACAGATCAAACAGTGCCTACAGCTGACTTAATAAACACCAGAAAAACAAATATTTTGAATCGTGTTTTTCCAGCATTTCAAAGTTATAAATCAAACAGAAAAATCTCTAGTGAAGATAGAATTCGATTAGATCAGCACATGAGCTTTTTATCTGATCTTCAAAAAAGTGTGGCTACGGTTGCCCCGGCACCAGCATTGGGTTGTACAAAACCATCAAATCAAGGGTTTACTGGAGCTACTAAATTACAAACAAATAATCTTTATGTCGATTTAATGGTTGCAGCTTTTAAGTGTGGGTTAACTCAGTTTGGCTGTATGCAATTCGAAGCTCAAGACCCTGCTTGGTTGCCAGGGTATGTGAACACCACACCGGATGGTTTTCACGGATTGATGCACGGAGCGCAGGGTTTAACACTACAGAATCATGCTTACAGATCATTGCATGGCTTTGGCTACAACTTGATTGCGGATAGATTTTTAGGTCCACTCAACATTGAAGAGGGTTCGAGCGGCAGAACATATGTTGATAATATGATTACCACATGTTTGTCACAGTTGGGTATGCAAGGGCCTACATCCTTGGGAAATCATTGGGACGGAGATATTCAACATACAGTTTTTGGTTCCATGGGTGGACGTTTGCGTGCTGGTCGGTATTACGCTTTGCCAACTGCAGGAGATCCATTACCAAGTAATACTTTTATTATGACTTTGCTCAATTTAATGGGTGTGCCTGAATCAGAATACAATCAAAGTTCATCTGTTGCTGGAAGGGGTTTTGGTTACTATCAGTCTACAACCTCAAGTCTTGGCTCCAGAATTTATACTCCCATTATTGAAATGTTAGCTTAGGATGAAAATCTGATGAAGTCAAAAACCGCACATTAAATCCTTAGCTCAGGAATAGAAAATGCAAAAAATGAAATCGAAAAATTTCTATTTATCAGTATTTATTTTAGTCAGTTTTTTGTTTTATCTTCACCACAAAAAATACATTGATCTGCTAGGGTCCAATAAAAAACCAGCTGATATGTTATTTGAAAAATGTAATGATAAAATGGCAAATGACCTTTGTGCTATCATGGGCACTTCGCCTAATTTTTCTCCGGAAGTGAATCAAATATATTTGCCAAGTTATGGACCATTAGATGCAAATCTTTACCGAACACTTTTGCGAGCAGGTCCTGGCATGTGCCAGTTGATTAAAGAAGAATGCTTGAAAGACATGCTTTCTGATTTGTGTAAATTAGGTAATGGTCTTTACAGTTCTAAAAATTAATCGAGATTGGAAAATCTAAATAAGATCCATATCTTTTCTGTAAACTTCTTCCAGCAGGTTCAGCTCAACCACAAAAGTGGTATTTTTGGAAAATTTATCAATAAAGATTTTGCCTTGGTGCAGTTCAACGATACCTTTTGAAATACTTAGTCCAAGCCCTGTGCCTTTACCAACTTTCTTGCTGGTGTAGAATGGTTCGAAAATTTTCTGCAGCTTATCAGGCTCTATACCCTGGCCACAGTCGGTGACGGATATCTGGATCTTACCTAATATAATTTTAACGCTTATTTGCACCCATTTGCTTTCCATATCCGGGGCGTCATTAGCGACGTCAAACGCATTGTTTAATAAGTTCAACAACACCTGCGCAATTTGCTCAGACCTGCCCCAGAATGTCGGTGTGATGTCCAAGTTGGTCGGAATTATAAGTCGTATGCCATGGCTTTTAAAGCGCTCTAAGCAAAGTTCTAAGCAATCAGAGACAACATCCTTAACCACACACTTTTCAAAAGGTTCATGAGTCGTTTCTCTGGCGAAAGATCTTAAGCCTCGGATTATTTTTGCAATCCGCTGCACTGTCAAAGTGACTTGATTTACATACGTTTTTGCCTTCAGCCGATCGAGATCCTCTGCATTCAATAAATTCTCGAGTAAATCTACATTGCCTAATATGATGGATAATGGATTATTTATTTCATGGGCAATACCGCTAGCCATCTCACCAAGAGACGACATCCGCGAGGACGCTAGCAGCGCGTTGGTCTTAGTCACAGAATCGGTCATGTCTTGTATGATGCCTAAATATCCAGAAATTTCATTGCCTTCACCAGGTAATGGAACTGCTTTTGCCCAGACATTCACTGTGCGTCCATCTGGCTTTAAAAAACGATAACTACAGTCAAAGCTGCCGCCAGTAATTAATTTATTCCAGTTATTAGAAATATTTTCTAAGTCATCGGGATGTATGGCTTTGATCCATCCATCACCCAGTGCGAAGTCTACGGACTTGCCTGTTAAAATACCCCACATGGGATTTACGTACGTGCACTGACCGGTTTTGTTTGTCAGAAAAATTCCAACTGGAGATACCTCTGTCAATAATTTCCAAATTCTATTTCGTTTTAAAATTTCTTTTGTTTGAGATTCAGCTAAGATCTGGGCTCTTGCATTTAAATTTTGTAATGATGAAAGCATCATCGCTAACAGCAATGTAACAACGGAGCCAAGAAAGCTAATCAGAGAAAAAAGAAGACTTGAGGCCACTTCAAATGTGCTTGCTTTTTGCCAGGTGTAAGTTATTGGTTGTCCAGCAAGCAGAGTTGTGCGCTCAATTTTTTCGGAAGCATGAAACGGCTTACCCTCAGATTCAAAGACGGTTATGGATTTGCCGGCTTCAGATTCCAAACTCACTTTTAAGTGAACTTCATTTTTAAATTTCGCGATGGCGCCGTTTAAGAATTTATCAAAGATAATCGGAGCCAAAACAAAACCGACGAAAGCCTTTCGACGTTCTTGCAAATTATTTGTTTTTTCGCCCATTTTGTAAATGGGCGAAAAAAGAATAATCGAAGGTCGAAAAACAGTATCCAAGTTTAAGTGGACTGAGCCACTTGCTGAAGCAAGGCCAGTATCCCGCGCCCTGATGGCTGCATCATAGCGATGCTTTTCTGAAGACAAATCTAAACCTATCAAATTTTTCTTTTTAGCATAGGGTTCCGCGTAGGTAATTATGAAATGGGTTTCGGGGTTACTAACCGGAATCGTGTCATCTCGTTTTGCGACTGCATAAAACTTTAAATCGGTTTTTTTTTCTTGAATGCCATTTGATTGGTAAAAATAATTCACATCTAAAATTTTGGTTGGGAAAGCAACGCTTAAGTTTTCGATACTTGAGTAGTCTTCATTTTTTAGTAATTTTTCTGTGAAGGCCCCCCATTCATCTTGTGAAATATATTCAGAGGCATTAAATAAACTGACACCACTTTCAAGAAGGAAGATGTACTTTTCAAGTCGTTGCTGTATCGCTTCTTCGGCCTGTTCGGCTTTTAATGAGAAGCGATTGTGATCGATTTCAAATTTAGAATTATAAAATGAATAAAATGTTAAACCTGACAGAACCCAACCAAATATCAATGCGACACAAACGCGCCTGTTTAAACCTTCATTTTTTAAACTTGCTATTCCAATAGCAGTAATTCCAAGACCCATTAAGAACAACTGCAGATGAACTAAATTTTGATGTAAAACATGACCAACAAATGGACCACTACCAGAAACCGTAGCAGCTATAGCCCAGGAGCATATGAGCAACGAGGTCGCATAAATCCACAGTGAATCGAAATAAAATGCCGCAATCAATAATGGTACAAATATAATAAAAAGATAAGCAGCTCCGCTTAAGACATTAAATACGAAAAAACAAAATAGAGAAGCCAACAAAGCTAACCCAACCATACGTAGAACTGTTTCTGCTTTGAAATTTTTTTTTGATTGCGACACATAAAATTTATGAACAAATGGCACTAAAAACAAAGCTCCAATGATGTCACCAATCCACCAAGTGACCCAAGTTTTAAATTCAACATCGGGCCCGATAATTTTAAAAAAGCTCAACGTCATAGTTCCGATTGTTGAACTGATGGATGAGGCAATAGCGATGGTAAAGATAACAAAGATAGCTGGTGCATGAAGACCATATTCTTTTTTGAACCGTATCAAAAAGCGAAAAATTAAAACCCCAATAACGGCCTCTGCGGTATTGCCTATTCCGATAATAAAACACGCGGGTAGATGTAAACCTGTTTCAAAATTAGTAAATACTGCGCCTGCGAAAATTCCCAAAGCGGCGCGCCAGCCAAACAAAAAGTAAAGGCAAGCAGCAACCCCCGTAGCAGGCCAGACAGGTGAAGTCTGCTTATTTAGAGTTGCGAACTGAAGTCCAATTTTTGCAGCCAAATAGTAAAGCAGAGCCGAGCCAAGGGAGATGGCTAATATTTTAATAATTCTGCTGGATTGGAGCCTTCTCAAAACTTGCATGAATCTAATAAATATAGATTGTTAGAGTTTTAGTATAGCTTTTTAAGCGCTTCCCGGTATATGAATGTAAAAATGGCTTTTTTACACGGAAAATTATCAACATCAGGTTAATTTACTAGTTGCTAATGTCCGCTAGACAGCTCTACGACTTGATTGAAAACCAAGTTATTCGGTTTCGAATCCTTGCTATCAAGGCAAAAATAACCAACACGTTCGAACTGATAACGATGTTTAGGATCAGCATCTTTCATTCCGGTTTCCAATTTGGCGGCTGAGATGACTTTAAGTGACAGTGGATTTAATGAGGATTTAAAATTTTCTCCTTCACTGACATTCTCGGGGTCCGATTTTGTAAAAAGTCTTCCGTAAATGCGTACTTCGGCGTCAATGCAGTGGCTTGCTGAAACCCAATGGACAATACCTTTAATTTTGCGACCATCAACAGTAGGCTTTCCACCTAAAGTTGCCGCGTCGTAATCACAACGAAGCTCGGTGATTTTTCCAGATGCGTCCTTTATAACTTCTTTGCATTTTATAACGTAGGCATTTCGAAGGCGGACTTCTTTTCCAGGAGCTAATCTGAAAAAATCAGCCGCTGGGTTTTCCATAAAGTCAGCAGCGTCGATATAAACTTCTTTTGTGAAATACAATGTGCGTTTACCAAGTTCTGGTTTTTTTGGATGACTGGATGTTTGTATTTCTTCGATGTGATCTGCTGGCAAATTCTCGATGACGACTTTGATTGGATTCAGTACTGCCATAGCACGTAGGGAAACTTCGTCCAAAGTATCTCGCACACAGCTTTCCAAGATTTCAAAATCAATTAAGCTTTCGGCTTTTGCAACGCCGATGCGTTTAGCAAACAGTTGTAAACTGGTTGCAAGGTAACCTCTGCGGCGCATGCCAGAAATGGTTGGCATGCGGGGGTCATCCCATCCTTGGACTAAATTTTCTTTCACCAATTGTAAAAGCTTACGCTTACTCATCACTAAGTACGTCATATTCATACGTGCAAATTCGTACTGTTTGGGTTTTGCGGGTACCGGAAGGTTCTCAATGCACCAATCGTAAAACGGACGGTGATCTTGAAATTCTAAAGTGCAAATAGAATGAGTCACGTGCTCGATGGCGTCTGAAAGCGGGTGGGCATAATCATACATTGGATATATGCACCAAGAGTCACCCGTGCGGTGATGGTGCACTTTACGAATGCGGTATAATAACGGATCTCGCATATTCATGTTGGATGACTTCATGTCAATTTTTGCGCGCAGCACGTGTGTTCCGTCAGCGAATTCGCCAGCTTTCATCCGGCGAAACAGATCTAAGTTTTCCTCAATAGAGCGGCTGCGATAAGGACTGTCTTTACCTGGCCGGGTGAAGTCACCGCGGTATTCACGCAGTTGTTCTTCGCTCAGGCTGCACACATAAGCTTTGTTATTTTTAATAAGATCTTCGGCCCAGTCATAAAGTTGTTGAAAATAATCAGATGCAAAATACAAATGATTTTGCCAATCAGCACCTAACCATTTGACGTCTTCTTTGATCGATTCTACGTATTCGGTATCTTCTGTCTCAGGATTTGTATCATCAAAGCGCAAGTGACAGCGTCCCTCATAATCGGTTGCTAAACCAAAATTAAGACAAATTGATTTTGCATGGCCTAAGTGCAAGTAGCCATTCGGTTCGGGCGGGAACCGGGTTACAATTTGACCAGCGATTTTTTTGCTTTGAATATCTTTTTCAATAATCTGTTTTAAAAAATTAGCAGCTTCTGTCGGTGGTAAATTTTGGCTCATAGAAATTAAGTTTGTCTTAATCTGGGCATTCACGGCAAGCATTTAGTGTGATACGTGAGCCTGATTTGCCTTTTCTTTTAAGTTTTTTGATACGGCAGTCGATTTTTTGTAAGCTGCACTTGCCGCAAGGAAAGCTGCAAAGACTAGGGTTCCTAGAATTTCTAGAATATTTGTTTTCATACCTAAGCTCCGTTTCACCAAAAGTTAAATTTTATTAATACTTATTTATATAAAAGCAGATCTTGTGCCTAAGTTTAAATGGTCCGTGTCTTGCTGAAAGATGTTCGAAAGATCATTAACAAAAATTTATGTTCAAGGAGTTTATATGAAAGCGCAGCATTTTTTATCGTTGGTTTGTATTGGAGCTAGTCTAAGCAGTGTTCTTTTGCTTTCTACGGACGCACTAGCAAAAAGAAATTCAAATTATAATCAAGAAGCTATTCAGCAAGAGAATTTGCCTTATACAACCCGTCAAGAGGTCGCTAGAAACGGAACTCCTGCAAAGAACACAAATGTATCCCATTATGCCCCAATCTACGAAACCACACAGGATTTAAATCACGATTTACCAGTTTCAATCGACGATGGAGTAAGTTCAGAAAATTCCAGATTCAGCTTGTCTGAGCATCAAGCTGCAGGAATTTTGAAAACAGTGAATCAAGCAGAGATCTCAGCGTCAAAAATAGCTGAGAAAAAAGCGGCAAATCCGCAAGTGCGTGATTTCGCAAGTCGCATGATCAGTGAGCATAAGAAAAATAAAACTGAAGCAAGAAAGCTTTTTGGTAAACTGGGACTAGGCGCTGAACGAAGCCACGTTGCCGAAATTTTACGGGACGATGCTCGGCAGAATCTTCGTGAACTTAAAAAATTAGAGGGTGCAGCTTTCGACGAAAGTTACATGACTGGTCAAATAGAAATGCACAAAGCACTTATCACCGATATAGACCAACGGTTACTTCCAGCAGCTTCTAAGCCAGAACTGATAGAATTTTTGAAATCAACTCGGGATCACGTTAAACATCATCTTGCAGATGCACAGGAAGTCCAAAATAATCGCGAGACAACCATTAAGTAAAGAATAACAAGTGATGAAAACGTTGCTAATATTTTGAAATTAGCTAAATGTATAAGCTATGAATGATGTTTATTTTTGGCGAAAGTGTAGCAGCTGTAAAAAATCTATTTTACTAAACACAAAATATTACGAGTGCAGCGTTTCTACGTGCACAGGTCAGCGCACGGGATATGTATTTTGCTCGGTCAGTTGTTGGGAAGTTCATTTACCGGGAGCTAAGCACCGAAATGCAGGCGCTGTTGAAAAAAAATCTCCGGCTAAATTAGTCTAATATGTAACGCAGCGATTCATTAAATACTGCCTAATTAACAAGAAATGCCATAAGAATATCTAATACATTTAAGAAATCTTAATTATTTCAAAGCCTGTATCAGGTTTTATTTTCTTCTCAGTTCCAAATTGGCACTCCCTATAAATTACAGATGATTTCACTTTTTATAAACCATCTAACTCTATGATAACTCTTTTAAATAATAATTTTGAATTTAGTGCCAAAGTGGGTTTCAATTTTTTCAGCAAAGAATATGCGGATGAAATAAACCTACGGAAAGAGGGATTATGAACAAAACATGGATATTAGTAGTAGTGATGATGGCTGCTGGAGTAGCTGATGCAAAAGGTCGCTACATGGTTACTTTTAAAAGTAAGCAGGGTTTTCAGGCTATGCAAAATTATTTTGTTCACACCCAAAGATCGGGTCGAATTCAAAAATCGTTAAATGGCTTGAATGCCATCGTTTTGAAATCTGGCTCGGCAGCTACGGCTGCATCGTTAAAAAATCATCCGGAAGTGGCAGCGATTGAAAGCGAATTTTTTATTCCAAGTCCAAAACCTATCAACGGTTTTAAACCAGCAATCGTTGCAAACACAATGCGTGTTCGCCCTGAATTTTTTAATCTTGAAAACACAACCAATGATTCAATCCCAATTTTCACCGAAGGTCCGAAGACTCCGTGGGGAATTTTGGCAATCAAGGCCGGTGGTGCATGGGCTGACTCTGCTGCGGGCGCAAATGCTCGTGTCTTAGTTCTTGATACTGGAATCGATCCAGAACATCAGGATTTAAAAGCAAATTTTGAACAGGGAAAAAACTTTTTTGAAACTGAAGAAGGTAAAGTCGATGCGACTGATTTTATTGATAAAGAAGGTCACGGCACACACGTGTCAGGAACAATCGCAGCCAGTTATAATGCAGCCACAGGTTTTACCGGAGTTGCTCCGAAAGCTAAAATTTTAATGGGGCGCGTTTGCGGTAAAGAAGGTTGCAGCAATATCGCAATTTCTGAAGGCATTAATTGGGGTATCGAGCAGCACGTCGACGTGATCAGTATGTCACTAGGCGGTCCGTTTGGCTCACCATCGCATGAAATTGCAGTGAAAAATGCTGAAGCGGCTGGAGTCATGGTTGTAGCAGCTTCAGGAAATGATGGAACTGCCCAGATTAGCTTCCCTGCTGCCTACGCTGACGTCTTTGCAGTGGGTGCGATAGATATTTCATTAAAAAAGACAAGCTTCTCTCAGTGGGGTCCAGAGCTTGATATCGTGGCTCCAGGTTCAGCTGTTATATCGGCAGTTCCAAGAGGTTCTGGAAGAGACAGTGTCGTAGGCATTTCTTATCCTGGAATAAAGCGAGAAATTAAAAGTGCTGCATTTTCTGGGACCAAGTTAGTTACTAAAGCAGTCATGAAAAAACTGGTTGTTTCCGGTTTGGGTAAGCCCGAAGATTTTGCGGCTGCTAAAGTAAAAGGAAAATTTGCCTTGATTGCACGTGGAGAAATTAGATTTTCTGAAAAAGTAGCTAACGCCATGGCAGCAGGTGCCGTTGGCGCAGTTATTTACAACAACGTTCCTGGCCTGATGCAGGGTGCGTTAACCGAAGATGGAACTGAGCTAGATTTTCCGGTTGTGATGATTGAACAAAAAGATGGCCTGGAACTTGTTGAAGTTATAGCTAAAGGAATTACTGCGAAAGCAAAAATTGTTACGTCGGCATCAGATTACGCGATGTTTGACGGAACATCGATGGCAACGCCGCACGTGGCAGGAGTTATTGCTTTGATGCGTTCAGCGAATAAAAAGTTAACCCCAGCACAGATGCGGTCGATTTTAGCATCAACAGCAACGCCTCTGGGACCTAATTCTGAAAATGAATATGGTGCCGGCAATGTTCAAGCAGATAAAGCAGTCGCTGCCGCACTCGCACTGTAAGATTAAAAAACTGATCAGCTGCAATGTGCTTAGCGGTTCATACCGCCTCGAAATGATGAGTTTATTCAATAGATTATGTGGCTCGTTGGTTGACTTCTGATTGTAAACAATCAGAAGTACCGTTCGAAAAATAAGATAACATATAAATATCAAGTCTTTAGTGAACGGAGTAGTGCAGCTAATGCACATTACAGTAGTCCTCAGTTTCTAAGTTTAAAACTGAGGACTACTTATCAGCTAAATTTTAGAGAAAAGAATTTTTAGCTGTTCTTTCCAAACCACAAAGTAATTTAAATCTGGAGTTTCTTTACGAATCACAACAGCTTTGCTAAGAATGTCGTGCAGAGTTTGTCGTTTTGAAGTGAACGGCTGCATCAGGTAACCGATCCCCATAATAACACTAGATAAATAAGAGCAAAAATACCGAATCACGGCTCTTTTGTATGTAAGAGTTTGTCCATCCTCACCAAGCACAATGATACCCATTAGTGCTTTTCCAGGAGTTGCATTCATCATCGAACTTTCAAACACAGGTTTGTAAAGTAAACCAAAAATTAAACCCAATCCAATACTGACTGGAATCATTGCAACTGATCCGCCAATAAATAAGCTAGGAACAGTTAATATAATGACATCGATTATTGTGGCAGCGAAACGTCTAAAAAATCCGGCGTATGTCATAATTCTCTTTTTGTTAGAAGGATGTTGAAAGGTTCAGGGAATAATCTTGTGAATCTACTTTATTAAAATAAGTATCAACTTTCTCTCCTAAAATAAAATCGCGGCCGGAGACTGTTTTGTACTGGTTGATATTGTACTGCAGGCCCAGCATTACTCTGGAAAATATTTTAAACTGAAGCCCTGCCTGATACGATTGACCTTTTAAATTCATATCTGAAGTTGTAAGCCCTTCTTTTATTTTTAGCTCGTTTAAAAAACCATAACCTAAGTATATTTTCAATGCACCTAAGGCGCTGACGCCAAGTTGTGCGGAAGCTGTGCTTTGAGAAAAGTCGTTTTTTTCCATAGACGGGCTGATTTCAGCTTTTCCAGACGAATAATCGTAAGATAAATTCAAATCAATTCCGAGCGGGCTACTGTAACCGATTTTTAAACCGTAAACGGGTGTGGCCATTTTAACTTCAGTCGTTGCTGTTGTTATTGAGGTCAGTTTTAGATTATGTGACCGATACCCAATACTGGGTTCAATAAAAGTCGCTGCATTGGCCGTGGAAAAAACTGCAAGCGTCAAGCCCATGGCAGAAAGTGTTCTAAAAAAAGACATTGAAAAAGACATCGAACCTCCGAACTTCATCTTAGTATCTGACCATCAGTGTTATTAAATAGAAATCGACCGGCTGCAAGACTTACGTCGACTTTTTAACAACAATAAGGAGTTTACTTTAAAAAAATGTCTTTATCAGGCCATTCATCTGGCCGAAACAGTTATATGCGATTTTTAACTGTCTGTTTATTAGCATTTTTTACATCGAATATCCTGCAAGCAAAAAATGTTTCGAAGGCTGCTAGAAGCCCCGCTATTTGGACTGCACCGCAGTGGTTCCAGCCCGACACAAAAAGTTATAATTCAAAAACTTTTAGCGTCCCTGAAAGCTTGAAGCCCGAAGTCGATTTCTGGATTAAGATATATACAAAGTACACAACCCTACAGGGCGTTTTTCATTACTCGGGTGATACAGAAATAATACTGGGTGAGCTGGATTTATCACAGGTCTATGCCAATCAAAACTGGTCTTTAATTAGAAAAGAAAAAGAATCTGAAATTATTATTCGCCGGCAAAAAAAAATATTAGCGCAAAAATTTAAAATAAAAGACATCAAAAAGATTCGGTTACAGATGGGTCTAAGAGATCGAATGCAAGAGGCAATAAGAATTTCAGGTCGCTACTTACCGATGATGGAAAAAATATTTGTAGAAAATAAGTTACCCCTGGAATTAACCCGAGTCGTTTTTGTTGAAAGTTCGTTTAATATTTTTGCTGGATCTAAAGTCGGTGCCAGTGGATTGTGGCAAATTATGCCCCGAGTTGCTAGGCCATCAAAATATATAAGCGAGGCTCAAGATCTACGTAACCATCCGGTTTACGCAACTCAGTTGGCTGCAAAAATTCTAAAACAAAACTATCAGATTCTAAAATCTTGGCCCTTGGCTGTGACGGCCTACAATCACGGAGTCGGAAGCCTTGGTAAGCTAATAAAAAAATACAAATCAAATGATATTGCTTTTTTAATCGATAATGTGGCTTCTAAGAAAAGTTTTGGATTTGCATCGCGCAGCTTTTATGCGACTTACCTGGCCGCTTTGCACGTCGAAAGAAATGCCAACCTGTATTTTCCAGAGCCAATTTACAAAGATGACGAAATGCAGATTAGCTATTTTAAATTATCAAAAAAAATCGCTTATGAAAAACTGCTAAAATTATTCAACGAAGATAAGGCTAAATTGAAACTTTACAATCCACACATTCGGTCAGCTTACCTGAAAAAAGGTAAGTCCATTCCCGCAAAAGTCATTATCAACGTGCCAAAAGAATTTCCACAGCGATTAGCGGAAACAACAGAAATGACTCTTTAAGCGAGTTACTGTCGAGCCTCACTGTGTAAGAAAAAGCGCAGATCATTGTTGTCTTGAAATTGCAATGTTTCTAAAGGGGTTTTGAATAAAGCGCTGTGTCGATGCACTCAGAAATGACATCAAAGAGGCGTTGCTCTGCCAGGTAACGCTGATCATTCTCAGCGGCAGTTAAAGTGTCTGTGATAATAGAAGGATCTATGACCTGACAATGAAGTGCGACCGAATTATCTTTAATATCATAATGGCCATCTATTGGGGTCGCAGCAGCAAGAATATAAATTTCGTTATAAACTGTAAATTTGATCTTTTTGAAATGGATGTCGTAAGCACCTTCGCACCAAGAATCACCACAAAAATTGTTTAACAAAGTAAGTACTTTTTTTTCTTCTTTTGCTGAAATTGAATCCAATGAAACGTCTGCCTGTAAACTTTGAATAATTAAACTAGATATTAAGAATAAAAAAAACTTCATCGCGGGTAATCCTTTTAAAAATACGCTGTTAATTTTAATTACCGTATCGCTTGCTCTGTTTAATGTGAAATGCATAACGAATTACATATCATGCATTTCATGTATAATTAATTCCAGGCTGTAAAAGCTGACCATGCTTTCATCGATTCGATTTGGTTATAATCATAGACATCGATTCCCGGCGCAATGTCAGCCACAGCTTTGATTGAATTATGTAAATCTAAAACCGTAGGAGTGACTGATCCGACGCTGCCGTCGAATGGTGAAATTTCGATGTGAATAATCGGAAAGCTACGACCAGCGACGAAATTCATAAAAGACTGAGCCGCTCCGCGTGTCCAAGCTGGATTAAAAAGGGCTATGCCGTATTCAGCTTTCCACTGTTGCCACATGAACTCGACACTGATGAAATCAACTTTAGACGTTCCCGCTAAATTTAAAAGTTCTTGAAATCCAAAACCCATTCCATCTCGCATGCTTTGGGATGTGAATAAGGTGCCATCACTTTTGATGGCCCAAGTTTGAACAACAGCTGATTTTTTACCAGCTGCGTGTGTGGCTTGTGACATGAGCGCCACTAAATTTGTTAAACCCTGCGCGCGAAATCGAAGCCATGTGCCGCTACCCAAATAAGAAGTCGGATAACGCGCTTTGAACTCGGCATTTGAATTTGGGTTGTAGTCGGATTCTTTATTCCAGTAATAGTCGATCATGGGCTCCACAGCTTCGATACCATCAACGGCGGGGTAGTTTACCAGAAAGTCTTTGTAAAAACCTGCCAACCACGTTTTATAACCGGGATGCCACGCTGAAAGCAAATGAGTTTCATTGACTGGTATGTAATCGGTGCCGTTACGTTTTTTGGACCGCCAGCTTGGTTTTAATTGCCATACTCTTTCGAAATCATTCACTGGCATATTAGCAAAAACTTTTAAGCCATTGGCTTTAGCCGCTTTTAGAATTGTACCAAAAATATCTACGGCTCCGTAGCCACCTTCTGTAGTTGTCATTAAATAAGTTGTTTTATAAAAAGCTCCATAAGTTGAATTGTATGCGTATAAAAAAAGTGTGTTTACATTTGCAAGTTTTGCAATGCTTATGACTTTTTCAGCTATTTGGGCTGCGTTTAAGTTCGGGTACTGAGAATAAAAGTAAGACGGATCTATTCGGATACTTCGAACAGATGGATTTGCTATCAATTGAGCGGATGATAATAAAGTAATTAAAAGTATAAATAAGCGCATTTTGAAAAGTCTCCTGATTAAAGAACTCTTCGGCTTCGTGCGCTTTCACCTTTATAATTTTTGCTGAAGATCATCGTTTTTACTAGCTAGCGACCAAGTCCTAGATTAGTGTAAAAGAATGCGACATTTGACAGTTGGTTTATTTATTTTGTTGGCTCTTTCAAGCTGCGCTAACCGTAGCCACGTGCCTGAAAAGTACCTTGATATAACAAAGGACCAGGCTTTGACCTCGACCTTGAATAAAACGGTCGTGTTCTTTTTAATCGATGGACTTTCGACTTCGGTTTTAGAGCAGCAATTAAAGAATAATAATTTGCCTCAAATGAAGAAATTTTTTTTGAAACCGGGTCAGTCGGTATCTAAAGCACGGTCGGTATTTCCATCTTTGACATTTACAAATATTTCAGGAATTTTGCATGAACAGCCTGTGCACAAGACGGGATCTCTGGGCAATAAGCTGATTTTTAATAATAAACTGATCGATTTTGAATTGCTCAGCGATCGCCCCTATTTTAGTGAACTTATGCGTACGAAAAATATTTTCACCAGGCTGTCTGAGAAAAAATATTTTAGTGTCAGTTTTGATTACGGCCTTGGATCGGATGCGACGGTTTCTTCAGGTTTTGATTTTCAGTCGGGATATGCCGCCAGTCAGCTGGATTACGGCTATCTAGATCGTAAAAAAATAGATGGCCTTCGAATACTGTTAACAGAAACAAGTTTGAAAAATTGGCCGCATTTTGTTTTTATTCATTTGGTTGGACTAGATTTTTTAAGTCATCGTTTCGGCCCGCTGTCGACTGAAGCTATTGAGTACCTAAAAAGATTAGATTCAGATCTGCAAGCAGTACTTCAACTTTTAAAAGCTTCGGAAAACTCACGGCAAATAGTCACGATGCTTTCTGCGGATCACGGATTTAATTTAAAACAAGCCCGTTATTTTAACATTGAAAATGAAATCAAAGTACTAGATCCAAAATTAAGATCACTGAATGAAAGCCGCTTTGCGGGGCTTTATTTTTTAGATGTGCCAACTGACCTACGTATTAAAAAAGTGACTGCAAGTCTTGTAAAAAATAAGAACATAGAAATAGTTGCATTCAGAAATAAATTACGTATTTATTTAGTTTCAAAAAAACAAGAAATATTTTTTGAACAACAGCCTCTATTGATTTGTGGATCTGATGCCGTTGGCATAAACATCAATGCGCAGATGGCAGTTTGTTCAGATGCTATTCCTGAACAATGGCGCGATAAATTTCATCCTTATTTTTTAGAAAATATGGCTTCTTATTTTGCGGCTGATAAGGCAGCGGATATCATTGTTATACCTAAAGTAGATGTCATTTTCTCACAAAACGGTCTGGGTTTTCACGGTGGTCCAACTGCAGATGAAATTTTTGTGCCACTTCTTTTACGAAATGCTCGAGTTTCTTTGATGAAAGACATTCCATCGTCGTGGCAGCTTTTGAAATTTATTGGACTTTGATGTTTAGAATAGATGGGCAAATACTACAAAAAGCGTTTCATAAAATTTAGATCTATATAGTTTTTTAATTTCCAAGCTAGAAATCCTTTGAAAGCAAATTTTCCATAAATAGCGATGGCTTCCTGGTCCCCGGATACAAGTATTTTTAAAAACTCGGTTTGTGGCTTGTATCGGGTTAAAGATTTTTTTTCTAAGATTGAAATTATATTCTGGTAAATAATTGGACCTTGGCGAACGGCATAGACGCCAGCTTTTTGAAGTGGTTTTGCGGAAAAGTGGCAGCAGTCTCCTGCTGCAAAAATATTTTTAGTCCCTTCAACTAATAAATTTTTATCAACTCGAACAAATCCAGTTTCACTGACAGGTAAGCCAGAATTTTTGAAAAGTGGATTCACAGCTGCGGTGGTTCCGATAAAGCAGATGTCTTTTAAAAGATTTGTACCGTCAGATAAAACCATTTGCTGATCTGTAATTAATTCTACACGCAGATTTTCAATCAGTTTAATTCTGTTTGCAGATAAACTTTCTTTAGCCAATTTTTTTGCGCGTGCACTTTGATCATGCAGAAGTCCATTCATACCAGTGATAAGTGTGATTTCGTTGGTTATAGATTTAAAATGTTTGCGGCATGCAATGGCTATTTCAAACGCAGCAGCACCACCACCGATAATTTTTATATCTGTCGGTTTAGTTGCCGTTTTGTTTTTAATACGATTCCATTTTTCAATGAGCTTTGAAATTGGCTTCAAGTAGATAAGATTTTCGTCATTTTTTGTTTTTGTGCGGATAGGGTTTGATTCGATACCAGTATTTACTGAACAAATGTCGTAATCAATGAATGCTTGGTTTGAAAGCTGTACTTGATTTTTTTCGGCGCAGATTAAAATGAGCTGTGATTCTACAAATTGAAAATCAAAACGCTGACATATTTTTTTTAAATCAAATTGCAGATCAGAGGCTTCGTAAATTCCGGCTATAAAAGAAGGGATCATTCCTGAATAGGGTGACAATTGAACATCACTGATTAAAGTGACTTGAATGTCAGTCCTTTTTGAATGGGCTAGGCTGTGCAGCACCTGAATATTGGCGTGACCTCCACCGACCAGTACTAATTTAACTGGATTTTGTGATTTATTGATTTTTTTGCCAATCTTGTTGGGTCATTAAAGTAACTGATTCACTGTTGGGGTCAAAAACAATTTTTATGCGCCCAGTATCTAGTAACTTGGTTATTCTAAGAACTTTTTTAACATGTTCAATTTCGATGGCTCCGTAATCGGTGCCTTCCCTTAAAATGAACGACTCGATCAGATTCTGTAAGGCAGCGGGGCTAATAGCGTCCGCCGGAATTTCGATGGGTGATTGCTGCTCGGGTTTGTCTGGGTGATTCACGTGTTATAGGCTAGCAAATAAAAAACGAACTGAGTAGGGTGAAAAATTTGGGCAGAATCGACAACTTTTGTAGAACTGTCTTAGTTTCAGACAGTCAAAAGGCGCAGCATGGGCCTAAAAAGGTCTTAAAACTTTAGCAGCTAAGAACGAAAATTGAAGTGTTTTATGTCATGGTATCTAAGCGGACGTTTCAGCACATTCTTTTGTTGTTTATTTTCCTGCCAGCTTGTGCTTTTGCAGCTGTTGGCGAAGCTAAAAAAAATCTATGCACCGTGACCATCAATTCTAATGACGAAGCACAGCTTTTTAAAAGTAACCTTTCTCCGGCAAACTGGAACTTCATTGAACTTGCACCAGCACAACCGGATAAGGCCTCTGTCAACTGGTTCAACGAAGCTTGCAAGCAAAACATCCGCTGCGATATTTTATTAATATCTGGGCATTTTGCCGGAAGTTTTTTTGGAAGTACCAAACTTCGGTTGTCGATGGAAGATTTAGAGCGAAATTCTTGCGATCAAAAGTGTGATGGTATTTTAAAGCAACCCCGAGAAGTTTTTTTATTTGGCTGTAACACTCTTGCTTCAAAAGAAAAAGACAGTAGGTCGCCAGAAGAATACATGCGAGTTCTTTTGGCCGATGGTTTTTCGACGGTCCAGGCCAGTCAAATCGTATCGTTTCGCTATAGCGGTTTTGGCGATTCTTACAAGCACCGAATGACCCAGGTGTTTGCAACCACTCCTAGAATTTATGGATTCTCATCCATAGGTCCAAGTGGGTTAAACGTAGCTCCAAAGTTACAAAACTATTTTGATTTGGCTGTTAAAAATTACGTAAATTATGACACTTACGTTTCTAAGTCGGGGATACAAACTAATAAAAAACTGTTCTCGGCATTAAGTCATACCAGCTTGTCACAAGCCACTGGTGCAATCCCAAAGATGCAAAGTGTTGATGAAAAGCCGTATTGTTATATCCGCAGCGAACAGAAATCTTCTGCAGAAAAACTGAGGTTCATTCAAAAACTTTTTCACACTAGCGGCGCCATCAAAATTTTGCCACACATTGAAGATTTTTTACACCGTTTAAAAAGTGATAGCAAAAAGCTTTCATCAGAGGACAAAGAAATTCTTGATGAATTGGCGACTGATGAAAAATTGAAACACGATCTGCTATCTTTGCTGCAACTGAATGGTGATATTTATCTACCGTTAAAGACCCATGTACTGAACACACTTAAGAATTTAGATTTAGTTTCGAACCGGTTTATTGCTGACGCTTATAACGAATTAGTGGATTTAAATACGCCTTTCACAGAGGTTCGAAGAAATGCACTTTGTTCGTTACTAGGCCAGGTAAATATTCCAGCTGCAGTAATTCCTAAGGAAAGGTGGCTAGAGTCCGAATTTATTAATTCGGTTGTTTGCTTAAAACCAAACGACAAGGGAATTCAAGATCAAATAGCTAAGGTTATTCAAATAGCATCAGATTCTAACTTGAAGGCGACGGCAATCTGGTTCTTTTACTCATTGCCATCGGATGATCCAGCAATTCAGGCTGTTTTAGCCACAGCACTTCGTGACGACACGCAAATTCTTATTCGTCAGTCAGCTGTGATGGTGCTACGACATTTAAAACCAACCAATCTTGGTGTCATAAATCTAATTTCAGAGGCCTTCATGTTGGAAAAGGATTCAGCTATAAAACTGCAGATTCAAAATTTACTAACCTCTATTCAGTGGAAGAACGATTAGTACACGGGATCGACAACTTTTGTAGAAGTGTCTTAGTTTCAGACATTCTCATGGCTTAGAAGTAAATAAATAGGTGCTTATATTTTTTATGTTGAGAACGGAAATTGAAGTGCTTTTTATCATGGTACGTTATCCTGTTTGTATTTATTTTGTCTTATTGTGTCTTTTGCCTGCAATTGCGCTTCAAGCTGCTACGGGTATTAACAAGTCCGCTGAAACCCCAAAAAATTATTCAAAAGTAGATGGTCCCAATTGTTTAAACGCCGCCATGGTATCTGTTGGACTAAGTAAAACGATCAGATATGCCTCTAATGGTGAAATGAAAACGATGTTGGATTCGCCGCTGTGCCGACGTCTAAAAAACACGGAACAGCGTCAAGCCAACGATATCGGTGTCATTTGGGACAACGGTTTTTACGCAAATAAAAATATTTTTTCACATGCATTCGTCATGATGAATGATACTGAAGTTTATGAAAAGCATGGCTACAGCAAAACAGATCCGTACCAGATTATTGATTTATCAACTGTGATGAGCCAGTACGATGTCACGCCAAATCAAGTATGCCGGGCAAATCAATCTAATCGATTCAGCTGTCGTATGGGTACAGATTTTTATCGCTGCCAAGGTTTAGATACTTTTATCAAAGAAAAAAAAACACAGATCAGATTTCATACTTTAAGTTTCTTTCGGATTCTTGAAAAAATAGAGTTTAAGTTGCAAGATTATCTAGCCCATATCCAGCAAGTAGAAAATAAAAATAAACATTTAGAAATAGTTAGAGACCTGCAGAGTCTAGCTAGAAAAATGTTAAACATTCCTAAGTCTACTGTTACGGAAGAAAATCTGATGTTTAAGATAGTAGCTCATCGATTCGTTTCTATTGCTGGGCAACTGAGTGCAGTGGGGTACTCAGATTTACGGCAAGCTGTATGGCAGTGGGAAAATGAAGACAAAAATATTGGGGATGTTTTTGAAGCTGTATTAAAGCTTCAAGTTGAAGATGATTTAGATTTAGTTTATGCAAATATTCGGTCAAAGTTTTTTTCTATTTATGCACCCATTATAAAAATAGAGCGTCATGTTAATTTGAAAATATTGCTCAATAAAGAATTGCCTGAAGTGGCTGCGGGTGTTTCATTGCACAAAGAAACTGCTGTGATTGAGATGGGTAATGATATACACCGACAATCAGCTATGACCGCAGATGCCTATGCAGCCATGCTGTGCCATGAAATGGGTCACTTGTTGGGTGGAAAGCCGTTTTCAGCAAACACGCTAAAACCAACTTTAGTATGGGTTTCTAGTACGCCGTCTTCATCAGAAGGACAAAGCGATTATTTTTCTGCCACATGTTTAAAAAATATGTTTTCAGCTGATAAAGAATTTGATGTTTCCAAGATCGCAGTCTCTGCACGAATAATAAATCTTTGTGCAGCCAAATACTTGAATGTGGCAGATGAAATTATTTGCCTCCGTAGTGTTAAATCTGGATTTGAGCTTATGGTATACATTGCATCGATCTATGAACAGTTCGGTCCAAATTCGAATATGCCAAGACCTAATATGGATTTAACAGAAGCTGATGGAGTTAGTGCAAACGGAATGTATCCAACCCTGCAGTGCAGGTTCGATACGTTTGTGGCAGGGGCATTACAGCAAAAACAACCCGGGTGTTGGTATAAATAAAACTTTGTTGTCACACAAGTCTAAAATAAAAACAGTCCAGTCTAGTTTCGATATGTCTGTAACTGATTAATTGCATATTTAAAATTTCAAATCAATCCTGGACTTACTGCCCATTAAAATTCAATAAATAATCAGTTAATATTTATTTTTTATTAATTTTAGTAAACAATAAATTACTAAAAACAAATTAGCAGAATTAAAATCATTACTCTAAAGGAAATAAAAAATGAAAAGATTAATTATCCTCTCGTTACTCATTGTTTGCGCAGCCAATGCAAACGAAAATTATCCGAACATGACGCCAGCGATTGGTTACGATACAATTCGCGTTAAGGCTGCAACTGAAATACCACCAGCAACGGGCGGTGCATTTAGAATTGTATGTAAGCCTAGTCACATGAGCACAGATGACCCAATTGTGTTTCCAAATCAGCAAGGTGCAGCACATCATCACACTTTCTACGGGAACACTTCGACTAATTTTGCCAGCGATGTAAATAACATGAGTGCTATCGGTAATAGTACATGTAAGGGTGGCTTAGTAAATCGCAGTTCGTACTGGATGCCATCTATGATTAACACCGCGACAAATATTCCAGTACTACCAGAACTGGCAATTTTTTATTACAAAACTGGGCGCACACCAAGTGGGTTAATAAACGTTCCGCCAAAAGGTTTAAGAATGATTGCAGGTAATGGTAAGGCGACAACAGAAGCTGAAGGCCAAGCTAATTACACTTGCTTGGGTCGCACTCCATTTTATGGTTGGAAAAAAAGCATTCCAATTTGTAATGCAGGAGAAACTATGCAAATGAAAATTGAATTTCCGCAATGCTGGGATGGTAAAAATTTAGATTCAGCAAATCATAAAAGTCATATGGCAAGCACTGATAGGCTTCTAACCACAGCCAACAAATGCCCTACGACTCACCCAATTTCACTACCACACATATCAGTTAACTTTAACTTTATAGTTGCGCCAGGCGTGGATATGAGTAAATGGAGATTATCTAGTGATCAGTATACTATGGGTTTACCAGGTGGTTATTCAGGTCATGCTGATTGGGTCAATGGTTGGCAGCCGGAATTCATCACGACTATCGTTAAGAACTGTCTAAACAAAGGGGTAGATTGTCATGCATCACTTTTAGGTGATGGCAGAATGATTTATTAAAAATAGACGAACTCTTTATTTTGGCGACTTATACTTGACGAGACTAACACTGGTGTTAATAACGCCGTGTTGTCTCGTTTTTCCCCTTAGAAGCGCATTTTCCTATTCGATGAATTTTAAAATTTCTTCAGAAATGCGATCGGGTGCCTTTAGTAAGACGTTGTGATTTCCGTCGATCTTAACCAATTTTATAGTGCTTCTTTGCGGTAAAAGTTCCAGAGACTCTGACTTTGTGTATTCATCTTGATTACTTGAAATTATTAAAACCGGTATGTCCAAAACTTTTGCAAGCAGCTCGTAAACATTTTGCTTCAGTAAAATGTTTTCAAAAGTTCCTACGTACGAACTGTAGTTGTGTTGGCCCACTGCTTTGGCAATTGTAGGTGGAAGATCAGGCTCGAAAATTCTCGCCAGTGGATAACCTATTGCAGGTATCATTTCATGAAGTTTGCAGATTAGCTTTCCCCATGTTTTGTTGAATGTCATTATCACCATAAACCGAGATGAACTTTCGGCAATTGCTTTTTTCAACGACTCTTCATCTGTTTTCATGGGAGCATTGATCAAGATTAACTTTTTAACCTTCTCTGGGTGTGCGATAGCATAATTAAGTGCCAGGAATGCACCCATGGAATGTCCGACAATGATTGATTGGTCTTTTTTTAATTGAGTTCGGTCAACGATATCATCGACTTTAGCTACATGTTGTTCGACGGAATATTCAATTTCTGGTTTTGGAGACTTACCAAAGCCCAAAAGATCCAAAAGAATAAGTTCATGATTTTTGCGAAGTTGCGGCACAACGCTATCCCAATACCGATGCGAACCTAACATTCCGTGAAGCATAATTATGGCAGGCTTACCAGCGCCTTCCGCCTTGAAGTAAAGTGGTTGATTGATAAAATTTCCTTTCTCATTCTCATGATCACAAGACAAAATAATCAATATTAAAGATAAAAAAACAAATCCTTTAATAAACTTGAAAGATATTTTTCGACGATCTGTTTTTATATGTTGCCTAACTTTGACTTTGGGTTTTGGAAAAGATTGAGACTACTTCCTTTCTCATAAATATTGCAGTAATCTATTTATCAGTGAATAACAATTTTGTCAGATCGACTTGAACCCGTGGCGGCAAGATTACTTTTTCTTAATTAATCTATTCCCATAGTTTTTTAATAAATTGTATGAAACAAGGTGGTTGTGATTAAGAAACAAAGTGAGAGATTGCTTTCGGCAGACGGCGTTGGTAATAATTGTGGAGGTTCAGATATAAAAAATATTTCTTTTCCTTTTTTTAACAGCAAACTTTGCTTTAGCACATTCCCCACTCAGTTCTACAGCAGTGAACGCATGGTCGGCTCTGCTCATGTGGATGTTAGAGTTGGTTTGCAGCCACCTATGAGGCCGGGGTTTCAGTGCCGTATTATTTCTGAGTGCGCTTATGTTTGCTGAAAAACATTTCAGTTCTAGCCATTCATCATATCTATTTTTTCTAAGATCATTCCGAAAAAATAGATATGAAAACAATAAAAAACTATATCGCAATAAATATTCTTGTATTTTCAACTCAGTCTGCATTTTCTCATCAGAGTGTACCTAACCCAATAGTGACGCCGCCTAGGCCCGGTATAAGCACCCAGCAAGTCAAAGACATTGCTCTGGTAATTCATCCTGCGCAAAAACCAATTGGAAAAGCCGTGGACTTGCTCCGGCAGGGTATATAAAAGGTGTAGCACTTAGTTATGCCAGAAGTTTGTGCCGCATAAAATCTGCAGGCGCACCAAGTCCTGCGGCTAAAATATTAATGTCAGCGGATTCAAGAAATGCAAAGAAAGATATTTTAACTCATTACCAAGATATTTTAGCCCGTCTTGGAATGCGAATAAATGTTTCTGGTGAAGAACCCTTACTTGCTACGTATACGATAGGTCTTGGCCTTGGAATGAAGGAAAGTTCTAGAAAATACTGTGAAGGCTGGGATGTTGCTGCAGGTGCGAATCGAACGTCTTCAGAAGCTGAGGCTGGGCTTTTTCAGGCAAGTTACAATTCGATATCTGCATCCGGTGAATTGAAGCGCCTTTTTGAAGAGTATAAAGCAAATCCGGGTCGATGCTTAGTCGACGCGTTTAAAGAAGGTGTTAGTTGCAAAGCACGCGGCATATTGGGAAGTGGTGCAGGCGCAGAGTATCAAACGTTCACAAAAGCATGTCCTGCATTTGCAACAGAGTATGCAATGACTTTGATTCGAATATTACGTTCACACTGGCCCACTTAACAGAAAGACGGCGCAAGTTGCACCTGCTTGTGAATCGATGTTATCGAGCGTGCAGCAATTAGTTGTCAGTAATCCAGACGTCGTTTGTAGCGAGTTGACGTGGCTAAAGGTTTGCATTCAATAATCTTGCAAAACGAACCCGGAAAGACTAACAGTCCACATTGGATGGATCATCAGATGATGATGGATATGAAACATATGAAGACACTTTCTGGAGTTCAGTTAGATGTCATTTTATAGATCACATGATGCGCATCATGCCTCGGCGCTGCCTGCTACGCATCAAGGCCTTTTGATAAAAAAAGTCAGTGCGGGTTAAGTACCATCACTGTCTTTTTTTAAATTCGCGATCAATTAAATACTATTGACGTCCATAGCATGCGTGATCTTCATCGCCATAATGGCACTGCGAGCTACCATGCACTGTGCGGCTAACAGAATATCCATAGTCGTGGACTAAATCATGGCACTCATGGTTGTCATGCGTACAACCGAAAAAGTACCATCGACCTGAATTGTGATCGGGTGTAGCTTGGGTTGTAGTTTCAGATCCAAATGATGTTTGGAATGAAAATAAAATTAATCGGCGGTTATAAGTTTCATAAAAATCCCTTCGTTAGTTTTATTTGTAATCGCTGGATTATCTAGATTTGTCAAACGTCAGGAGATCACCGGATTTCTTAACTTTTCAAGTTTATCAAAAATGAAGAGTAATCAACTAAGTAGCGCGAATGCATTATAGCGCATCTCAATAAGAAACTAAGTTAGTAATCTTAAAACATTGAACGCCGCCATTGAAATCATAACCATGTTTTCAAAAATGGTGACGTTCGAAAGTGGTAAACTAAACGTAGTCCCCAAGCAGGCGCATTGAAACTGGGTTTTAGACTGCAAACGCTTAATCACGCCCAATGTCGTCACAGAAAGAATAACAACAGTAATGATGTTGGCTATAAAAAGAAATTTTCCAGAGATAAATAGCAACCCAGTTAACAACTCGATGAATGGGTATAATAAACCATAGGAAAGAAATTTTTTGGCTATCGGATCGTATCCAGAAAAGGATTCAGCAAAGGCTTTGATATTTAAAAACTTAAAAAATGACAGACCTATAAATAAACCGGCCATCATATGATTCATAAAGATCTGAAATTGAAAACTACTTGCAAATATCTGGTATGCTAAACTGACAAGGAATACAAACATAAAGACGATAATCAACGGCTTGTAAGTCTCAAGTTTCGAAGGTGAGTTTGGTAGTGAATATTCAGATTCTGTTTTAGCAATGTTTATTGGCTGGACAGAAAAATTTTCTACACTATATTTTGGCTTATCTGCTAAGGACTTTTTGACTGCTTGCAAGCTGATAGGCTCAGAAGAATGAAGTGTAGCAGAGCCCGCTGAAAGATTCACGTCAACAGCACTTACATTCAAAATGGATTTAAATGCCGCAGTCACAGTCTGAACACAGGATTGGCAGGTCATACCTTTAACTGAAAATTTGGTTGCAATCATTTTTTGCAGTTCCCTGAGTGAAGGTTATTAATTAAATCTTTCATAGCGAACTTTTAGCAATTCTAAATCTTTAAGAATCGCAAATTTTTGCTTTTTTGCGGAAAACCATCTTTCAGTTGCACCCACTAGGTCTGGTGAATTTTTAACTCCGCGCCGGTATTCAGACAGTGTCAGATCA
>JAYTPC010000132.1:0-22254 GCA_043747425.1 Bdellovibrionales bacterium
CTGGTGGCGAAATTGGTAGACGCACAGGACTTAAAATCCTGAGCTTCCAGGAATGGGGCGTGCCGGTTCAAGTCCGGCCCAGGGCACCAAAATTTCTTAATTGTTGGAAAATACTTTAACAATAAGCAAAATCGCAATTACCCTTATTCCATGGATAAAGATATTCGCTGGATACAACGATTAGATAATTTTAATTTAGCTTTGCAGCAGCTATTAAGTGCTTACGAGCTGCAAAAAACCAGATCTTTAACTGATTTAGAAAAACAAGGCATGATTCAAGCTTTCGAGTTTACGCATGAGCTGGCCTGGAATGTTTTAAAAGACTACATTGAGTATACGGGCGGACAATCGCTGATTGGTTCAAAAGATACAACGCGAGAAGCTTTTCAAAAAGGCCTGGTTGATGACGGCGAAGTCTGGATGGAAATGATTCGCCACCGAAATTTAACATCCCATACGTACAACAAAGAAACCTCTAAATTGATTATCGATAGTATTACTAAAAAGTATGTTCCAAGTTTTAACTTATTTTTAATAAAAATGAAAAGCCTGGTAAAATGATACCAGAAACTGAATGCGGACTTAGCTTATTGATTCAGGCCAAACTAAATGAGCTTTTTGATAAAAAAACTTTTATCGATCAGGTAGTGCTATATGGATCTAGAGCAAAAGGAAACTTTAAGTCAGGTTCGGATATAGATTTGACGATAAAATCAACGAGCATGCAGCTGAATGACCTGTTTAAAATGGAAACTGAAATGGATGATCTGCTGTTACCCTATAAAGTAGACCTATCGATTTATAAACTTATAGATAACGAAAATCTGAAAGAACATATCGACCGTGTAGGTAAAATTTTTTTTCAGAGACAATAGCTTAGCTCGCCCAAAAACCATCAACTGAGGACGCTTTTAAATATCAATCGAAAATCCTGAGGCTTCTTGAAACCAGTTTTTTTCCGTAAGAATTTTTAATATATCAGGGTAACTCAAAAAATCTAAATCTGAAAACTCATGAGCTTTGTAGAGCATTCGAACATACCCTTTTGGATCGTGCCTCTTTGAGAGCCCTTTTAGATTCGTCAAATAATCATCTCGGTAAATATTTGGAATGATGATTGTTGTAAGACCGCTTTTAATAAGCTCAGAGTTCATCATAATTCTTGATAGCCGGCCGTTGCCGTCATTAAAGGGATGAATGTCGGAGATAAGAAACTGAATCCAGATAGCTCGTTCTAACCCAGGGCTTAAGCTTTCATAAATTGAAAAAGCCTTTTGAAGTGTTCCCCTTACATGCTCCGGGTGCACAAATACGGTGTTGCCAGCACGGTTTACACTTTCATTATATTCCCCAGGAAGAATATCTGGACGCTTTTCAAATAATACCCTGTGGCGAGCCTGAAGAATTATTTCTAATTCTTCAGGCGACGTAGGTGTCGTGAGCATTTCATTTTTGTTAGAAATTAATTTATACGTTCCTGAAATATCATGAGCATCAAGGGACCGAGCCTTTGGCACTTGGTTATCAAATACAATACTTGCAGCAACATCGACTTCAAATTTGGTACCTTCAATGTAGTTTGAAAAGTAACTCTCAAAAAAGCATTTATTAAAAAAATGTTCCGGCTTTGTTCGACTTTCAACGATCTCTTTTAGAGGGTTATTTTTTAAATACGAAAATAGCGTTTCAAGTCTTATTAAACACTGGGGATCAAGCGGAAGGGCCATGGACCTAGCGACCGCTTCCTTAGATTTCAACGTATTATCTTTTCTTGTTCCAAGAAGAGATCCCATAATTTGGTCTAATTTTTTAAATTCAGTTTCCATATCTAAAGCTTTTGCAGTGCTTCTGGCTTCATCACGAAGTTTATTAATTTCTGCTTCGCCTTTTGCATGAAGGATATTTTCTAATCTCTGTTCGATATCTTCTCTTGAAAATACTTTCTCGGGATCAGCTCTTTTTGTACTGGTGAGATTCTCTAATAGCGCACGCGCTGTTGAAGAAACTCTTGCACTCATATATTCAAAATCATCTGCAAGGGCGCCGAAACCTCTGGTCATTTTAATAGTAAGCCCTGGAAGTTCGACGTCTTTGTTTGTGGCTCCAGTAATGAAGACTGAGCCCGAGGCTGATGGCAAGTATGTCATGGCCGTTGAAAAGGATACGACCGCATGTGGATAAAGCTTTCCGACTATCGTGGCCCACGAGGACTTCACAATATCTTTAACTTCGTCATCAGGTAGTGATGTGTATAACTTTGGAGCTAGAGATCTGATCTTTCCTTCTTTTTTAAGTCGCAAAATATACTTCTTCTCGCCAGAGGTGGTGCCTGCGAAAAGTAAAGGCGGCAGAATATTCTTTGTCTCTTTTTTAGGTTCAAATTGTGCCAAAGTAGCAAATTCAGGTAGCGCAAGGTGATTATGCTTTTTTTCTGAAGCAATACCTTCGGATAAGTGCAAAATACTTCACTTTGATCACAAGTAATCAATAATAAATAAATATGTTTCAAAATGAAATATCATAAGTAATTGAAAACTATAATGTTTTTTAAGTTGAATTATTTTACTGATCAAACACTTGATCAGTAAAATAAAAAATGAGATTATATTTAAACAGACGAAATGAACGTAAACTTTAAAATTATGGAGGCCTTATGTTTAAGATTTTAATGACAGCCTTTGTGGCTGTTTTGTTTTTACAGAGTTGCGCGAAAGCCACAACTCCGGCGACTTCAACTGTTAACTCAAACATGCCCGGCACGATAGCCGCGGACGCACAATAAAGGAGTATGAAATGAAAAATAAATTACTAGTCATGAGTGTACTAGCAGCTTCAGTTTCAATGCTTAATTTTTACAAACAAGCTCCGGCCAAAGATGAAGTTATTCCTAAGTATGCACTGGGTTTACCTTTTGCGGTTGGTGGCATAACTGCAAACTGCGATTCTATTATTCAAGGTGCGGTCGCTGCAGAACCCGCATTTGGTGCTTACACAAATCGTGTGCTGGATCATATTCATAAACAATTTTATCGCTTTAATAAAATGGAAAGCGCCGATGTCGAAATGGTTTTTTGCCGCTTAGTTAATAATTTGGATATGAATCCTGATCTAAGCAAGTTGCCTCAATCTATCAGCCGAACTTTCAATAACCATGTAACAACATTAGATGTAACCGTTCCCACCGAAGCATTCGCTGTAAGCTTGGGTTATGTTGCCAAAGCTGATATCAAATTTGATGGAGTCACCTTTGTTAAATTGTGGTGGGCCGGAAATTCTGCATCCTCAAAAGGATATCTTATTCAAGATTCAAATCCTTTCAACCCGAATGCAGAAAAACGTTTAAAATACGCTCAGTGGGATCGTACTACAGAGGCACAAACCGTAAAAATATTTTCGACTGTTTTTAATTCGTCTTATTTGACAAGCCCGAATTATGCTAACCCGGTGGATCCTTCAAAACCAGGTGGAGATCGTGCGCATTTCGGCCGAGCTAGTTACAATTCATCAACGAAGGCTGTGTTGATGCAGGCTTTGGAAGTGCGCCAAGACAGAGCTAACAACAATGTTTTTTCTTGCTACAAAACGCAAATTGCAGGAACCATTAGCGGCACAATCAGCGGATATCGTCCAGCATTGGGCACGCCGGATTCTCCGGCTGACGCAAGCAAAGATGGCACTCACATGGATGGTGTAACTGGAATTGTCGACAGTATTTCAACAGCAGACGGTACAGGCACTTTAGTTTCTTCACCGGCAGCATTACCGCAAGCATTTGATTACAGTTGTGCAGATATCAACAACGCCGGCAGTGCCGGAGCATTCGCCGGGAATCATGTGAATTTTAGTTTAGCTCCGGCAAGCGTGTTTCCTAACTAACAAAGGCAGCAGTGAAGCAGATCAGAAAAATTAATATTACTAACGATTCAAAGGGCGCAGCCACCGAAAGGGGGCTTGCGCCTTTGGTCGTTAAAAAGCCAAATGTTTTTCATTACCATGATTACGTTCTGTTTCTAAACGATTGGATTAATTATCAGAAAAATAAGCAAAAAAATTTCTCGCTTAGAAAGTTGGCGGCTGCTTGCGGAATTTCGATCGGTTATTTACCAACGATCTTGGCTGGAAAAAGACCGTTATCGATCGACGCTGTAAATAAACTATTGCCTGCGCTGCAATTTTCTAAAAGCGAGCAGCAGTTTTTTGCATGCATTCATTCTTTAAGTACAACGTCGTCACAAACTGAACGCACCGAGTGTTTGCATCAAATGAGAAAATACAGCGCCTACCGTGAACGTTATCCGAATGAAAGTGAAGTTTATCGGTATTTAACAAAATGGTATTATTACACGATTCGTGAATTGGCTGCAGATCCTGAATTTCAGTTGGATGCCATTTGGGTGCAAGGTCGCTTACGTCAACATGTGCCACTGGCTGAAATAAAAGAAACACTGACTTTCTTAGTTGAAAATAAGTATATCGTCATCACGGACACTGGCGCTGTAGCACCGCCTGATAAACATCTAAATTGCGAGGGTGGAATTTACAAAGTGGCACTGTCTGAGTATCATCGCCAGCTTTTGAATTTGGCCGAAAAGTCGATCGAGAATGCCACGTCAGACGAAAGACATTTGATGGGTCACACTTTTGCAATCTCAGAAAAACAGTTTGAAAAAATTCGTGAATTGATGAAAGACGTAGTGACTAAGATTCAAGATATCACTGACAGTCCAGAAGCCGACCCAAAAGATACCGTCTACCACATCGAAATGGCGCTGTTTCCGTTGACAAATTTAAGTACAAATACGAAGGAAAAAAAATGATACAAAGATTGAAAATAAAATCGAACTGTTACCAAAAAGTTCTGTTTGCCGTTTTACTTTTAGTAAGTTTTCAGTTTCTGTTGGGATGTAAATCAAGTGCAGGTGGTTCAACCGGAGGGAATCCGCTGGACTCATCATTGCCGCTGCAGATTTCGGCTGATGCGCAGTAAATGTCTAAGCGCTGTTTAAGCTTTTGCCAACTGACCAACGGGACGCGAATTCAACGCAATTCTATCAGGTCATAAGCACCAGGATGCATTTAGCCGGCCTGATGTTACTCTAAAACATGATTTCTAGGCATGGGCTTAGCAACAGAGATAAGTGACCCCCTACTTATTTTTAGGAGTTGCTCTATGAGAATTTCATCCCTGTGCCTGGCTTTGACGACAGTGTTAGCTTTTTCTGTTTCGGCCACGGCCAAAGAAAGTTCAGATTCGAACAACGAAAAAAAAGCAGTCAAAGAATATTTTAAAAATGTCGATCCAGTTCTAAGGCAAAACCTAATTAAAAACATGAAGGTGCTTCGTGACGAAAATGACGTGAACTTAGAAAATCAAAAAGGCGTGCTGGCGTACATGACTGAAACATGCGGTTTTTCGTATACTAGAGATCAAAAATCGGGAACAGTGATTTTACCAGAAATCCAGTGCACATATCAGCCTCGGAATGCTAAAAATCCTTTTAATGGAATGAGTCCCAAATTTGACTGTGCATTTGAATCTGTAAATTCCGAAATGCAGGAAATAAAAAATAAGAAAGTAAAAGTAAAATATGATGCAGGTCAAAGACCAGGCGGGGGTTTTAAAGAAATTCCTCAAGCTGTTTTAGGAACTCAGTTAGCACGGCTTTTTGGCTTTTATACAAATACCTATTGCCCAGTGAAAAAATTAACTTGTCTTAACTGTCCCAGTGCAAATCCTTGGGTAGACTCTCGGTCGCAAGCTGCTGCTGTGCCTGGTAAAATTGTTGTATTCAAAGATGTCGTTTTCGAAGTTGATATAGGTGGCATGACCATCACCGATAAATCGGCAGCAAGACTGTCTAAACCTCAAGGTTTTAGTTTCAATGACGAAATGTCTGTATTTTTACCTGCGTCTGAGCCGCAACGTCAGCAAGCGATTTTAGAGCGCGAACAAATAGATATTTGGGTGAATTTTATTCGGCACAACGATTCAGATCCGCACAATAATAAACTGATCTGCAAGGCTTACAGTTTAGAAAAAAATCAGCAGCCCTTATGTACAAATGTCTATGGCACTGTTAACGACTACGGGAATTCTTTTGGTTACACAGGATCAAGTTCAAAAATGAGTTTAGCAGAATTTATGAAAGCTTCATTAAAACACCCGTTCAGTGTTGCTAGTTTATTTGGTGCTTCAGCACATTCAGATCTTGTCACGGTGGGTGCTGCGGGTTCTGCTTCAGGCTATAAAGTTTCTAAAGAAGCAGTACAAAGTTTTATCGATCGTGGTTTCAGAATTCAACAAGAGGATCTTTTAGATATTTTTGATTTAGCACAAATTAGTATTATCAGTGATAACAGCGCTACAGATTGGACAGCTGGATTTAGAAAAAAGATTAAGGACATGAATAAATTTTAACTCTTCATAAATACATAAAAAAAATCCCGACTCGATAACTTGTCGGGATTTTTTTTAACTTTACAGAAATTTACTTATCGTAAGTAAACGCGGAATGTACCACTGCATCCTTTATCTACCCAGATGCGGTCGTAGTTTGCTCCGTAATTGCTTCCTTTAATGCATGTCGTTTTTGATTTTTGAGAAATCAATTCAACATAACCAATAGCACCGTTTACGAAGCAAGAGTTGTATTTGTAGTCTGTGCTTGCGCAACTGATAACTTGGCTTGATGGTTCATGTGGAGGATTGTATCCGCCATCATCGTCGCCGCCACCATTATCGTTGGAGTAGTAAAGTACTTCAAACTCACCACGACAACCACCAGACACAACTATATCATAGGTATTGAAATTAAAAGTTTGACCCTGAATGCACGCCGTCTTTGAAAGTTGACGAACTAAATTCACGTCTCTGATGTAACCGTTAATGCCACATTGGCGTGTTTTATAGTCCTTACTTTCACATAAAATACGAGTCGAACGTAATTGAGAATGGCCGATGTTATATCCGTCTTCGAAACCGATGCTGTGGTCGTCTTGCCATGCCTGAGCGTTAAGGCCTAAAAGTAGAACTGCTAGTGTTAAAAATTTCATTTTTGATCTCCTTGGTTTTTTAAAATAAACATTTGGTGAGGTCGTAACGGCACCAATTGTTTCTGTTCATACTTACTATTGCCAAATCTTTGCCAAGTATTCAGGTACTGTTTTGCACCGCTTTTAATATTAGCCCATTTTTTGTTCAGTGATTGTTCAGGATGATAGCAATTTTTAACGACTTTGTTGCACGCGGTGCTGTAAAGTAACCACGTTGGATAAAATAAATTTAAGACTGCATTCAAAACTTAACTCTGTCTACGCAGCCAGTGGGCTGATCAAATTAAAAAATACTTTCTATTTGGTAAGTGATGACCAACTTTCGTTAGCTTCTTTCAGTTTGACCAGCACCGAGTCCATTCAGTTCTTGAAATTGCTTCCAGGTCACTTGCCAGAAAATTATATTGAAAGAAAAAAACTGAAACCTGATTGGGAATCGTTAGTTTGTCTTAGATCTAAAAATGGTATTGATGAAGTGTTAATTTTACCGTCGGGGTCAAAAGCCAACCGCACGGTTGGGGTTTTAGCAAATATCTTTAATGAAGAATTGCAATCTGCTAAAGAAATAGATTTCTCTGCGCTGTATGCGAAACTTGAGGAAACTTTTTCAGATTTAAATATTGAAGGAGTTGCTGTTACAGGTTCTATGCTTAAAATATTTCAGCGCGGTAACGGAAAATCAAGGCGGAATGCAGTGATTGATTTAGATTTAAATGGAGTCATTGCAGATATTGAGGGTACTGGTATAATTGCGGCGAAGCACATTCAAAAAATTTCAGATTATAATTTGGGAATGATTGATGGTGTACCGCTAACTTTTACTGATGCCTGTTTTTGCAATGATCAGTTGTTTTTCATAGCCGCTGCAGAGGCCGGTAATTCAACTTATAACGATGGAAAATACTTGGGCGCAGTATTTGGGTGTATTAACAATTCTGGCAAAATAACTTTTCAAAAAAGACTTTTGTGTGACTTCAAGCCTGAAGGATTATGGGTTGAGTTTAAATTTGATCATTACATCATTTATATTGTAACCGATGCTGATAGTTTGGATATCACATCGAGTTTTTTTGTAACTGAGATCAAACCAGACTAGGCATTCATCTGGAATGATTCAAATTGGAATGTCTTTTTCTGGGACCGTGAATGTGGCTTCGCCTTCGGGAACAGCAGGCACCGGTGGTATTGGTAGTTTCAACGTGAACCCGTAAAATCCAATTACAGAAACGTCTCAGTATAAGAATCTTTTTTTTATAAAAGTTTTATTCCTGTGCCTATATTATCCTAAATACATTCAAGGGGACCTACATTGAAAACTTTTATCATCATACTATCTTTCGCAGTGATCAGCCAAAACTCCTTTTCACAAGTCGATCAAGACGCCGTTAGCGAAGCGCAAAAAGTTTTACGCTCTACTTCCCAGCGACAAGAACTCATTTCAAAGGATCAAAAAGCAAAGCAAGTAGATCAGTTTGCATCGGAAGTTGTAGGAAATGATCCTGCACTCAAAAGTGATATGTACGAAGTCTCTGCCGATATTTTAAAACATGTGATGCAAGCAAGCGACGGCGATCCCGCAAAGGCTCAAGAGCTTATGCAACAAGCTATGAAAGACCCGAAGCAATTTTTAAAATCGCTGCCAGCGGCTGAGCAAGAAAAAATCAGACAAATTGCAAACAGTGCCGAGCGAAAGAAAAATTCGAAGCCCTAGTTTGGTCAACAGGGATGTCAAAACAGGTTCGTTGTAAAAAAAGTTTAACTATTTAGCGAGTTGCGTATTTATAAATTTCCAAGCCATACCAACGACAATAGTCGCAGGAAATCCAAACAATCCCATAACCCAAATCGGGCGGGTGAAATAATCAAAAAAGAAATTCGGATAACCATTCATATAATAATTAGTAAAGCCACCCATGATAGAAGCACAAATAAGAATAAAAAGCGGTATCAGAAAGGCTTGGTTTATGAAAATAGGTGGAACTGACTTTCGGTCAAAAAAGTAACCAAGTCCCAAAGCTGTCATCACACCGATTAGGCTTGGAATGAATCCATTGTAGTTTTGAGACCACGATATAAGGGTTACACCGTCGCTACCTCGAGCGATAATTAAGATCACAAAAGCGGTAAGAACTCCTAAAACCGATCCGATGAGGTAATAGTTTTTATTCATAAGACTATTTGGAACTAAAAAAAACATCTAATCAACCAAAAAACTCTACTATTTCAGCAAAATTATCAATTCATTGCTCGGGCTAGCAGGTAAGCCTGATGAAAGTCGACAATTCCTTCAGTTAAAATTTTGCCTTTAAGATCTTTATTCTTTACGACCGACGCCAATAATATTTGTTTTAGGTCCTTTGCCGTTAAATTTGGGAACAGCCCCCAAAGTTCAGCAGCAATTCCTGAAACAACCGGCGTTGCCATCGATGTTCCAGAATACAAAACGTAACCGTTGTTGATGGTTGTTGAGTAAATAGAAACTCCAGGCGCTGCAACATCAACGCTTATTTTACCATAACTTGCGCTTCCATTCAGTGTTCCATCTGAACTAGTTGCGGTGACGGTAATTAGATTATCTAGATCAAAAGAAGCTGGATAATACGGTTTTTTTTCTAAATCATCAGAGAAATTACCCGAAGCAGCTACGATCAGCAAATCGTAATCTTCTGAAGCTTTTTTCATTGCATCATATACCAAGGTGCTGGTGTTTTTATTTTTTCCAAAGCTGCAGTTAATTATTTTAGCTCCGTTTTTTGCAGCGTAATAGATAGCTTCAGCGACATCAGCATCGGCTTCATCCGTATCTGATGGAATTGCCTTTAAAGCCATAATTTTTGTATTTGAACTGATGCCAGCGATGCCTTTTAAATTGTTTTGTTCAGCTGCCAAGATGCCCGCGACATGAGTTCCATGCATGTAAAAGTCAGTTATTTTTGCAGTCGCTTTGCCGTTATGATCGCGTTCAACAGTATTGATTCCATGAATGTCGTCGATGTAGCCGTTGTGGTCATCATCCAACCCATTGTTTGGGATCTCGTTTTTATTGATCCACATTCTGTTTTTAAGATCTTCATGGGTTTCTTCAACGCCCGTGTCAATCACAGCGACAATGACTTCAACTGATTTAGCAGCGCCAATTTCCAGTGCAGCTTTCTCGAATGAAATTCCATAATTTGCAGATGTCCTGAAGTACCAGTTCCATTTGTGTCCAGGGTCTCGGAATAGAGATGATTCTGAGGACTCATCGTCCGAGGCATTGGTTGTAAGGCCGTTACCGGCCGCCTGGGCCGAAAAATTCATCGATAAGACTAAAGATAGAAATATAGCTTTCATAAGCAGTCTTTGTTGCAAACGTATGCCATCGTTTTTAACTCAAATACTGATTATAATTTTGCCGAAGTGACCAAAAGTGTCGTTCTCAATAGCTTATTTTTTAAGTAAATCCCTGATCTCTCGTAAAAGGATAATTTCGTCTGCGACAGGAGTCTGTATAGTAGCTGCAGCGGCTTCCTTTTTCTTGATTGAATTCATACCCTTAATTATCAGAAACAAGCAAAATGCCACGATCAAAAAATGGATACTGGTCTGAATAAGTTCGCCGTACCAAATAGCTACTTCACCTTTACCAGTTGCATCGGCGGCCTTTAGCAAAATTTTTAGTTCAGAAAAATCCATACCGCCGACAGCTAAGCCGATTGGGGGCAGAATTATTTTTTCTACCAAAACGGTCACAATTTTTCCGAAGGCAGCACCAATAATGACACCAATTGCTAAATCGACAACATTGCCTTTTAAAGCAAATTCTTTAAATTCATTTACAACAGACATTTAGGCATCCCTTTTTTTTAAATTAATACTAAACCTTAAACGCTAAATTCTTCGCATTCAAATAAAAAGTAGTCTTAATTATAAATGTTCATGATGCTATTCGTATTTTTTGTTGTTAGCCTTTAATCATATGCTTAAATATGGGATAAATCATGGAAATAAAAATACCTCAGAAAATGATAGTTGCTTCTTTATTCTTGATGGCATCAATCTATATTCTTGCCGGACTAAATCATTTTCGCATACCTGAGTTTTATCTGCAGATGATGCCGCCATACTTGCCTGCGCCATTATTTTTAATTTACCTAAGCGGCTTTATCGAAGTTGGGTTTGGTATTTTACTTTTCTTTAAGAAAACGCGAAAGATCACCGCTTACGGAATTATTTTGATGCTGCTGGCATTTATGCCAGCTCATGTTTATATGTACCAGCAGGGTGGGGCACAGTTTCAGGTACCTGATTTTGTTTTGCTGATACGAATCCCTTTTCAATTCGTACTTATGGCCTGGGCCTTCATATATACAAAATAAGACTTAACCGATTTTAATATTATATATAATTAAACTGCATCAGGATTGGGCGACATAAGTAGCTGATAATATTTAGTAATTTGGTGTCAGCAAAACTGACTTCAAAGTTTTATATAGATCGAATTTTATTTACAATTTCGTTTAAGTTTATTTTTCTTAACGCCGATAGGATGCCAGCTACTTTTTTTATGTTATCCAACACTTCTAAAAAAATTAGTTAGATCAAGGAAAAAAATGCTAAATGCCGAGATAAAAATTCTAGTTATTGATGACATGGCAGCTATGCGCATGCGGATTATGAATCAATTAAAAAGCATGGGATTTTCCAAAATCGAACAAGCCGAAAACGGGCAGCATGGTTACGAGCTCATTAAAAAAGAGCAAGCTGCAGAGCAACCTTTCCAGTTAATTATTTCTGATTGGAATATGCCAATGATGACAGGAATTGAGCTTTTAGAAAAAGTTAGAGCCGATTCTACGCTAACTGGTCTTCCGTTTATCATGATCACCGCCGAAGGCGAGAAGCCTTTGATAATTCGAGCTGTCAAAAGCGGAGTGACGGATTATTTGATTAAGCCAGTCGATAAAGCTGCCTTGGAGAAAAAACTTTCTATTTTGCCTCTTTTACGGAAAGCTATTTAATATCTATGAATCAAATAGCCACCAAACAAAACGGATGTTTTTTTTATACGATTAAATTTAACGGGCAGATGAAGCAAGACGAATGCAAAGAGCTATTCAATACCATCAACGATATTCAGAGATCAGAATTCAAAGATCAGAAATGGTTGGTACTTGTTGTTGAAAACGTTCAGACGGCAGCACCCAATTTTTGCTCTATACTTTGCCGTATATCATCATTTGCAGAGCAGCAAGGGATGAAGTTTGCTTTGATCGGTGATTTGAAATTGGGAACTTTAATTACCAAAAATGCAATTGAAAGAATGGTCGTTTTTGCGTCCAATAAGGAAGAATTTTACCAAAAAAATGGCATTGATAACAAAGAAAATGTGCGCATTTTTTTAAACACCTTATTGGATTCGACTTTGACGACCATGAAAGTTTTGTTAGAGCTTGATGGAATAAAAAAAGAAGTGGCAATACTTTCAGATGCAAAAAAAATTCCTCATATTGAAGCCGGCGCTATTGCAGGAATAGTTTCCGCTCATTTTACGGGTAGTTTAGTTTTAGGTTTTACGATGGATGTGTTTAAGAAAGCGATGTCTCGATTTTTACAGGCTGAAATCACAGAAATTACTCCTGAAATAAAAGACGGAGCCGCTGAATTTTTAAATGTGATCATCGGGCAGACGAAAATAAAATTAAATGATATCGGTTTTGATATTCGCCAAGTCATCCCCAACGTGATCATGGGTCAAAAGATTGAAATCACTCCAATGAGTAAGCAAACTTTAGTTCACATTTTATGTATAACTGAGATCGGTGACATTCATATATTTTTATCAACGAACTTAGCCAACACCTAAATCAATTGGTTTTTGAGATAGCGTTTGTTTCAAAAAATTGGATGACTTCATCTTCGTCTAAAAGCCAAGTTCGAACGATTCCCCAGAAGTGTCCACTGGAATAAGAAATAACTTTTTTTGGTTGCCAATAATTTTTTAAATTCTGCTGGGTAGTTGTTGGTACTGTTTCATCATTTTCTGCGATAACCATGCCTAAATCTTTTTCTTTAAAACCATCACCCAGCTGCATCGGTTCTAAACTGAAGTTTTTATCGATAGCCATTTTGTTTTCTTCGGCATTCTTAAAACCGAATCGATCTTTCCGTTTTTGCTTCAACCCCAGCATTGCTTTTTGGTCTGATAATACAATGACTTCTGCTATGGGTGCTCCGCCAGTGATGATAAAAACAGAATTCAACTTATTTTGTTTGGCGGCAGCGATGGCACCGTGCAATGCACCGACGCTTGTTCCTAATAAACCAATATACGGACTACTGATTTCACTTAAAACCAGTTCGATGGCTTTTTGGCCACGACCATAAAGTCGCTGATGAATTTCTAAATCACTGGATATTTCGTCAACGCCAGTCCAAGACTGTAAAATATAAACATCATAACCAAGCCGTGAAAAGTCTCGGGCGTAACTTCGGTCAATATAATTTTCCCCTCCTGTTGGCGGAAGAATCAATAAACTTTTATTACTTGGGCTTGAGCCGCTATATTTTGCAACATTAACTTGGAATTCAACAGAGCCGTATTTGACCTCAGAAACGGTAAAGGATCTTCCGCTAAAACTTGAACAGCCGAAGCAAATTAAAGAAGTCAGAATTAAACATAAAAAAAGGAATTGATGTTTTGAATACGTTTTCATTATTGTTATGTTAAATTAATTTTAAAGACAGTCCAGTCTAAATTACAAAAATTGGGGAATATTTCCGCGCGTTTTTCTGAGTATCGCTTGAAAGTCAAATAGAAGGCGGCATAAACATTGCCATAGTTTATTTGTTAGTGAATTTAAAATCATTCAACAAAAGGACTTGTCATGATAATGCCAGAAGCACATCAGCATTCACGTTCATCCAGTGCTAGCACGACCAATATGACCAGTGCTAGCACAAGCAGTAAGAATAGTGCCAGCAACAAAAAGACTGAAGATAGCAGCTATGGTCAAGTTCTAGGTGAAGTAACAAGCGCACTCAAAGATGTTTTTGCCAGTGAAGTGAATCTTTTCATGACAGAGTTGCAGCACATCCAGCCAAAAATTTTAAAACATATAGCGCAGATTGTGATTTTTAGTGCGGTACTTGCACTGAGTGCATTTCCATTGATTGCTTTTTTGGTGATAGGTCTTGGAGAACTTCTAGATGATCGGTATTGGCTCAGTTCGCTAATCGTAGGTATTGCTTTGATGCTCGCTGGACTACTTCTGGTTTTACAAGGATTAAAGAAATTTAAAAACGAAGATTTTAAGTTCACGCAAACTAAAAGAAGTCTTCATGATATTTTGCAAGCGTCACAAAAAGGTTTCGACAAAATTAAAACTGGATCGAAAGGAAGTTCGTATGAATCTGAATCCTATAACTAATTCCCTAATTAAGGAGCAAGAGCTTGCCGCAGCTCAAACCAGCGTTAGTATGAATGTGCAGCGTTTAGAAATGGCCTTTGATCACTTGGCTGAAAAGGTGGGGTTGACGGCTCAATCTGTACAGCATGCAAAAGATTTGGTGTCTGCACCGAAGAGATTTTTCTTAAATGCAAAAGGCACAGTAACAGATTTTTCTAATCAGGCTATAACTTCTGTGAAAAAAAATCCGCGCCCGTTTTTCGCGGCCGCGGTTGGAATAGTTGGCGTTGGATTTCTATTGTATTTCGTGTTTCGAAAACCAGCAACGAGCCCACAGATTATGGCGAAAGCTGTTTCGAAAAAAATTAAAAGTTATTTGTAGTTCTTTTATAGCCGGTCCTTTTTTTGAAGTAAGAATCTAAGCCTTTAAGAATTGGATGAAATCCATACTCGTTCATTTCTGCATAAGCTTTACGAGAAGACCAGTTATCAACATGAAAGCGATACAATCCCATAATCATGCCGGTGCGGTCTTGGCCGTGTTTGCAATGAATAAAAATCGGCATCAGTGCCGGATCTTGCAGCTGCGCTAAAATTTTATTTACTTGAGAATCCTTTGGAGATTTAAAAGAGGACATCGGGCTAGCAATAAAATTAAGTCCTAGTTTTATTGCTTCAGCTCGTTCGGCAGAAGAATTAACATCATCAATATTGATAATTGTTTTAACACCTTGTTTTTTAAGTGCAGCTAAATCACCTTTTTGTGGACGGCCACCGCGAATCAAGCCATCGTTCACGACATGGTATTCTGGAATGGCATCAGCATAGACGTCGTCCAAGTCGTTATCGTAAGTCGATTCGAAATTGTTTTTTAAGCCAGCAGAAACAGTCATCGGTAACAATGCTAAAACAAGAACAAAAGCAGAGAGCAATTTTGATTTCATTTTTTTAATCCCCTATTAAATTATCTTAATTCACCGTAAAATAATGGGAATGATTTTAACATTAGAGTAAATAATCTAGTCTTTAGCAGGTTACCTAGACCTTTAGGTCGTAAAAATCTCATAATCAGACTTTATTTTCTCGAAAAAAATACCGAGAAGCTAGTGGTACCGGGGGTTTAACTTTGAAGCAGTGGATTGTGAAACTTATCGAGCAGTTGGATATCTCGTTCATCAAGCCCGACACTAGCGAAGCGGTTAAGCCAATACCGGCGATCAGCGAAGATAAAGCGACGTTGCTTTACATGATCGACGTCTATAACAAAAACTTGTTTGAAGTTGAAAAGCACTCCATCCGCAAGGTGCGCGAAAAGCTAGACCTATTGTCCAAGGCTCTGATCGATCCGGATCCGAAAAAAATGGAAAAAACACTTTTTGATATACGTCAGTTTTTTTCGAGTTACCGTATCGACGAGTACTCTTACATTCAAAATACATTCGATGATTTTAAAAGAATCGTTTGGGACTTTGCTGACCAGCTGAGCGAAGATGTTGAATTTGAAAATTCGAAAGATAAAAAACTAGAGGTCAATCTAAAAGATCTGAAAGAAGCTGTTGAGGCTAATTCAATTGAGACACTCCGATCAAAATCGCGAGATTTTATTAACTCGTACATGGAATATCAAAGTCAGAAAAACAGTCTTCGTCAGCGTCGCATGGTTTCTGTGAAACGAAACCTCGACACAATCAAAAAACAGTTGGTTACAGCAAATACGAACTTAGCGACTGATCATTTGACTCAAGCTCACAACCGGAAAAGTTGCGATGAGTACGTAAAGAAACTCGTGCAGTTAGCACCACTTAACCAAACGCCCACCAGCCTTATTGTTTTAGACATCGATCATTTTAAAAAGATCAATGATTCTTACGGCCATGATATCGGGGATTATGTGTTGAAAGAATGTGTTCGTATTCTGAACGAGGTTTTCGGTCGAGACGGCGAAATGGTGGCGCGCATTGGCGGTGAAGAGTTCGTCGTGGTTTTACCAGGACATTCATTAGAATTAACGGTGCAGCGTGCAGAAGTTGCGCAAAAAAGAATTCGCGAAGAATCTTTTATTCAAGGTGAACTGAATATAACGTTTACGGTCTCGATGGGTATAGCGCAGTTATTAGATGGCGAAGTCGCAGCGGATTGGCTGAAGCGGGCTGACACAGCTTTGTATCAATCCAAAAACTCTGGTCGCAACAAATTCACATTAGCTTCTAATTCATTAAAATCAGTTAAAGCCGCGTAAGTAAAAAACGACTCAATTCAAAACGACTGTTCCAAGTGTGACACTGTCAAAAAAGTTCCATACAGGTTACACCTTAGACAGGTGTCAAACTCATTGAAGCCTGTATTCGCGTTGGCCCTCCCATTGCTTTATCAAATAGTACGACTTACTCATTTAAAAAAAATACAAAAAAACATTTGATATAAAGGAGAACCATTGAAATATATTTTCATGATAGGATTCCTATTGGCCTTCACGCAAAGAACTGTGGCGCAATCAGGATCAGCAAATAAGAAAAATCTAATTGGTAAAGAATTCGAACCTATTTTGATTGCTGTCATCGACACGGGATCAGATATTTATCACAAAGATTTAAAAGATCACATTTGGACAAATCCAGGCGAAAGCGGTCTGGATGTGTTCGGTAATAATAAGGAAAATAATAAAAAAGATGATGATGGCAACGGATTTGTCGATGATCTCCACGGATGGAATTTTGTTGATAACAATAATGATGTCACAGATGAAGTGGGTCACGGCACGCACATATCTGGAATCATAAAAAGAGAATTCCACCAGCATCCGCTGCAGAATAAAAGCGTAACCAAAGCCAAAGTGCGACTGATGATTCTAAAGTATTATAGTCCAAAAGGAAAAAACCAAGACAATTTATACAATTCTACCCAGGCAATAATTTACGCTAACAAAATGCGAGCACAAGTCATCAATTATTCCGGTGGCGGTGGGCAAAGTAGTTTAAGTGAATTAAAGGCAATACAGCAAAGCTTATTACAAAAAATTGTGTTCGTTGCAGCTGCGGGTAATAATTTTACAAACACCGATGTTAAAAAGTATTATCCAGCTAACTATGGACTTGATAATATCATTAGTGTAGCCGCTACAGATCGTGCCGGAGAGCTTTTGCCTTTTAGTAATTATGGCAAACGAAGCGTAGATATTGCAGCCCCGGGTAAGTGGATTTTATCGACGCTGCCAAATAATCAGTACGGCGTTTTAAGTGGAACTTCTCAGGCGACAGCATATGTATCCGGTGTAGTCGCAAAGATATTATCTCAGAAACAAGCTTCATCGGGAAAGATACTGCAAAATTTGCTTGGCGAAGCTAAATTTAATAAATCTCTGATTGGCAAAACAAAGACCTCGTTAGCCATTATTTCAGATTCAAAATAACTTCTTAAAAATCGTTCAATCTTTCGACATTAAAACTAAAACATACTTCTTCATTATGACCTGGCAAGTGATAAACTGAAAAGTATATGATTCAGGACGCATGGAATAGTTTTCCACAGCAAATCACTCAGAAAATAAACGGTCTGCTGGATGACGCTGAACCCAATCAAACGAAAGCCTTTCAGCTTTATAAACAGTGCCAGTCTGAGGATCTGTGGCAAGGTTCATTCGAAATGTTTTCCCAGCGCTTGATTGATTTTTTCAAAGTGGTGAAATCAGAGCGAAATAAAAGTGATTTTGATCGCTACTTAATGCGGCCAATGGATTTCACGTCTTTTGAGAACTTTCATCTTACATTTCGAAGTGCTGAAATTGAGCCAGAAAGCGTCCGAGATATCGCAAGCTGGGCCCACCATATGCTTCGACTGCACTTTAAGAATGATTTGAATGTTTTTTCGGTCGAAGTTCTGAGCCAGACAATTCATGATTTAACGCATCCCTCTTTTGTTGAAAAGGATCATGACATCGAATTTGAAGATTTCTGCATTTCTTGGCAGCACAGCTGTCATAAGCTTTTTGGAAAACAAAATGAATTTATTCAGCTTCAAGTTCTTTCGGAACTCAGAAATTTACATCAACAACAAATCAGCAAACTACAAAAAAGAGTCATCAGCATTCAACCTACAATTTATTTGACTCAGACAGAAATATTTTGGGTTGAATCTGTAGAAAAAGCAGCGCTTCTGTTTGAAAAACCTCCACGTTATCCGTTATCGAAAGGACCAGAGAAGAACGAACTTATTGATTTATTAAAATGCACAACATTGTTTGAAATCGCTTTTGGTTCTGATTTGCCAAAATTAGTTGCTCATCGAGAGGCTATCAGAGAAACCGTGCTTAACCGCTGTCGCTGGTTGCTTGAAAACAAAAGAATTTAGACCAAAAACAAATTCGCATTCATTTTGACGTTTTTTTAACTATAGCATAGTTTGATCGCTATGAGTTTGCTACAAGTTCAAAAAATTTCTAAGTCATTTGGCGGTAGATCACTTTTCAGCGAAGCCAGTCTTTCCGTGAACGAAAATGAACATATCGGTGTCATCGGGCCCAACGGCGCTGGAAAAACGACACTTTTTAAAATGATCGCTGGCACGGAGTCTTTTGATTCTGGAGTCATCGTAAAACGTCAGGGTTTAAGAATTGGCTATCTTGAACAAGAATCTGATTGGGACCTGAATGATACGGGCGAAGATTTTTTGCAAAGTCATTGCATTACCCCTATCTGGGATCTGAAGCAGTTGGGTCTTTCTTTAGGATTAACCCAAGATCATTTTCAGCAACCGTTAACAAGCCTTAGTGGCGGTTACCGCATGCGTATGAAATTACTTTACTTGATTGGGCTTGAACCTGACTTAATGCTTTTGGATGAACCAACTAACTTTTTAGATTTAGAAAGTATTTTAGCACTTGAGCAATTCCTGCAAGATTACAAAGGGTCTTTTTTATTAATTTCTCATGACCGTGAATTTCTAAAGCGCACGACTGAGGCCACCGTGGAGGTCGAAGCGGGTGATGTTAGTAAATTTCCAGGCCATATTGAAGATTACTTTGAACAAAAACAAAAACTTGCTGAAATTCTGCAGGCGCAAGCCACCAACCAAGACCTTAAGCGAAAGCACATGCAAGACTTTGTTGATCGGTTCAGATCTAAAGCCACGAAAGCTAGGCAAGCGCAAAGTCGCATCAAGCAATTAGAAAAAATGGAAAAGATCGAGATCAAAGAATTGCCGATCACATCAAGAATTAAAATTCCAGAAGTGACTCAGACAGGTAAAGAAGTTTTATCTTTGGACACTGCAAATCTTGGCTATGAGAATAATCTTATCTTAGAAAATGTTACTTTAAATTTAAATCGCGGCATGAAAATTGGAGTCGTCGGTTATAACGGGGCCGGCAAATCAACTTTACTTAAAAGTTTAGCTGGACGAATTGATTTGCTTTCAGGAAAACGCAAAGAAGGCATGCACGTTAAGATTTCTTATTTTGCTCAGCATGTTTCTGAAGATTTGCTGAATGAAGATTCGGTCTTAGATAGTTTACAGCGCGGAGCAAAAGGCAGTACAACAGCGCAAGAAATCTTAAATATGGCGGGTTCACTTTTATTTTCCGGAGATGACATCAGAAAAAAAATTAAAGTTCTTTCGGGCGGTGAAAAATCTCGGGTGGCTCTTGGTCAAATTTTACTGCAACGTCATCCTGTTTTAATTATGGATGAGCCCACCAATCACTTGGATTTTGACACCGTCGAAGCTTTGGCTGCAGCATTAAATACTTTTCAAGGAACTCTCATCGTCGTCAGCCATGATCGCAGTTTTTTAAAACGAATTTCACAGCAAATTTTAGAAATACGTGACGGCCAGGTATACGTTTACCCCGGTACATATGATGATTATCTTTGGAGCCTTGAGAATGGCGCGCTGAAACAACAATTTAAAAAATCAGATGAAAAAAAATCCTTACAAATTAAAGTTACAGCGTCAACAATCAAAGACAAAGTAAACTTCAAAGACGAGACCAAACGCATTCAGTCTGAAGTTAAAGAGCTTCAGCGAAAAATTTTAAAATGTGAAGAACTCCTGAATCAGTTTCAGAAAAACCGAGATAGCATCAACAGCGAATTAATCACCGCTCAAGGCAGTGATGCAGCAGCAAAAGCGATGGAATTATCTAAAGTCAGTCAACAGATTGAAGACACAGAATCAGATTTGATGCAGCATATGGAGAACTGCGAATCCAAACAGAAACAGCTACTAGAAATTAGGAATCATTAACTTATAAATTGCTGGTGTAATTTCTGTACAGCCGAAGGACCGTCTTCTTCTTTTACTAAAAAGCAAAAATTATGCTTACTAGCGCCAAGACAAATCATGCGCACATTGATATCAGAAATAGCTTCAAATATTTTTTTTGCAAGTCCTGGCGTGTGGTTAATATTATTTCCAATCAGACTTACCAAAGCCAAGTTATCTTCAATTTGTACATCTGCTGTTTTAGATAAATCTTCGATCAGGCTTTTATTTAGTAAAGTGCTGTCGTCTAAGGTCAAAGACACGCTGATTTCGCTTGTGGTTATCGCATCGATACTGACTTTGTGGTCATTAAAGATTTTAAAAATACCAAACAAAAAACCATGGCTATGTAGCATTTCAGGCGTAGACAGGGTCACCAGAATTTGTTTTTTTCGCAGTGCTAATGCGCGGACCAAAGGCCATTCAGTAACTTCTTTTAGTACCCAAGTGCCCTGTTTAACAGAATCAAAGCTAGATCCTACAAAGATGGGAATATTTTTTCGGATTGCTGGAATTAATGTCGCCGGATGCAAAATTTTAGCTCCGAAAGTGGCAAGTTCTGATGCCTCTTGAAATGAAATCTCTTTTAATGATTTAGCGTCCGCACAAATCCGCGGGTCTGTGGTTGCGATCCCAGGTACGTCGGTCCAAATTTCTAAAATATTTGCTGAAATAGCTTCAGCAAATAAGGCTGCCGAATAATCACTACCGCCACGTCCAAGTGTCGTGGTTTTACCATCTAAGGTTTCACCGATAAAGCCTTGAGTTACAAATACAACTCCAGATTTTATTTTTGGTGTCAGCTGAGTTTCTGCAAGTTTGATCGTGCGTTCAGTTAACGGCCGCGCCTTTCCGAACTGAGCGTCTGTTTTTATAATACTCCGCGCGTCCAGCCACTCTACAATGGCATGTGGATTGGTTTTTTTTATTTGTTCAGATAATGCGAAGGTAAATAATACCGAAGACAAGCGTTCTCCAAAACTTTGAAGAAAATCAAGTGCTTTGGTTGAGCAATCTTTTAATAAAAAAATTCCCTGTGCAACGGCCGTTAATTCTGTAAGCAGTAAGTTGATGGTCTTAAGCTGTTGTTCGGGAAGCTTTAAATCATTCGCAATTTTTAAATGAATACCTGATATTTTTTTAATGATAGCTTCAGCTTCTGGCCATGTTTTTTTTTCTGCGGATTGTGCCAATTCTATTAATAAATTTGTTGTGCCTGAGGTCGCCGAAACAACGACCAGATTAGATTTTTGCAATACAGAGACTTGAGCACTGCGAAGCATGCACTGGGCATCCCCCATGGATGTGCCACCAAATTTAGAAACCACGAAGTTGTTCATAGGATTTCAAAAGTAGATGAGGAATGTAATGTTTTCAATGCGCCGCTAATGCTTTGCGTTATAATTAGTTTTGGTTGAAACTAAGCCCGTTGTAAGGTGATTGTAGAAACACAGTTAAGTTAAGAAAAAGTTAAGGATTTGTTCCCAAATATAAGCTGACAATAGGGGTTGGCGTTTCTACCAGGCACCGTAAAGGCCTGACTACTTGGAGAGTT
>JAYTPC010000133.1:0-1443 GCA_043747425.1 Bdellovibrionales bacterium
CTTGTCGCGGGGTGGAGCAGTCTGGTAGCTCGTCGGGCTCATAACCCGAAGGTCGTAGGTTCAAATCCTGCCCCCGCAACCATTTCTAACTTACTGAAATTACTCATAAATTTCAAATTCACAAAATCTCAAAAATGCTTAAAAAACTCAAAAAACGTTTACCAAACGTTCACCACTTTCAGAACCTATCCGTAGTCCACCGCACACCCTACCATCTATTTCACAATCTTTAGAGATCGACTCACCTCCATTTTCTCTGGAGCAATCGAAAATGTTGCTGCCACTTTCTCGATCGCACCACTCACTAAATGAACGTAGTTCATCGTGGTTGCAATGTCGGCGTGCCCGCAGATCTCTTTCACTGTTTTTAGATCAACACCGCCTGAGATTAATAATGTCGTCGCTGTGTGCCTCAAATCATGGAACCTGATCATTTTCCCGCCCCATGATTCTAAATCTTTTATAAAATTTCGATCTGCGAAATTATCGTGGCAAACTGGATTTCCCTTTTCATTTCTAAAAATGGTGTCCTGGCTTGAAAGACATTTTTTTTGGATCAATTTTTTAAGCTCACTCATAAGCGTCTTATTACACGGAACAATCCTAGGCTTTTTACTTTTAGGCAGCGTAAAATTAAGGCTCACACGGTTAAACTGTCTTTTAATAGCAATCGTGCTTTGCGCTTCCATAACATCTGAAGCTTTCAGACCCCAGATCTCGCCTGCCCGAAGGCCGGTGTTCAGAGCTAACAAGTAGACTACATAGATCCAACGAGAACTAGAGCCTGCAGGATATTTATCATTTATAAATGATAAAAAATCTTTTGCCTCTTCCTGGCTCCAGAAATCCATTTCCTTTTGTGACTTATGTAGTTTTTTAAAACCAGTAGATGGATTAAATGGAATCCTTCTTTGCTTCACAGCAAAATTTAGGATTGCCGTCAGCACTTCTGTTTTCCGATTTACTGTTGCTGGCATTAATCCTTTTTGAAGCTCACTTTGTTGAAACCTGGTTAAAAGCTCCGGGGTGAACTTTTCAATCTGCAAATTCCCCTGGGCGTCTAAAAAGTCCTTTATAACGACTCTTGATTTTAGCAAGTGGCCTGCAGAAAAGCGGTACTTACCGTCTGCTAGCCAGTACTCAGCTTCTTCTCGGAAATTTTTTCCCTCAAAGCTAACTGAAGAAAAGGGATTTCGAGCGCGCTCTACCTTTGTTTTTTCAAACTCAAGTAGCCAACTATCAGCATCTGATTTTTTAATAAACTTTTTGCTAATATAGCGTGAACCCCTACCACCTTCATAAACGCGGACTTCCCAGCGAGTAACGCCTAAACTATTTTGCACCTTCCGAATTGACATAGAATCTCCTTTTTTCGACAAAAACCGATTATCGGTTTTGCGATAAAATCCAATTCCTCAAAATGTCAGTTCGGATGAATATCTT
>JAYTPC010000134.1:0-20579 GCA_043747425.1 Bdellovibrionales bacterium
GACGAAAAACCTGAATATTTTCTGTAAAAAGATCAAGCTCAGCAAAAAAAGACCGATATAGATAACAGTAAATAAGAAAAGTTCTTTGAAAATCAGCGGTAAATAGATCGGAAGTTGGAAAATAAAGAACAAGAGAATCACTTTTTTCTGATTTAACACTTCAAATTTTTGTAGATGAGTCAAAATTCGGAAAATAATTACGAATCCGATCATCGAAATCAAGATCTCAAGCATGAATCAACCTCCTTTTCGAGATTGATGAACGCAAAATGGATGCAAGAAATATTTTTGTTGACGAAGCTTGTCGTTTTATTAACAATTTTATTAAGGAAGACTGAAAGGTCTAAACAACAACAACTGTGAGATCAGAAATGAAATCACACAAGGGAGACTTACAATGGCAAAGAAGAAAGCAAAAAAAGCTACAAAGAAAACTGCAAAAAAATCTGCAAAAAAAGCTACTAAAAAGAAAAAGAAGTAGTTTTTTTAAAGCGATAGCTTTGAAGACCCTTGGCTTTATAACCAAGGGTTTTTTTATGTCTAAAATTTGTTTTTGATTTTTTAAGTCTTCTTGGTGGCTTCTCTAAGTGTATGAAATAACTAGCTTTAATTTGCTAAGCCAAAAAAAATATGAATTGTTTAGTAGTAATAAATAATTCCGACGGCACCAGCTGGAATAACAATTGTTTTTTCTAATTCAGCTAACAGAACAAGTTCACCAAAAAAATTAACGCCAGATAAATCGCCTTCTAATTGGTTGTATTCTAAACCCGCGCTAGCAACGATAAAATCAGCACTAAAACGATTATTTTTTATTTCATCCGCCGTTAAAACCCGCTTTAGAATATCGGATTCGCCTGCTGAACTAGAGCTTCCAGATGAGTTAAACCATTTAGAATACCCGACTTTTGTGTAGGGAGATAAATAGTTACCAACAAAATTGTGCTTCCAACCAAGATTGAACGAATTGTAACTGGGACCTGTGCCCAATCCGATAACGACGGCTTCGGCTGGATCCAGATTTATTTCGGTATTTAAACCCAATAATCCGGCAGCTCCTCCAGTTACAAGCCCGAGTCCGAACCTTTTGTAAGCTTTCATTTCCAAGTTAGATTCGTAAAGCTCGACACCATCTGCAGCGAAATTTTGATACTTGTCGAAAACAGATCGATTCGGGGATGTCGAGTTTTGGCCTGTTTGCGAAAAACTAGATTGTGCAAAAGATAAAGAGTGAACAAGCACGGCAACAGTAAGAATTATTATTTTTTTCATACAACCTCTGGGTGATGATTAAGTTCTCTCTAGTTTCTTGAATATTGGTGTATCGATCAAGTTAAATCCAATAACGTGCTCAAATAGTTGCCATCAAAAATAATTCGTAATTCGATGATTTACCAATGACTCGGTTTGATCTGACTTGTTCTTTAATCAGTAATCTTCTAAAATTTTTAGGTATATCAAATTCATATTTTAGCTTGTCGCCAAGCTTACATCATACTTTAAGGAGATTAAAAATGGCATTTACACCACACAAAAGAAAAAAAATCGCAGTCATCGGTGCTGGATTCGTTGGTTCAACAACGGCTCACTGGGCTGCTCAAAAAGAATTAGGTGATGTTTACTTGGTCGATATCAATGAAGGTGCAGCCATCGGTAAATCCATGGATCTGATGCAGTCATCAACGATCGAAAAGTTCGATACGCGTGTAAAAGGAACTTCGAACTATGCAGATATTGCTGGCGCAGACGTTGTTATCTTAACGGCGGGTATGCCCCGTAAACCAGGTATGAGCCGTGACGAATTGGTCGGCATCAACGCTAAAATCGTCAAAGACTGCTGTGCTGGAATAAAACAGCATGCTCCAGATTCTATTGTGATCGTTGTGTGTAACCCAATGGATGTTATGGCTGTTTACGCAAAACAACAGCTTGGATTCCCACGTGAAAGAGTCATCGGCATGGGCGGATCATTAGATTCTGCAAGATTTCGTGCCTTTATCGCTGAAGAATTAAATGTGTCTATTAAGGACGTCACCGGAGTTGTTCTGGGTAATCATGGTGATGCGATGATGCCGGTTGTACGAACTGCAGCCGTTAGTTCAGTTCCACTGATTGATTTAGTTTCTATGGAAAGAATCAACGCGATTGTTGCTCGAACGAAACAAGCGGGCGCTGAAATTGGCGGTCATTTGAAAACAGGATCTGCTTATTATGCACCATCTCGTGGTGCGATTGAAATGGCAGAAGCGATTCTGAAAGATCAAAAACGAATTATTCCGTGCGCTGTAGAATTAAATGGAGAATTCGGCGTGAATGATAAATTAATGGTTGGTGTTTTGTGCCAACTTGGCGGCTCGGGAATGGAAAAAATTATCGATTTTAAAATGAACGCTGATGAAAAAGCAGAATTTGATAAATCCGTAGAAGCTGTTCGCACTTTAGTATCTGCTTTAAAAAACGTTCAGTAAGGAATTAAAATGAATATTCACGAATATCAGGCCAAAGAAGTTTTAAGAAAATATAACGTCGCAACACTGAAGGGAAAAGTAGCTAACTCTCCCGATGAGGCCGTAAGTGCAGCCAAAGAAATTGGTGGCAGCTTGTGGGTTGTAAAAGCGCAAATTCATGCTGGTGGGCGCGGTAAAGGTGGCGGAGTAAAAATCGCTAAATCTTTAGATGAAGTTCATACCTTGGCCGCAAACATGTTGGGCATGACATTAGTCACTCATCAAACAGGGCCTGAAGGCAAAAAAGTTCATAAAATTTTTGTCGAAGCTGGCTGTAATATTCTGAAAGAATATTACGTCGCTTGTTTAATCGACCGAGCCACTGGCCGAGTCGCCATGATGGCTTCCAGCGAAGGCGGCGTTGATATCGAAGAAGTTGCTGAACACAATCCTGGCGCGATCGTAAAAGTTGATATTGATCCGGCTGTTGGCTTGGGTGCATGGCAGGCGCGCGAATTGGCTTTCGCCATTGGCATGTCTCCGGACGTTGTGAACAAAGCAACAAAGTTTTTCATGGGTTTGTACAAAGCATTTATTGATTGCGACTGCTCGATTGCAGAAATTAATCCTTTGGTTGTTACAAAAGAAAACGATGTTATTTGTTTAGATGCAAAAATGAATTTTGACCCGAATGCTTTATACCGTCAGCCAGCAATCTTAGAACTTCGTGATTTAAATGAAGAAGAACCAACAGAGATTGAAGCATCAAAATTTGATCTGGCTTTCATTAAATTAGATGGAACTATTGGATGTTTAGTTAACGGCGCAGGTCTTGCGATGGCCACTTTAGATATTATTAAATTGCACGGTGCCACTCCAGCGAACTTTTTAGATGTTGGCGGCGGAGCTAACAAAGAAAAAGTAACCAATGCTTTTAAAATTATCCTGCGTGATCCGAACGTGAAGGGAATTTTAGTCAACATTTTTGGCGGCATCATGAAGTGTGATGTTATCGCTGAAGGCGTCATCGCAGCTTCAAAAGAAGTTGGTTTGAAAGTTCCCTTAGTTGTTCGTCTTGAGGGAACCAACGTCGATCTTGGTAAAAAAATTCTGGCAGAAAGCGGATTAAATATTATTCCAGCTAATGACCTAACAGATGCGGCAAAAAAAATTACCGCCGCAATAAAAGGAAAATAATTATGGCTATTCTTATTGATAAAAACACCAAGGTTATTTGCCAAGGTTTAACCGGATCTCAAGGATCATTTCACTCTGAACAATGTAAGGCCTATGGCACACAAATGGTCGGCGGAGTAACTCCCGGAAAAGGTGGCACGACTCATTTGGGTATGCCCGTTTTCAACACGGTCAAAGAAGCAAAAATTAAAACGGGTTGCAATGTTTCTATGGTTTTTGTTCCACCACCATTCGCTGCTGATTCCATCATGGAAGCTGTCGATGCTGAATTGGATTTAGTCATTTGTATCACCGAAGGAATTCCGGTTCTAGATATGGTGAAAGTAAAAAAATACATGGAAGGCAAAAAAACCCGCCTTATTGGACCAAATTGCCCGGGCGTGATTACTCCGGGACAATGTAAAATTGGCATTATGCCAGGCCATATTCATAAAGTAGGTCGTATTGGCGTTCTTTCAAGATCAGGAACTTTAACTTACGAAGCCGTTGGTCAATTAACTGCTTTAGGTCTGGGACAATCCACATGTGTGGGCATTGGTGGCGATCCCGTAAATGGCACCAATTTCATCGACGTTTTAAAGCTATTTAATGCAGACCCGGACACCGATGCTGTTATCATGATTGGTGAAATCGGCGGGTCGGCAGAGGAAGAAGCTGCCGAGTACATTAAAAAAGAATTTAAAAAGCCTGTGGCGGCTTTTATTGCCGGCGCTTCGGCTCCGGTCGGTAAACGCATGGGTCACGCTGGCGCTATTATCAGTGGCGGCAAAGGAACTGCCGAGGCAAAATTTGCAGCTTTAGAAGCTGCAGGTTGCAAAATCGCCAGATCTCCTGCAGATATGGGTACAACTTTAAAATCAATGCTGAAGTAATTAAAACAAAACAAAGGAATATAAATGGCTACAGAAAGAACTTTTTCAATTATTAAACCAAACGCAGTTAAAAAAAATGCAATTGGCGACATCATTCACACGTTTGAAACGTCTGGATTAAAAATTGCCGGCGCAAAACTAGGCATGCTTTCAAAAGAAAAGTGCGAATTGTTTTACGCTGAACACAAAGAACGTCCTTTTTTCGGTGAATTGGTATCATTCATGACATCGGGACCAGTAGTTATGATGTGTTTAACTGGTGAAAATGCAGTGTTGAAAAACCGTGAAATCATGGGCGCAACAGATCCTAAAAAAGCAAATTCTGGAACTATCCGCGCAAAGCACGGTGACTCTATGGGTGAAAATGCAGTGCACGGATCAGACTCTGTTGCTTCTGCAGAGCGTGAATTAGCGATCTTTTTTGATCGCCATGAATTAGTGAACATGTAATTTAAAAAAATGACAAAACTGACCACAAAAAGGGACTCGTTAGAGTCCCTTTTAAATTCTGAACATCTTGTAGAAATAGAAAAAATGGCCATTGGCGGTGATGGGGTTGCCAGAATTCCATTTGATGATAAATCTTTGGTTGTTTTTGTTGGTAAATCAGCACCTGGTGATCAATTAAAAATAAAAATCACTGCTGTTGAAAAAAACTATTTAAATGGCATTATTTTACAAATCATGAAACCTGGCGATAGCCGGCGGGAACCACCCTGTATTTATGCCAATCGTTGTGGCGGTTGCTCTTGGCAGCAGTTAACAGAAGACGAACAGATCCATCAAAAAGAATTGCTATTGAAAGAGCTTTTTAAAAAGTTTTTGCCTTTGATGAAATATGATTTATTACCAACTGTTAGGTCGCCAAAAAGCTTTCACTATAGAAATCGAATACAACTTAAACACCAAGACAATTTATTAGGATATTTCCAAGAAAAATCACATCATATTGTTGATATTGATGCCTGTCTGATTGCCGATCAGCGAATATCCGATGAAATACCCAATATAAAACAAAGTTTAAAGCCATCGGGCCCAAGCGTCGTTAAATACGAGCTTAAAATTTCAGAAGACAACGTTTTTGGATACAACCGAATCGGTGAAAAGGGTCAGGGTTTATCATTCGCTCAGGTGAACACCGAAATGAACACTCTTTTACAAAACCACATCACAAACCTGGTGACTGCGATACAGCCAAAAACAATTAGCGAACTTTATGCCGGGGCTGGTAACTTCACGATTGATCTAGCAAAAAAATTACCTTTAGCACAAATTGAAGCTGCCGAACTAAATCCGGAATTGACCATTGCGGCTGTTAAGAAATTAACTGAATTAAAATTACAAAAACGACTTAGTTTTTTCACTGCAGATTGTGATGCCTTTGTAAAACGACGACCTCTGTCGCAAGATCTTATTCTTGTGGATCCCCCACGACAAGGCTGCAGTGAAGTTGTGATTGATAAAATCGCCGCCGCCAGCACTAAAAATTTTCTATATATCAGCTGTCATCCGGTCAGTTTACTTCGAGATTTGCAAAAGTTGCGTTTAGAGCAGTCAGGTTACCAAATAGTCAGCCTACAAATTTATGATATGTTTCCGCAGACTGATCACTTTGAAACCGTCATTCTGTTAACGAAAGCCTAGCCTGCTCGATTGACTCAAATGCACTAAGTGTTACGCTAAAATAATGAAATTCGTTTCTCTTTTGTTTTTTTTCCAAACGGTTCTTTTTGGCTGTGCGTCTATGCAGCAGTCTGAAAAACAAGAAACTGCCGAATTGCATATGGAAATCGCCATTGCTTATATCCAAAAAGACAATCTTCCGCTGGCATTAAAAGAACTTTTAATTGCTGAAGACATCGACCCCAAGAACCCGGTTGTTCACAGCAACTTAGGCTTAGTTTATTTTTTACGAGAACGTTATGAACTTGCAGAAAGACATTATCTGCAGGCCATATCCTACAAACCTGATTACACGGAAGCAAAAAACAATCTGGCACGCGTATATACTGAAATTGGTCAGTACAGAAAAGCAGAACCATTTTTGATAGAGGCTCTGAAAGATTTAACATTTCAAGGTTACGCCTCTGTTTATGCAAACTATGGAATTTTAGAATTTAAACAAAAAAAATACTCGGCTGCCAAAGTATATTTGAAAAAATCTTTGGAATCTGACAGAGAAAACTGCATGACTCATGTCTATTTAGGACGCTCTTTTCTCGAGCTAAAAGAGCTTGGCCTAGCAACAGATCAGTTAGAAAAAGCAATCTCATTTTGTCGGCCAGTCGCAATTGATGAGGCTCATTATTATGCAGCTCTTGCGTTTTACAGAAACAATCAGCGGGACAGAGCCATGGCAAGATTCGAAGAATTGGTAAAAATATTTCCGATGGGCGTGCACTATGACAAGGCTAAGCAAATGCTGGCTTTAATCAAAAAGGGTACTTTATGAAAATAACTGGCGAACTATTAAAAACAGAACGGCTTAAAAAGAATTACACTGTCGCTGAAGTTGCTAGTTCCCTAAAACTAAGTTCTCGAATCATCACCTCTATAGAATCCGGAGCCATCGATGAACTGCCAGCAAAAACATTCATCCGGGGTTTTGTAAAAAGCTATGCACAATTTTTGAAGCTGGATGCTGATCTTATATTGCGGCAATTTCTAGAAGAAATGGGTTCTACGCAGCCGTTACCAAAGGTCCCTCCGCCACAGCCACTGATGGATCCAACCAAAGCTAAAACAAAAAAAAATAAAAGCGCCACAAAAACACCGACGAATTTAGACATCAATCTAGATAGCAAAAAGAAAACTTTAGTTTACTCATCAATAGCAGCAGTTCTTCTTGTCGTTATACTTGTAATAAATAATGTCATCACGAAATATCAAAAAGAATCTGTCGTCGAGCCCGTTGCCGTGGTGCAACCTTTGCTGCAAACTGAAAACGGACTTGCTCCGATCAGCTCGACAAGTCCTTTAGGATCCGAAAATGCAATGTCCTCAGTTACTCCGATAGCACCACCAGTTACCGAGGCATCAAAGCCTGCAGAAAAAATTGATGAAAATTCAATTTCAGCGATGAGCATCACAACATCAAGTCCCAGTGATTTTGAGCCCTCGTTGGGACAACCTATCGAATTGATTGTAGAAGCAAAAAAAGATGCAGAATTTTTTTATGCAAAAGGAAATACCAAAGTATTCACGCGCGTAAAGCTATCTAGCAAAGAAATTCAAGTTATCCGGTCACCAGCAGGCCTTCATTTAAAAGCAGAAGATGGCAGTGGACTTAGACTTATTTTGAATGGCATTGATAAAGGCCAAGTTTCCGCCGGCAGCAAACCCATACGACTTACATTCTAATGCCAAAAAAGCTCTTCGGTTTTTTAGTCTTTGTTTTTTTGATTAAATGCTTACTGGCTAGCTTTATCCCCTTAGTTGCTGATGAATCTTATTATTATATCTGGTCACTGTATCCACGGCTTAGTTATTTTGATCACCCGGCCATGGTCAGCTGGTTAATATATCTAGGCACTCTGGTTGTTCCGTTTCACGATCCGCTGGCTGTTCGCTTTTTTTTCCTGTTACTTGGTACGGGAACAATCGCAATTTGGTTAAATCTTTTAAATCAAAAAAATGCATCTGAAAAACAGCAGTTGATTTTTTTGGCCTTGTTTGTCTTGAACCCGTTGTTGGGCATAGGATCGATACTAGCAACTCCGGATGTTCCGCTGGTTTTTTTCTGGAGCCTATCCTATTTTTTCTTCTTGAAAATATTAGAAAATCCACAAAGGCGCTGGTATTTTTTATTCGGAAGTTCGCTAGGTCTTGGATTTTGTTCAAAATATCATATCGTTCTGTTTGTTATCGCAGGATTTGTAAGCTTATTATTCAGTAAAAAATTTAAACAGCTTAGACTCGAGGGAATCCTCATAACCATTGCAGTGGGTTTACTGTTTTCTTCACCGGTACTCATTTGGAATTATCAAAATCAATGGGCTTCGTTTTTATTTCAAATAAACCACGGCTTTGGCAGATCTTATTATGATTTTGAATGGACGTGGGGTTACCTTGCTGGTCAGGCATTAATTCTTAGTCCGCTCGTGTTGCTAAGCCTGTTTAACTTATTTAGCAAATCCACAGACCGTGTTTTTTCACTTTCGCAAATTTTATTTTTTGTAACTAGCACTTTTAAATCTGTGGTCGAAGCCAACTGGCCGATCGTGGCTCACCCACATGCTGTTAGTCATTTTGTAATCCATGCCGATCGAAAAAAAGTTTCTTGGACTTTTTATTACTGGTTGACAGTCTACGGAATTATTCTGGTTGCTTTGCAGACTGATTCAGGAAAAGCATTAATTAAAAATCAATACACCACAAGTGACATTCAAATTCTTGAAAAGGTGGCTCAAGATTTCAGGCCCCTTTTTGGACCGACCTATCAGATATCGTCGCTGCTGTCCTGGCAAAGCGGAATCTTAGTCCCAAAGCTAAAAGGTTTTTCCAGAAAAGATTTTTTTGACGAGCTTTCAGTGTCACTACCTGTCAGCAAAAAGTTTTTTGTACTGAAGGATCCTGGTGTGGGTTGGCCTGAGTACTTAAGCACAGCCAAGTTTCAAAAATTAGAATCGTTTGACAACTTAAACCTAGAGCTCTATCAGGTTAGCTATGACTAGGTTCTTTTCTCTACTTACATTCTTATTGATCACTTTTTTTATATACGGCTTTTATGTGTCGCAGTTCGAATTGAACTTTGTTCCACGAAAAGTAAAAACATCAGATTTATACTATGATTACCGGCTTAGTATGAATATTCATACTAACCAGTCGATTGGTTCAGAACCTTTAAGCGTAGTTCTTAGCGAAGCCAAAAAAGCCGAGAACAATTTTATTTTAATCACTGATTTAAACCCTGTACAAAAAATACCAGACGATAGTTATTTTCAAAATGTCGGCGTCTTGCAGGGTGCTAAATACAGTTACAAAGATTCACGCCTTCTTTATTTTTCTGCTCAAGAAAAAAATCTGGGGCTGGCAAAGGGCGAATCTCACTTGCAACTTTCAGATTTGCTTTCTGAAGATACAAAAAAAAATATGTTAGATTTTATTTCACTGGCACACCCTTTTGGCAAAGGCTTTCAGTGGACCGGTGAAATGCCAAACGGTTTAGATGCTATTGAAATTGTGAACTTGAAAAGTTTATCGCAAAATTCATGGGAGAAATCTAAACTTTCTACCCTTTGGAGTTTACTGATATACCCGTTCAATCCAAAACTGGCATTAATTCGGCTATCGCAAGAGCCCACAGCAGAAATTAATTTATTCGATCAGGTTTCTCAAAAGCGTCATTTCGTGGCGACGGCAGGTGCAGAGGCATCGGCGCGAGCCATTCCCCTGACAGACTGGCTTGTTAAATTTCCAAGCTATGAAAGAACGTTAAGTATTGTTTCAAACCATTTATTACTTTCATCTGAACTTAGCGGCAACATGCAGAACGACAGAAATGCTATTTTGTCGGCGCTGAAGCAGGGTCAATTTTATATTTGTTTTGATGCCCTCGGAGACTCTCGCGGTTTTCAGACTTATTTAATAAATGACCAAGAGAAAAAAAGAATTTCTATGGGTGGATCAACGAAAAACAATAAAAATTTAAAAATCTATTTCAAACTGCCATCCGAGCCAACAGCCTATTACGAAGTGGCTTTGTACAAGAACGGCGAACGTATCGATATATTAAATACATTCGAAGGTCTTTTTCCGGTTCCAGGGCCTGGCGTCTATCGCATTCAAGTCCGCATCAGTCCAAGATTACCGCTGCCAGATGCGGTGAAGTGGCTAACGTGGATTTACACTAATAATTATTATGTCGAATAGTTCATGTCACAAATTGTGGAATTTCAATCAACACAGAATCCAACAAGAAAGCTTGGCAGGCTAAGCGTTCATTGTCTTCAAATTGTCTTTCAGCGGCTCTTTCAGATTCTATTTCGGTTCGTGGTGTTAGACAGTTTTTGTCACCGATGACTATTACTCTGCACGACGTGCATGAACCATTTGCACCACATGCCTGATTGATGCTCACTTTGGCGGCATTAAGCACCTGAAGCAAATTATCATTCACTTTGAATGCAATCGCTTTTGTTTCTCCTACAATATGCAGTGTTTTTGTTGATACAGACACAATTTGTTTGTATCAAACTTAGTATGAGATTCATAGCTTTTGACTTAGAAACTACAGGTACTGTTCCCGGCGTTGATCAAATTGTCGAAATAGGTGCAGTTCGTTTTAATAATGGCATCGTCGAAAGTGTTTTTTCCACGCTTGTTGATCCACAAAGGGCTATTCCTCCCGGAGCCAGTGCAGTAAATGGGATCACAGACGACATGGTGCGCGGCAAACCAAAAATCGATACGTTACTGAACTCGTTTGCTGACTTTTGTGAAAACTCTATTCTGGTCGCACACAACGCGCCTTTCGATGCTGGTTTTTTAACTGTAGATATCAGAAAATATGAATCTCCAGCACCAGTAGGTTTAATCATTGATACGCTAACGATCAGTCGTAAAGTGTTTCCAGGTTTACCAAATTACAAACTGGGTACTTTGGTTCAACATTTAAAAATTTCATCCACCGGATTTCACCGTGCCGAAGAAGATGCTACTTACTGCGGAAATGTTTTTCTTGAAATGGTAAAAAGAATCTCTGTTGGTGGAAAGCCACCACAAATTGAAAACCTAATAGCTCTGACTGGTAAAACAGAGCTTCGCTTTCCACAGATCGAGCGCCAACCAAAGCAAATGGGTTTTGTATTTTAAATGTTAGATTTTATTATATTTTTCTAGCTTCATGAGTCAGCGGATAACGTCTACCGCGACCAAACGAATGTTCCGAAACTTTTAATATAGGCGCTGCCTGCCACCGTTTAAATTCAGTTTTCATCAGAACACTGGCTAACCACTGTTCGGTCTTACTTTTTGTTTTTTGTTTTTTCTCTACTAAGTTAACAACGGCTTTATCCAAAGTATCATAGCCCGGTAACGAGTCCTGATCTTTTTGATTAGGACGCAACTCTGCTGATGGTGGTCTTGTGATAATTTCTTCTGGTATGATTTCAACTTCACTGTTGTACAATGCAGCTAACTGATAAACTTGCTTTTTTGTTAAATCACCTAGCGGAGCCAACCCACCACACATGTCCCCATAAAGGGTCGCATAACCTGTTGCGTACTCTGATTTATTCCCCGTGGTTAACAGCAAGCTTCCAGTAAAATTCGAGTATGCCATTAGCACCAAGCCCCGCAGCCTGGATTGCAAATTTTCATGCATCAGATTAAAATCAGTGATTGAAAATTCTAGATCTAAAATATTTTTTATAAATTCAAACATTCCTTGAATTGAAATCGTTTTCAGATTGATCATCAGTGTTTTTGCTAATTTCTCTGCCAGCGTAAGGCTGATTTTTTCATTAAATTTTGTTGGCAAAGCAAATAGCTGCACGTTTTGGGGACCAACAGCATCTGCAGCCAAGCAAGCAAGGACTGCTGAATCGATTCCACCGGATAAACCGAAATGAACTTTTTTAATATTATTTTTTTCTAAAAAATCTTTTATCCCAAGAACAAGTGCTTTTCTTAAAAGTTCGACATCAGATTCTTTTTTTCTGACACCAAAAACTTCAGTCGCGTTCCAGTCCTTCAGGGTGGCTAAATCAAAAACATTCAGGTCTTCTGAAAAGGCCAAGCACGATAATTTCTTTTCGCCTTTTGCAGTCATGACAAAGCTTTGGCCGTCGTAAATGATTTCGTCTTGGGCGCCGACCATATTGACGTAGACCAACGGAGCTTTGAAGTAACTGGCCGTTTTTTGAACCATGTATTCACGCTTTGAAATTTTATTAGTGAAAAACGGTGAGGCACTAAGGTTAATAACTAAATCTATTTTTTTCTTTTTCACGCAAACAAGTGGGTTTGTGCTGTAATCAGATTTAGACTTTTTGTCTTCCCAGGCCCAAATATCTTCGCAAATCGTTAAAAAAAAATTTTTGTTTTTCAATTTAAAGTAGTTGTCTTTGACACTGCCCTTTTCAATAAATCGGGCTTCATCAAAAACATCGCCAGTTGGTAGTAATTCTTTATAAAACGTTTTAATGATTTTATTTTTTTGACATAGAAACGCAGCATTAAAATAGGGTCTGCCTTTTTTGGTTTTGTTTTTAACAAAACCACCAATAAGCACAGTAATGTCTTTTGGTAATTTTTTAACAAGGTCTTTTAGTTCTTTGTTCTGTTGATCGACTAGGCTTTCGCGCTCAAGCAGGTCAAACGGATGATAGCCAAAAAGGCTGGCTTCAGGAAAAATAACCAGCTCTGCTTTTTTTTCTTTTGCAAGCAAAGTGTACTCTAGAATTTTAAGTTTGTTTTTTTCGAAACCGGCAAGTCGTGAATTAATTTGAGCTAGGGCAATTCTCATTGGATTCCTCGTTAGAGGAAATCAGTATACGTCCAGTGAAGCCATCTTGGTAGCCATGTTTATGTAAAATTGCAGTTTCAGGAAATTTCCAACAAAAATAGCCATCACCATTGTCGAAATCTGCTAGCCACAATCCTTTTGGTTTTGCTCCTAAGCGTTCTAACTTGTTCTGCCACTTTTCTATAATGGCATTGATCTGATCTTGAATTTCAAAAGCACGGTTAGATTTTTTATCTGGCAATGCTTCGATACATCCCATCAAGTATCGGACTTCACGCGCAGACTCTTCGGTGACTCGATATACAAGTGGCAGAAGTTCTTGAGCCTGGTGCAATTTAAAAAACCGAACTTGGTCGTGCTTAACGATTTCTATCAATGTAAACCTCGGATAAGGCGTTATTTTCGATTTCGGATAAAGATTCAATCACGAACTGGCGTATTGTATATTCTTTAGATCGTGCAAGGCGTTGTGCTGCAGAACTATTTTTCCTGTGAATTCATAAAACTCATGATCTGACTTCCGAAAAATATAAATAAAGTGATCGCCATTCCAGCAATCATCAACCATTTAATAAATTTTCCAAACTGAAATCCATCAGTATCGTCCTCAGTATTATTTGCTGCCTTAATTTCAGGCGGAACAAAAACACTTTTTCTGGGACCTATGCGGTAATTTCCATCATCAATAGTCTGCAAGGTTCTGGATGTCGGAGCGCGTGCTGGTTTCAATTTTTTATTTATGTCTTCAGCTAATTTTCCAGTGATGGCTTTGTACCGCCGACGCTCGTAAACAATGTTGGTTGACCGTGTTCCGCCCAGTCCTCGGCTGTTAGGCCCAGCCAGCTCTTCGTCCTCTAGCACGCGGGTTTTGTCGTCTGTAGTGACACTTCCGTTATCTGCTGTTCCTGTCCCGGGCGAATTCGTGGATCTTTTAATTCTTCCATTTGCATAGCGGGATGAAGATTTTCCATTATTTGAATCAGAATCCGCTGAATCGGCATTGGCAGTCGTGTTTTGACCGGCTGACTTTTCACCGGCGGCATTCGTTTTAGCTTTCGAATCTGTGAATTTCTTTGAGCCTCCAAACTGGGGGCCACTGGCGCTAGTACCTTTTTCACGAATTCCGTCAGCTAAGGTAAATCCATCAAATTTAGAATTACAAACTTTGCCGCCAGAACTGCCGCCACCTTGATTTTGCTTCAGTTCTGCAGCCTCAACTCCCCGAGCTGGCAACTCTCCGTACTCCATCAGACATGAAACGTAAGCGCCCATATAACTGTACATGAAATCATCCAGAGATTTAAAAACTCCTTTCAGCGAATACAGCATGGTGATGGTAATAATTAGAACCAGCATGTATTCAATGACGGCTTGGCCTTTTTCACTGTTTTGTGAATCTTTGATCGACCAAAGTTTTTTAAAACTGATTGCTTGTTTCACTCTAAAACTTATCGGATGATTAGGACTAGAACCAAACAACTGAGGCCTTATTGAAATTTTACATCGCAGTACTTATTTCTTTTATTTGTCTCAAAATGAGTCATGCTCAAGTCACCGGTGCCCCAGCAGCAACACAATCGACGTCTGCGCCAGCTGCCGCGGTAAGCACAATACTAAACACAGCAACTCCGGTTCCGCCAATCACACAGCCCTCATCTGCAATACCGTCTACAGCTCCAACAATTTCACAACCACCCACAGTGCCGGTACCTACCGCTGGCAAATATGAAGAATATCAGTCTATTTGTAGAACCAACGATTACGATACCGTTGCTTTTTTTAGCGACCAGCTGAAAGAACAAAGGATAAACTTAATCAAAGACAGGATTGTAAAGAACCCAAAAATGATCAGTTATCAGCTGCGACTTTTTAAAGAATTAGCTGATCAAAAAAAAATGCAAGAGTTACAGGCGGCAGCTAACGATTTAAAAACGAAAAAACTATCTGGCCCAGACCAGCGCATGGCAGACGCTATTATGGCATTCGCTAAAAAAGATAAAAAAAGTGCGCGTGACAACTTAAACGCTATACTTGCAGAAAATCCTAAAAACATTGATGCCTTAAAACTGTTAGCTGAAGTTTATATCAGCGACAAAAACTATTTTGAATCCGCTTCCATATTTTTCGACCTTAGAAAAATAACTAATAAAAACCATGATGCTTCCCTTTGTGAATCTTATATTTTACATGGCCACTATGCAGAAGCAGAAAATTACTGCTTTGCAGAAATCGCTAGAAATAAAAACCCTTTTGCCAGTATTTTTTTAGGTGTTGCATCGCGAGAGCAAAAAAAATTTAAAGAAGCAAAAAAATATTTCAAAAATTCTTTGAAAACAAAAGAGACCGAAATGGGTCACGTTTGCTTGGGTGAAATGTTTGAACTTGAAAAGAACTATGAGGAAGCTTCCGCAAGCTTTGAAAAAGCACTAACCGTTGTTCCCAAATCAGACAGAGCCCGAGTCGCGCTAGCTTGGTCTTTTTTTAAAAACGGTAAGCGGTCTGAGGCCGCCGAGCAATTTTTAAAGGCATGCAATTTAAACAGCAAACTTGTCGTTGAAATCCGAAAGGCACTAAAAATTCTTTTGAATGAAAAATCAGAAAGTCTTGCAAGCTACAGCCAAATACTTCAAAAATGCGAAGGTTTATAAGTCTGAAAAAAATGGTTAACTTAAAATTTCAAAATAAGATCGCAACGATTTCTGCACTTTCGGAATGATACTAACTTTGCTTGTTGTGTCTTGATTCACAAACATACTTAATTTTTCAATACTATCACTGGTAGCCGTGATTATTAAATTGGGTGGACATGTTCTGATAGCTCGGAAATCAATGATATCTAAACCTGAATCAACAAGTTGTTTTGCTTTTGTAAACGCAGCCCCAAACCCATTCGTTTCCAAAACAAGAAGGTTCGATTTTACTTCAGTATTTGGCAGGCTAGGCTGACTCAAATAAGGGTTCAAAATTTTGCTATCAACTTTTTCAATAATTACAGAATTTAAAATCTCGGTCTTGTAAAGTGATAACGACTGGCCGTGCACCAACTGCAACAAAACCAAATCTTTTGACATCAATATTAATACTGCTTGTGCGCCTATCGGGCTGATTTCAAAAACATGTAGCGTTTCGCTATCTACAAACGAATTGATAATCTGATAGGCGGTGCCTAATTTACTGAGATCAAAAACTAAAAAGTTTTCAGAATTAATCAACGATTTCACCGATCAGATCATACTCCATGCTGTCGGTAATACGTACTTTCACAAACTCACCGATAGCTGCCTGACCGTCATTGATCAGCACAACACCGTCAATTTCAGGCGCTTGCTGTGACATTCGTCCTTGCAACAAAAGTTCAGTTTCTTCACTGTGACCTTCGACAACAACTTCTAGGGTTTTCCCAATAAAAGCTTTGTGCTTTTCACGAGAAATATTTTGCTGGATTTCCATCAAAGCATCATGGCGAAAATTTTTAATTTTATCTTCGATTTGTTTTTCCATTTTGCCACCCGGAGTATTTTCTTCAGGCGAATATTTGAAGCAACCCACGCGGTCGAATTTCTGTTCGGCTACAAATTTAAGTAGATCTTCGAACTGCTCTGCTGTTTCACCCGGAAAGCCAACAATGAACTGCGTACGAATAACTGCATCCGGAATTTCCTGGCGAATTTTTGTTAGCACGCTGACAATTTCTTCCTTGGTCATTTTGCGGTTCATACTTTTCAAAACATCGTTATTGATATGCTGTAAAGGCATGTCGAAGTATTTCACGAACTTGTCATTGTTTTTTATAAGATCGATCATTTCATCTGAAATGCCATCTGGATATAAATACAGTAATCGAATCCACCGAATACCATCGACCTTTGCCAATTCACGCAATAACTCGACAGGGCTTTCTTTCGCATCCGCATTTTTTCTTTTTATATCCCAACCGTAATCGGTAAAATCATGGCTGATAATGATAAGTTCTTCGACTCCACTAGCAGCTAAAAGTTTCGCTTCATTGACAATATTAACAATGTGTCTTGATTGCAAATTCCCTCGAATTAAAGGAATGGCACAAAAAGCACAACGCTTCATACAGCCTTCAGAAATTTTTAAATAAGCACGATGCTTCGGCTGCGAATTTACTCGGGGTGTTGATTCTTCTTGAAGGTAAGTTGGCAAATTAAAGAATGTTTTACCTTTAGAGCCTGATTCATGATCCTTTAAAATTTTTGCGATATTTTGAAATTCTCCAGAGCCCACAAATAAATCTGCTTCGGGTAAGCCATCGACAAGATCATTTTTGTATCGCTGAGTTAAGCAGCCGGCGACGACTATTTTTTTAATTTTGCCATCTTGCTTTAGCTGAGCCATATCTAAAATTCTTTGAATAGACTCTTTTTTTGAATCTTCAACAAACCCACACGTATTAACAACAACAGTGTCTGCACCTTCAGCATCAGCCACCACAGAATAGCCATCCTTCATCAAAGTCCCAGCCATGATTTCGCTATCCACAAGATTTTTTGGACAGCCTAGGCTGATGAAGTGAACTTTCTTTTTTGTGTCGTTAGCTTGTTCTTTAGATATCATTGTGTAACCACCTGGTCTGATGCTTGAGGTTTGTATTCAAAAGTGCTTTTAGAAATTTTTCTTTTTAAATTTAAGTTTTTAAAGCGAATTGAAGTTTTGGTACTGACATCATCAACGAATGATACGGATTCGATTGTCTTTTGCTGGTTATTTAAAATCAGCTTAAATTCTTTTAGGTCTTCTGACTTAGGTTTTAAAACCAGGGTTAAGCTATCGCCACTGATGCTGGATTCAACAATTGTAAATTCACTAAAAAATATCTTAGGATCAGAAAATAAATTAATTAGGCTTTTTAAAAAAGCGGGAGTTTTTTTTGCAACTACTGTTACCTTACGGATTCCATCTTTATCAAAGTCTACATCTGGGTAATCAACCAAGGTTAGCTTCCCATTTTTAAAATATAATTCAGTTTTTTTATCAGAATTTAAAACCAGATATATTTTCCCTGCAGAGTATTTAATAGTTCCCTCAGAAATGGTCTTCGTACCAAGCGCCATCTTTTCGTCTTGTTTTTCGATAGCCACCGTGATGTTGCTGGCATTAGCATATTTCTGCAGAATTTCTACAGCTGCTTTTTTTTCGGCTTTTTCTTTACTTGTCGGCTTAACTTTACCAAAAGCATTAAAACACGATGCAAAAAGAAACAGAGCTATTAAAAGAATCTTCATGGACATGAATATAGCAAAATTAAGCTAGGAAACAAGTGTCGACTGGGGCTTAGGTCTTCGGTGAAAAAGTGTCAGTAAGGTAGACTGTTTCACAGGCCCTAAAGCATCTATAGTCTTTCTAAAACTACTTCCAGTCGTAAGAATGTCATCAACCACAAGCACATGTTTCTGCGCTAGGTTCAGGTCTTTTAATCTGTATGTAATTTGTTCACGAACTTGAATTTCAGTGCTGGTTCTTTCCCATCGCTTCAATTTTTTTTGCTCAACTGTTCCAGCCGATAGCTTCTTTTTTTCAAGCACATCCAAAACAGGTTTACCTATTTCTCTTTGCACAAAATCAGCGAAAACTTTTGAATGCACTGAGCTCTTTTTGGATCCAGGAACAGTGATAATGTAATCGATGTCTTGGTTCATTTCATTCATTTTCCTTTTCAGTGCCTGTACAGCTAAAGCAGAATAAAACTTCCAGGCATAAAAGCATTTATCAGATTTAAATCGGTAAACCATTTCAGAAACCAGATCACTTTCATCGGGTATCCAGTCAATCAGATGCACACAATCAGAATGAAGTGTCGAAAACGCTGTGTCATCGATGCGCGGTTTAATTTTGAATTTGAAACAAGTTGCGCAAAACAAATGATCTTCTACGAAATAAGAACCACAACTCAGACATGTCGGATTAAAAAATTTTTGTTTTATTTTATGAAGCATTCATTGAATGTCTGCAAGATTAGAAAACTTGCAGATTGCTGTTTTTCGTTTCACTTTAAGAATTGTGATACGGAATACGGTTTAAAATTGTTTGCGCGCGGTAAAACTGCTCCAGCACGACTAACTCAGCAACAAGATGATTCATCACCATGTCCGACAGACTGATCGTGACCGTGGCTTTATTTCTTATGTTGTCGCTAAGACCGAAAGCTCCACCAATAATTAGCACAACCCTTTTTTTTCCGGAACCAGCTGCTTTGTCGATAACTTTTGAGAAAGAAATAGAATCGTGCTTTTTGCCTTTTTCATCGAAAATGATCAGGTAATCATCAGCAGTTAGCTTTTCTAGCAAACGTGATTCTTCAAATTTAATCTTGATAGCAGCTTGGTCTCGGTCTGCTTTGTTGGTTTTTAGATGTAGGGTTTCAAAGTTAATAAAGTGATTTATTTTTTTTAAGTAGCTAGCTTCAGCGCTTTCAAACCACGGTTCAGAGGCTGATTTAAAATCTAATAGAAGCCATTTCATGATTACAATTTTGCAGGAATTTTATGATCAGCTAACGATAGTTCGCTGCCGTCTTTCCACAAGTCTTCTAGACGATACTCTTGGCGGACGAAGTCATAGAATAAATGCACAATCAAACTTCCGTAATCGACCACAACCCAACGTCCTTCATCGACACCTTCAACGCTTAACGGATAAACATTGAATTCATCTTTAATAGCTTTAACTAAGTTATCTGCCATCGAGGTCGTGTGTCTGGTGCTTGTTCCAGAGGCCACTAAAGAATAATCACACATTGTGGAATGATTTTGTAAATCAAAACCACGAACAGCGATAGCTTTTTTATCAAACAGTACCTGAGAACAAAATTCTGTAAATTTTTTGTAATCGGCGATTTTTTCTTTTGAAACTTTATAAAGGCTGTTGGCTTTAATATAACTTTCTACCGCTAGTGGTAGAAATTTTTCGGTGGGTCTGCCAAGACGCAATTTTTTACGTAGCTCTGAAGAAGAAATTTCTAAGTCATTTAAAGTGATAAATTCGATCGAGCGGCCAGTGGTCAATTCTAAAGTTCCAAAGTCACTGTCTGCCACAAAAGATGTTAAATAATCAGGCCATTCTTTTTCGCTTTCAGGAATTTGAAAACCCGGTCTTGTTGTGACCACGATGTTTACAAGCTCAAGAATCTTTTTATAATCTTTCCACTGCGAAAACGTTTCAAAATTGTCAGCACCAATAATTAAATACAGCTGGTTACTTTTGTACTGTTTTAGCAACTCATTAATTGTGTCAATGGTATAGCTTTTGCCGCCGCGCTTTAATTCCAAATCACTGACGACGAAAGCCTTTCCGTAAGAACTAAACGCGCTTCTGCACATTTCTAAGCGGTGCTCGTTGGCTGGGCCTTCCATAGGAATTTTTAACGGATTCTGACTGTTGGGAACTATGTGGATAAGGTCGAAACCCATTTTTTTCTGAACAGTGGTTAAACTATTTACGTGGCCATTGTGGGGCGGATTAAAACTGCCACCAAAAATTCCAATTTTCATACTGATCCTTTACAAGCGCTCTTGAATTGAATTTGCGTCAGATTCGACTTCTTTTGATTTCATAATTTTTTCAGCAATAAAG